>JBGTLW010000059.1:0-30117 GCA_041743835.1 Phycisphaeraceae bacterium | reverse complement strand
GGCGTGGGCCGCGGCTTACACGCTGGGGCCCGGCCTCGCGCTGATACGCCTGACACTGCCGCACACACCCGCCGAGGACCCCGGGCCGGCGGTGGCTGAGGCAGAGTCGCGCTCGGGCTACTGCATGTCGCGGTGGGCCGGCCCGGTTGCGCTCATCCTGCTGGCGATGCTGCCGGGCATCGCGATGATCCGCACCGATGTCCGCGCGATCGAATTCCTGAGCCCCCACAGCATGACCCGGCGCGCGGCCCAGATCATCGACCAGCGGTTCGGGGGGATCAACCTGTTCATGATCGAATATGCCCCGGCTACCGACGCGGCCAGCGGGCAAGCGTCCATTACCCGCCCGGACTTCCTCCGCGTCCTTGCCAGCAAGCGCGAGGCGGTTGCCAAGGTCAAGGGCGTCGGAGATGCATACGACTACTCCCAGGCTTTTTCGCTCATCAACCGCGTCTGGCACGGGGACGACCCGGCGTATGACCGCCTCCCCGATGGGACGGTGGCGCACACGCTGATCGGTGGGCTGCTGGGGTCGGTCACGCTGCCGTTCATCGAGAAGCTGCGGACACCCGAGGGGGACAAGGCTTTCATCCTCCTGCGCACCGGCAGCATGCCCTCGATCGAGTACCTCAAGGTGCTGGAGCAGGTGATCGCAACCGCCACGGCCGACATCCCGCCCGGCATCACCGTCACGCCCCGCGCCGGGCTCCACACGGTGCTGGAGCAGGACCGCAAGCTCGTCATCAATCAGGCGCAGAGCACACTGGTCACGCTCGTGCTGGTCATGGTCATGGCGGTGGTGGTCTGGCGCTCGCTGTGGATCGGCGTGGCGATCACGGTGGCGTCGGCGCTGCCCGTGCTCGCGATGCTCGGGCTCGCGGGCTACACCGATGTCAGCATCAACTCCATCACCATGATGGCCGCGTCCATCGTGCTGGGGCTCGCGGTGGATGACGGGGCGCACCTGATCGATGCGTCGCTGCGGCGAGAACGCGAGGGCATGCCGTGGCGCGACGCGGTGTCCGCGGCTCTGCGGGCCAAGCGAAAGCCCATCATCTGCACGTCTGCGGTGCTCGGCTCCATGCTCGGGCTTTTTGGTTTGTCGTCGTTCCCGCCGGTGCGGGGGTTCGGGCTGCTGACGTGCGCGGCACTGTTCGCGGCGCTGATGGCGGTGCTGGTGCTGCTGCCCTGGATGCTCCGGCTGGCGCATCACCCCCGCGCACGGGTCACTCGCTAGAGCCACTTATCCCAACGCACCCGTGCAGGATGACCCGGCCCCGGCGGTGCAACCAAAGCAGTGGGCCGCGGTGCGGATGCTGCGCCGGACCAAGTCCTCCGGCTCGTACTCCCAGAGCTTGCGGGCGTTGGATTCCACATTGCGCTCGTCGTCGCCGGGGCCGAAAGCCTGCGGCTCCAGCGGCATCTGCATCATCTGGTTGAAGTCGCAGTCGTACACCCCGCCCATCCAACCCACCGAGATCAGGCTCCGGCACATCACCGAGCCGACATTCTCCGCGCGGTGCGCGCTCATCAGCTTGCCCATGTATTCCTCGAGCTTGCCGTCCCTCCGCAGCGCGTGCTCGAACCGCTTGATGGGCATGTTGGTGATCGTCCACAGGCTGTTGAAGGCGATGCCGAAGTGTTCCTGGAGATAGGCTTTGTAGTCGTTTTCGAGCGCTTGCTGCGCGGGGGGCAGGCCGTAGCCCACGGGGTTGTACACCAGGTCCAGTTTCAGCCCCGAGCCGGGCCTGCCATAGCCCACCGCGTTGAGGCGATGCAGGGCTTGGATGGAATCGCTATACACGCCTTTTCCCCGCTGCTTGTCCACGTTGTCGCCGAGGTAGCACGGGAGCGAGGCGGAGACTTCCACGCGGTGGTGTGCGAAGAACTCGGGCAGGTCTTCGTAGCCGTCTTCGTGGAGGATGGTGAGGTTGCAGCGGTCGATCATGTGGACGCCGCGCTCCGCCCACGCCTGCACCATGTCACGGAAGTGCGGGTTCATTTCTGGAGCGCCGCCGGTGAGGTCGGCGATCTGGATGCCGTGCGTGTCGCGGTGCTGATCGAACCACGCGAGGATGCGTTCCATGGTCCGCGGGTCCATGACTTCGGTGCGGCCGGGGCCGGCCTCGACGTGGCAGTGGTGACACGCGAGGTTGCACATCTTGCCCAGGTTCAGTTGCAGCGTGGTCAACGCGTGGCGCTGCAGAGTTTGACCCGCGGCTTGCAGGCAGCGGGCGAACGGGTCATCCGCCACAGCCAACGTCAGCGGGATTGAGGTGGGAGTCATGTGCGGTTCCAGCGGGGTCGTCGGGGTGGTGAGCAGTTGCAGGGATTGCCTGACCACCGGGGGCCGTGAATCTTAGCCATGCCGCAGCGGCGGGTTCGCGTATTGTAAGTCACATAAGTCCCAGAACCCTGGAAACCCCTGGCTAATTCCCGCTCAGGTACCGCCAATAAAAAAAGGGCCCGGCAGCAGAAGCCACCGGACCCCGGAGGAGGAAGCGAATTTTTCGGCCCGCAGCGTCAACCCGCAGGTCACGCGTACGCCGGGCATGACTGGCCTTGTGTCCTAATCGTCGGCCCACCCTACCAATCTACACACCAGATTAGGCATTTAGACGATTGGATGCAAGACCAACGTTGGCCTACCCACATATTCGGCCACGCCCCGCGATGTTGCCCAAATTTTTTGCGATGAACGTAGGGCTTGCCCGCGATTTAGGGGATCGCCCGCATGCCAGGGGCCTTTTCGCATCACAGGACGACCACGCGTCATGCCTTCACGGAGCCGACGCGTCCACGCAGGGGTCCGCCTCGGGGACCGGGCGGCTCGGTTTGATGGCAAGTCCGCCTCGGGTCGAGGCGACTCGGTTGGTGGCTGCGATCAAAGCTCCACGGGGTCCAGCCAGGGCATCATCGCCCGCAGCTCTTTGCCGACCTTCTCGACGCGGTGCCCCGCGTTCTCTTCGCGCTGCTTCTTGAACCAGGGGAAGCCCTTGGCGTAGTCGTCGCGGAAGGCCTTGGCGAAGCTGCCGTCCTGGATGTGCTTCAGTGCGGCTTCCATCCGCTTCTTGGTGTCGTTGTTGACGATCTTGGGGCCGGTGTAGTAATCACCAAACTCCGCGGTGTTGCTGATGGAATAGCGCATGTAATCCAGGCCGCCACGCTTGATGAGGTTGATGATGAGTTCGAGCTCGTGGCAGACCTCAAAGTACGCCAATTCCGGCGGGTAGCCGGCCTCGGTGAGCACCTCGAAGCCCTTCTTGATGGACTCGCTGAGCCCGCCGCAGAGCACGACCTGCTCGCCGAACAGGTCGGTCTCGCACTCGTCCTTGAAGGTGGTGACGAGGATGCCGCCCTTTCCCCCGCCGTTGCCGAGCGCCCAGGCCATGGCCACATCGCGGGCCTTGCCTGTCGCGTCCTGGTGGATGGCCATGAGGCAGGGCACACCGCCGCCCTTCTCGTACTCCCACCGCACCGTATGGCCGGGGCCTTTGGGAGCGACCATCACCACGTCCACGTTGGCCGGGGGCGTGATGGTCTGGAAGTGGATGTTAAATCCGTGGGTGAACCCGACGCACATGCCCGCCTTGAGGTGCGGGGCGACGGACTTTTCCCACACATCGGGCTGGACCTCGTCGGGGAGGGTGAGGATGATGAGGTCGGCCTGTTTCACGGCCTCGCTGACCGGCAGAGGCTCGAAGCCGTGCTTGATGGCAAGCTCGCCGTTCTTCGAGTCTTTGCGGTTGGCGACGATGACCTTGAGGCCCGAGTCGCGGAGGTTCTGGGCGTGTGCGTGGCCCTGCGAGCCGTAGCCGATGACCGCCACGGTCTTGCCGGCGAGGCCCTGCATGGAGCCGTCTTTGTCGTAAAGGGTTTCGATGGCCATGATTGGGGTTCCTGTGTCGTTTGGAGCGAGCGGGGTAATGTAAGCCCTCAACCCGCCCGCGTAAAGCCGTGAACAGCCGATGAACGGCAGGTTCGCCCGGTGCGTAACAGGGGGTTGGGGCCTTGGGTGCGGCTCCGGCGGCGGCTTTGGGGGTAACCTTTAGGCATGACAGGCCCGATGGATCAGCCTCGCGCCCGGTTGAACAATTGCCCCACGCCAAAGCGTCCCTAGAATGCTCGCGTACCCCACTTTTACATCGAGGCTCCTATGAAGCGTGAAATCATTGGCCATGTAGTCCTGGCTGGCGTCGTGTGCACCCTCTGCTTCCTGGTCGTGTTGCAGACGGTCTCGGCCAGGAACCTGACCACCCTCGATCAGCTCGATCTGCTGGTGGACATCCGCCACGAGCTGGTGGATTCCTACGTCACCGAGCCGGATCAGAAGAAGATGGTCGAGGCCGCGGTCCGGGGCATGGTTGGGTCGCTGGAAGACCCCTACACCGTCTATCTCACGCCCGAGGACCTCAAGCCCTTCGAGCGCAGCATCCGTGGCACGTTCTCCGGCATCGGGGCTGAGATCGACATCCACGAGGACCGCCTCCGCATCATCACCCCGCTTGAAGACTCGCCCGCGTGGAAGTCCGGCGTCATGCCCGGCGACATCGTGCTCGAGATCAATGGCGAAGACACCAAAGGTATCAACGTCAACGACGCGGTCAGCAAGCTCACCGGCGAGGCCGGCACCGACGTCACCATCAAGGTCCGACACCTCACCGGCGACGAGCAGACGATCACCATCACCCGCGCGGTGATCGAGGTGGACACCGTCCGCGGCTACCGCAACGACGCCAACCAGCACACCGACTACATGCTCGACAAGGCCAACGGCGTGGCGTACATCCGCCTCACGCAGTTCTCAGACCGCAGCATGAACGAGATGGCGGATGCGATCCAGAAGATCAAGGAATCCGGCGCCAAGGCCTTGATCCTGGACCTTCGGTTTGACCCCGGCGGGTTGCTCAGCGCCGCGGTCGGCATCAGCGACATGTTCCTCACCGAGGGCAAGCGCATCGTCTCGGTGCAGGGCCGAACCGTGACCGAGCAGACCTACGAATCGACCAACAAGACGCTGCTGCCGGACCTGCCCGTGGTCCTGCTCGCCAACGAGGCCAGCGCATCCGCTGCCGAGATCCTCGCGGGCGCACTCACCGACAACGGCCGGGCGCACATGGTCGGCACACGGACCTTCGGCAAAGGCTCGGTGCAGCAGGTGAAGATGCTCCAGTCCGGGCAGGGCGCACTCAAGATCACCAACGCGTACTACTACATCCCCTCCGGCCGAAAGATCCACCGCGTCGAAGATGCCCAGACCTGGGGGGTGGACCCGACCGATGGCTCTTACGTCCCCCTCGACGCCAAGCAGATCGAGCTCATGCTCAACACCCGGCGGGACGCAAGCATCAACAAGCTGTTCGAAGACGGGGCGGGCAACCCGCTGCCTGTAACGCCCGAGTTCCTGACTGAAACCTACAAAGACCCGCAGCTCGCCGCGGCACTCAAGGCGGCGCTCGGCAAGCTCGCTGATGGCGCTTACCCCTCGGTGGGCCTGCAGAACGAGCAGCAACTGCTCATCGCCAGCCGCAGGGCCAACCTCGAACGGCAGCGCGAGTTCTTCCGCGAACGCCTTGCGGACATCGATGTGGCGATGGCCAAGCTCGATGCCGGCGAACTGGTGGACGACATCACCGGCGTGGATGACGCCGCGGCCGAGTGATCGGGTTGTCATGACGCTGATCCTCGGGCTCGAATCAAGCTGCGACGAGACCGCCGCCGCCGTGGTCGCCGATGGCGTGCAGGTGCGGTCCAATGTGGTGTGGTCGCAGCACGCGCTGCACGAGCGATACCTGGGCGTGGTTCCCGAGATCGCCAGCCGAGCCCACCTCGAGCGGCTCACCCCCGTGGTGGAGCAGGCGCTCGCGGAGGCGGGCTGCGGGCTCCATAACCTCGATGCGATCGCCGTCGGCAATCGGCCGGGGCTGATCGGCTCGCTCATCGTCGCCGTCGCCGCCGCGAAAACGCTCGCCTGGTCGCTGGGCAAGCCGCTCATCGGCATCGACCACGTGGAAGCGCACCTCTGGGCCGCGAGCCTGATCGACGCGGGCGAAGAACACCCCAGCCACCACCCCGGCCGCTTCCCCGCCCTGGGCTTGGTCGTCTCCGGCGGACACACCTCGCTCTACGACATGGCCGGCCCAACCCAGCTCCGACGCATCGGCTCAACCATCGACGACGCGGTCGGCGAAGCCTACGACAAGGCAGCGAACATCCTCGGCGTGGGCTACCCCGGCGGCCCCCGCATCGACAAGCTCGCGCAGCAGGGCGACGCGTCACATATCGAGCCGTTGCCCCAGTCCACGCTCGACCGCGACAGCCTCGACTTCTCCTTCTCCGGGCTCAAGACCGCCCTGCTCTACCGCGTCCGTGGCCAGCCCGTGGGCCGGGGAAAAGACGCGACTTTTGAGCGTTGTGCCGATGACCTCAGCGATACGCACCGTGCCGACCTCGCCGCAGCGTTTCAGCACGCGGCAGTCGGCGTGCTCATCACCAAGCTCGGCCGAGCCATCGAACAACTCGACGCACAAGGCCGACGCCCGCAGCGCGTCATCCTCGGCGGCGGGGTCAGCGCGAACTCACTCCTGCGCACGCGCATCGCTGAAGTAGCAACGCGCTACAGCCTGCCGGCCCACATCCCAAAGATGCGCTACTGCGTGGACAACGCAGCCATGGTCGCCGGGCTGGCGCACGCCTACCACACCGCCGGCCACACCGACACCCTCGACCTACCCGCCATCGCCACCACCCGGCATTAAAACGGTGACAACTGAGTCATGGTGCCATGGTCAAGCGAGGCGCAGGCCATGCCTGACGCGGGAGTGAGTCCGCATGGCCTGCCTCGCTTCGCTCGTAGACCATGGCACCCCAAGCCTTGCACGCCTACTAGCGTGTGGCCCACTTCATGCCGCGGAGCACGATCTCGCGGGCCTCGGGCACGTCGAAGTCCTTGAACGTGTGCCCCCAGCAGGCGCAGAACACTTTGCCATCGCCCCACGCCTTGGTGTAGGCAAACGGGTGGGTCGTGCCGATCTTGTACTTGCGGGCGTAGTGCTCGCTGGTGTCTTCGTAGTTGAAGGTGGTCTTGCACAGGACGTGGTTGCCCGGGTCGTGGTGGCAGTAATACTGCTCTGTATCGGGCAGGGTGAAATCGCTGAGCCCACGGGTGATCTCGTGGTCCGCATCGGCGATCGTGACGCGGTAGGTCGGCTTGCAGTTACCGGGGTGGCTGACCCACTGGGCACCGGTCATCCACTGGTACTCGGTGTTGTTGCGGAAGCTGTCGATCATCCCGCCGTGGAACCCCGCGATGCCGCAGCCGCTGAACACCGCTTTGCTCAGGCCCTGCCACTGCTCCTTCTCGATCTGGCCCATCGTCCAGATGGGGACGATGAGGTCCAGGCCGGACATCAGCTCCTCATCCGCGTAGGCCGCGAGCGTGTCCTTGACGGTGACGTGGTATCCCGCGTCTGTCAGGAGCGGCGCAAAGAGTTCTGCACACTGCTTGGGTGTGTGCCCGTCCCATCCGCCCCAGACGATCAGTGCTTGCTTGGCCATGTTCGATCACTCCGTGTGTAGGTGTTGTCAGCAAAGCGCGCATTGTCGGGATTTTGCGTGACAACGCCAGCGGCCCCGCGTTGCCGTGCGCCCGGTTTTGTCATGACAGGGTGACCGGCCTAGCATGGGGGGCTTTCCCGGGGGTACGAAAGGCCCGCCTATGCCACCCAACCAGACCACCCCCGCCACACCCGCCGCCGCGCCGCCACCCATGCCCGACGTGCAGGGATCGGCCGACAGCCGGCATGTCGCCATCGACAAGGTGGGCGTCAAGGACATCCGCTACCCCATCAGCCTCCACAGCCCCAAGACCGGCGGCGTCCAGCACACCGTCGCCATGGTCAACATGTACGTCGGACTGCCCCACTACCAGAAGGGCACCCACATGTCGCGGTTCCTCGAAGTCCTCAACGAGCACCACGACGCCCTACGCTCCGACCAGGTCATGGATGTCGTCCGCGACATCAAGGACCGCCTCGAAGCAGAAGAAGCCCACCTCGAACTGAGCTTCCCCTACTTCATCCACAAACAGGCCCCCGTCACCGGGATGCCCGGCAAGCTGGACATCGAAGTCACCTTCGACGCCACCTGCTCCAACCACACCGGCAACGACTTTGTCATGGGCATCACCGTGCCCGCGACCTCGCTTTGCCCCTGCTCCAAGGAAATCTCCGCCTACGGCGCACACAACCAGCGCTGCGAGATGACCGTCAAGGTGCGCTTCGCCAAGGGCAAGCCCATGTGGATCGAGGAGCTGTTCGACATCGTCGAGAGGTGCGCCAGCACCCAGGTCTTCGCCGTGCTCAAGCGGCCAGACGAGAAGTGGGTCACCGAGGCGGCGTTCGACAACCCCAAGTTTGTCGAAGACATCGTTCGAGACCTCGCGGTGGCGATGGACCGGGAAGACCGCATCGCCTGGTACTCGGTCGCCAGCGAGAACTTCGAATCGATCCACAACCACAACGCCTACGCGGTAATCGAACGCGACAAACGGGCGGGGCATCGATGATTGCTGATCGCTGATTTCTGACTTGCATGGGCATCGGCCCCACGGTGCGGATACATTATCCATACTTTGCCAATCAGCGATCATCAATCCGAAATCAGCGATCCCCGTCAGAGGCGGCCCGCGCCGCTCTACCGCAACATCAGCTTCACGCTGATGTGGACCAGCACCGCGGCCTCCGGGTTCGGCGACCGGATGATCATGCTCGCGGCCTGGGCGCTGCTCGGCGGGATGATTGCCGGGGCGGATGCCACAGGCATCCAGGCATCGACGCAGTTCTTCTTCTTCGCGCCATACATCCTCATGAGCATCCCCGGCGGGTGGCTGGCGGATCGCCTGCCGCGCAAGTGGCTGCTCCTGAGCTGCGATGAGGCCCGCGGGCTGATCCTCCTCACCGCGTTCTTTGTGCTCGGCTGGTACGTCAGCGAGCGCCCGCCCACGCCGGAAACAGGCGCCGCCATCGCGCGCGACACGCCGCACCTGGTCTGGTTCTCGCTCGCGGCGGTGGGGACGTTTGCCGCCATCTTCAACCCGACGCGCAACGCGATCATCCCGCAGATCATCCCGCGCACCTCGCTGCCCGCGGGCAACGCCATCATCCTCGTCATCGCGGTGGTGGCGTCGATGGTCGGGATGCTCGTCGGCGGGAAGATCATCAAGGCCGAGGCCGCGGATTCTGTCCGCTTGGGCCTCATGATCGGCGCGTTGCTGTACCTGGTCTCCGGGACGTTTTTCGCATTCCTCAAGCCCATTTCGCAGCCCACGGCACCGATCGCGGACCGCCCCCGCCGCTCCCGACTTGAAGCAGCGACCTATTGCATCAGCCATAAACGTGCGTGGACGCTCATCGCGCTGGGCTGTTTGGTGTGGTCCTCGGCCGCGGCGGTGTCCAGCGGGATCCCCGGCCTGGTCAAGTGGCACTACGACATGCAGGGCAACGACCTGACCTTTGCCTTCACCACGCTCAGCGCCACCATCGGCGCGGGCATGCTCGCGGGCGCGGGTGTGGTCATCGCGCTGGGCATCCGCAGGGAATCACCGATCGTCCTCAACATCGCGTTGATGGGCGTGGGGCTGAGCATCCTGTTGTTTGTCTTTACGCCGTGGAAGCCGATGACGTACGCGGGTGCGTTTATCATCGGGGTGTTTGGCAACATCGTGATCATCACGGTGCTGACGCTCTTGCAAACCATCACGCCCAACTACATCCGTGGCCGGATCATGGGCTTTAACTCCACGGTGAACACGATGTTCTCCGTGTTCACGTATTTCATGATCTGGCGTCTGCCGAATGCGGACCGCAGCATCATCTTCGTGATGTGGGTGCTGGGGCCGGTGCTGGTGGTCGTCGGCATCGTGGGGCTGACGCGGTTCATCGTGTCCGGGCCACAGGCCACGTGGCCTTTGAATGTGTACTGGCGGATCAATCGGCTGTTCACGCTGGTGCTCCACCGCGTGGTGCACGTCGGCAAGCACCACATCCCGCTCACGGGTGGCGTCATCCTGGCCGCCAACCACACCACCGCGCTGGACCCGTCGCTCATGCAGGCGGGGTGCAACCGCCCCATCCGCTGGCTGATGCTCAAGAGCCACCTCATCAAGGCCCTGCAACCGCTGTGGGATGGCATCAAACCCGTGGCCCTGGACCGCGACAGCTCCGACTCCGCGAAGCTGCGCACCGTGGCGCAGGCGCTGCGCAACGGCGAGGTTGTGGCGATCTTCCCCGAGGGCGGGCTGCAAAGGCGGGTCAGGAAGCTCGCGCCCTTTGAGCCGGGCACGGCCGTGATGGCGAAGCTGGGCAAGGCCACCATCGTGCCCGTGTGGGTCCACGGCACGCCGTTGGCTGACGGCATGGTCCGCCAACTGCTGCAACCCAGCCGCTGCACCGTGGTCTTCGGCGAACCGTACACCCCACCCCGCGACCTGTCCCCCGAGCAGGTGATGGAAGAGCTCCGCGCTCGGATGCTCGCCCTCGCCGAAAAAATCCCCCCCGACCGTATCCGCTACGAGCCGGTGTAAGCGCGTGCGACGGTTCACGTGAAACGCGTTGGTTCCCCCGTTTAGCGCGGGCCGTCAGGCCCTGCGTGTTTGACGTGTTCGGCGCGTTGAACGCGAACAATGCGGAAACGGCAGGCGTACGCCTGCCGCTAAACGGGGGGCGCTATGTGCCCCCCCCGGTTGGAACCGGGGTGGGTTTCGCGGTAACTTGTTTGTGTATCCCCACTCATCAACTCGGAGATTGTCGTATGCCGCGCCCCGTCACTCTGTTTACCGGCCAGTGGGCCGACCTGCCGTTTGAAACCATCTGCGCCAAGGCCAAGGACTTCGGGTACGACGGCCTGGAGCTCGCCTGCTGGGGCGACCACTTCAACGTCGATGAGGCGGAGAAGTCCGACAAGTATTGCAAGTCGCGGTGGGACATCCTCATCGACCACGGGCTGACCTGCTATGCCGTGTCCGCGCACCTGGTCGGCCAGGCGGTGTGCGACCTGATCGATGAGCGCCACAAGTCCATCTTGCCCGAGGATGTGTGGGGCGATGGTGAGCCCGAGGGTGTGCGCAAGCGGGCCGCGAAGAAGATGATTGCGACGGGCAAGGCGGCGCGACGGCTGATGGACAACAAGCCCAAGGATGGCACGGCCTGGGGCCGGAAGACCGCGGTGGTCAATGGCTTCACCGGCTCGTCGATCTGGCACAGTATTTATGCTTTTCCGCCGACGGACCAGAAATACTGGGACAAGGGCTTCGCGGACTTTGCCAAGCGGTTTACGCCGATCCTCGATGCGTTCGACAAGCTCAATGTCAACTTCGCGCTGGAGGTCCACCCCACGGAGATCGCATTCGACATCGCCAGCGCGCAGCGGGCGCTCGCGGCTGTGAAGGGTCACAAGCGGTTCGGCTTCAATTACGACCCGTCGCACCTGGGCTATCAGGGCGTGGACTACGTGAAGTTCATCCGCACGTTCAGCGACCGCATCTACCACTGCCACATGAAAGACGCGTGGTGGGGCCACGGCAACGGGGACGCGGGGGTCTTCGGTGGGCACACCAACTTCGCAGACCCCCGGCGGTTCTGGGACTTCCGCTCGCTTGGCCACGGCGACATCAACTTCGAAGAGATCATCGTCGCGCTCAACGACATCGGGTACGACGGCCCGCTGTCGGTCGAATGGGAAGACAGCCGGATGGACCGCGAACACGGCGCAGAAGAGGCGGCGGACTTTGTGCGCAGCATCGACTTCCCACGCAGCGATATCGCGTTCGATGGCCAGTTCGATAACTAACCGCTAACACTATGCCGCGGCTGGTGGTCCGCCTTGTGCATCGCAGCGCGTGCGTGGCGGCGCGCTGGTAATCCCGCAGCCGAAAACCCTAGTAGCATGGCATCACTGGGTACGCTACATTCCATTCGCGGGGATGTGGCAAACCGATATGACCAGCGCATACGTACTCCAAGAGCGGCAGGACCACCTGCTTGCCATTTACGACGGCCCATTCAGCATCGAGCACTGGCGGCAGTGCATCGATCAGATGCGAGAACGCTGCAACGACACCGGCCTGCGCCACGTGCTGCTCGACTGCCGCGCCATATCGGGAGAGCTTTCCATCCTCTCGCGCTATCAGGTCGTGGACTACGGCACGGTGCTGCTGGGTTTGGTGAACCGCATCGCGCTGCTGGTCCGTGAGGAGACGCTGCTGCCGGATCGCTTCGTGGAGAACGTGGCGGTGAACCGGGGCTTGAATCTCAAGGTGTTCACGGAAAGCGCGGCCGCGGAAGCCTGGCTCGCGGCCGAGACCGCCGCGCCATCGGCGGACGCATGACAAGCGGCCTCGGCCCGGTGATAATGCGGGCATGAGCCATACGATGTGGATGCTGGCCCAAACGGCCCCGACTCAAACCGCGCCAGCCCAAGGCAGCAACGACCTGCTGATCCTCTGGGGCATCCTGCTGCTGTCGGTCGCGCTCATCCTCTTCTTCGTGGAGGTGTTCGTGCCCTCGGGGGGCATCATTGCGATCGCGGGCGCGGTGAGCATGGCGGCGGGCATCGTGATGCTCTTCAAGGTGGACACCCGGCTTGGGCTGCTCGGCGCGCTGGTCACGCTCATCGCGATCCCCTTCCTCGTGGGCTTCGGGCTCAAGATCTGGCCCGACCTGCCGTGGATCAGATCGCTGATCCTAAGCGACCCCGAAGACGATGAGGCGCAGCCCCCACCCGCGGAGTCCGAGGGCTTGCCGATCGGGGCGCATGGCCGGGCGCTGACGGACCTTCACCCGGTGGGGACGTGCCTGCTTGAGGGGCGACGGCAGGAGTGCCTGTCCACCACGGGGCTGATCCGTTCGGGGCAGATGGTGCGTGTGGTGTCGGTGGAGGGGATGCAGGTCAAGGTCGCGCCGGTGGGTGGCGCTTGAGACTGGCCTGTCCGAGCCGCCTCGTCCCCGAGGCGGAGAGTGAGTTATTCGCCAGAGCCTCCGCGTCCCCGCGGCGGACCGCCTCGGGGACGAGGCGGCTCTGTATGTCCGTCACGCGGGCTTCAGTCCTCGTCGCGCATGGCCTTGATGCGTGAGCGGGCCGAGCCGATGCTCATGATGCGGATGCCGAAGTTTTCGCCGACCTTCACCGCCTCGCCCACGCCGATCTTCTTGTTGTTGATGAGCAGTTCGAGGGGCTCGTCCGCGTGCTTGGGCAGTTCCAGGATCGAGCCGGGCGATAGCGACAGCACATCTTCGATGGCAAGCCGACGCTGCCCGATCTGCACGATGACAGGCACGGTCAGATCGAGGATGGTCCGCAGGTCGGTGGGCATACGCCTGTTCTATCGGCCAGATGCAGGGGGTACGCTTAAACCAACCGATCCACCGGCAGCGGCAGCCCCGGCCGCCACGCATACAGCGACCCGTCGAACGGGTACGCTTGACGCGACATCAAGGCCGCCACCTCCACCACCGCCGCGTGGCACTGCGAAACCAGGCCCTCGCTGTAGGCAAAGCGCTCGGCGTGTTCCTGAAACTCATCCGCATCATCGAGCAGCGGCAGACGCAGGCCGGGCTTGAGGATAAGGTCCAGGTCCATGTCCGTGAGCCGCAGCGTGCCATCGTCCCACACCGCCGGGGTGATGATGTCCACGTAGCAGTCATGCGGCACCCAGCCCGCTTCCCAGCGGACGCTGAGCTTCCATCGCCTGCCCTTCCACATCAGCATGAGGATGTCGTGCGCCGCTGTCAGCGTGCCGCGGTAGCTCTCCAGCCGCGACCCCGCGCGCAGGTGCAGCGCGAGCAGGCTGTCGCCCACGTGGATCGCGTCGGTCTCAAAGCGGTAGTGCAGGCTCCCGTCGTGCTTGGTTGAATGCACCTCGAATTGCGGGCTGGGCCGGCTCATCCAAATGCCCTCTGTGCGAGGTCCACCGCTTTAGCCAGCGCCGCGGCCTTGTTCACCGTTTCCTGGTGCTCGGCGTCGGGGTCCGAGTCCGCCACGATCCCGCCACCGGCCTGGATGTGGACGTGCCACGCATCGGGCGTCGTGCCCCCCGCGTGGCCAGCGCGTGAGCCGGGCATCACCACCATCGTCCGCAGCGCGATCGCCATGTCCAGATTGCCCGCAAAATCCGCGTAACCCACCGCCCCGGCGTAAGGCCCACGCCGCGTCTTCTCCAACTCGTCGATGATCTGCATCGCACGCACCTTCGGCGCACCGCTCACCGTGCCCACCGGCAGGCTCACACGCAGCGCGTCCCAGCAGTTCACGCCCGGCCGGAGCATCCCCGTCACCTCCGAGCTGATGTGCATCACGTGGCTGTAACGCTCCACCGTCAACACCTCGGGCAGCGCGATCGTCCCCGGCATGGCCACGCGCCCCACATCGTTGCGGTGCAGGTCCACCAGCATGATGTGCTCGGCCCGGTCCTTGGGGTCTGCCAGAAGCTCCCGCTCAAGCGCAAGGTCTTCCTCTGCCGACGAGCCACGCTTACGCGTCCCCGCCAGCGGGCGGCTGGTGAGCTTGCCGTCCTGCACCTTGCACAAAATCTCGGGGCTGGAGCCGACGAGCATCCCGCCCTCAATCTGCAAGTAAAACATGTAGGGCGAGGGGTTCACCACACGCAACGCGCGGTAGATATCGAACGGATCGGCGGTGGTTTGCAGGTCGAACCGCTGGCTGGGCACGATCTGGAAGGCGTCCCCCGCCGCGATGTACTGTTTGCAGACCTCGACTGCGGCTTGATACCCGCCCTCGCCCAGCGTGCTGGTCGGCAGCGTCGGTGGCGGGGCCGCGAGGTCCACGTGAGCCGGGCGCAGCTCGAAGTGCCGGGCCTCGGACCCCTCGTAAGGCGCGGTCAAACGGTCGGTCAGTGCGTCGAGCTGCATCTGGCCCGCGGCGTAGGCGGTCTCGACGGACGCGAACGCGCTGGGCTGGACGTGGGTGATGACCAGCAGCGTCTTCTGCACATGGTCGAAAGCGATCACGTCGTTGTAGAGCTGGAAGTGCATGTCCGGCAGGCCACGGTCGTCGGCCGGGGGGTTGGGCAGCGACTCGCCCTCCAGGTAGCGCACCGTGTCGTACCCCGCGTAGCCCACCCACCCGCCGGTGAACTCGGGCAGGCCCGCGATCGGCACCAGCTTCAGGTCCGCGATGACCCGCTGCATCTCCGCGAGCGGGTCGTCGCTGGTGTACGCGCGGGAATTAGACGGCTCGCGGTGGTCGGTGAAACGCACCAGCCGGTCACGGGCGATAAGCTCGGCGATCGGCCTTGCGCCGAGGTAGCTGTAGCGTGCGATGCGTGCCCCGCCGACGACCGATTCGAGCAGGAAGCTCGGGGCCATGCGGTCATCTGGCTTCACCAGCCGACGGTACGCGAGCACCGGCGTCAGGGCGTCGGACAGCAGCCGCCGGAACATCGGCACCAGCGCCCGCGGGCCTGCCTGCTCGGCGAGGCGGGAAAAGGTTGTGCTGTCGGGGATACACTGCATCGCGTGTGGTATCGGAGCGCGATCGGCTGGGCGATCGGAAGGCGTTTTGGGGTTGGCCCCGTTTGGTCGATAGTCTATAAGGACTGCTGGCGGCCCGCATCCTGCGCCCACGGTGAGACCACCCCATGAATGTGCAGTCCTTCCTCGAACATCACGGCCTGACCACGCACCCCTTCGATGCCGAAGAAGCCAGGCTGGACCCCATCTTCGACCGACTCATCAGCGCCCGCATCACGCACCCGGCGTTCGGCAAGATCCTCGGCCGGATCGACCAGCCCGCGACCAGCATCGTGTTTGGCGAAAAAGGCTCGGGCAAGACCGCGATCCGCCTGATGATGAGCCGGGCCATCGCCAAGCACAACGACGACCAGCCCACAGCCCGCGTGATGCCCATCGCGTATGACGACCTCAACCCCCTGCTCGATGCCCTGCTGCGCACGCACAAACAGAACACCAAGGCGGTCCTCAAGGGCTTCCGGCTTGAAGACCACCAGGACATGATCCTGTCGCTGGCGGTCACACGGCTGGTCGACGCGCTGCTGGACCCCGAGGCCGAGGCAAAGAAGGAAGGCGGGATCATCCTGCCCGAGGGGTACGACAAGCTGCTCAAAAGGATGCCCGCGCAGAAACGGCGGGATTTAGCGGTGCTCGCGGCGATTTACGACCAGCCCGTCTCCGGCTCGGTCGCCGACCGCTTCGATCGGCTGCGCTCGAAATTGAGGCTGGGTTGGCGGTTGCCCGCGGCCATGTTCCGTCACCTGGCGACACTGCTCACGGTCGCGGTGGTGGTCGCGGCTGGGGTGCAGTATTTCATCGATGAGGCGAGGGAGCCGATGTGGCTGCTCCCGCTGCTGGCGGTGCTCATCGCGGGGGCGGTGCTGGCGTGGGGCTGGTGGGGCTTGCTCATCTTCCGGCTCTGGCGTATCTGCTGGGACACCACGCACGCGATGCCCGCGGTCGCGCGCACGGGCAAGGAGCTGTCGCAGATGCTCGGGCAGCTCGACGCGGGTGACCTCAAGCGCCAACCGCTGCCCACGCCCCATGCCGCGGACCAGGCCCTGCGCGACAGCCGGTACCAGCTCACCCGCCGATTCGTGGATGTGATGGGCGAGATGGGTTACGCGGGGCTGATCGTGCTGGTGGATCGGGTGGACGAACCGACCGCCATCGCCGGCGACCCGGAGAAGATGAAGGCGGTGGTCTGGCCCATGCTCGACAACAAGTTCCTCAAGCAGGACCGCATCGGCCTCAAGCTCCTGCTGCCCATCGAGCTGCGGCACCTGCTGGGCAAAGAGTCGGCCCAGTTCTACCAGGAGGCCCGACTGGACAAGCAGAACCTCATCGACCGGCTGGAGTGGTCGGGCACGACGCTGTACGACCTGTGCAACAAACGGATCGAGGCCTGCTTGGCCACCGCCCGCGCGGACCAGCCCATCGGCCTGCGCGACCTGTTTGCGGAGGATGTCAGCAGGGACATGATCGTGGATGCCCTGGACCAGATGCACCAGCCGCGTGATGCGTTCAAGTTCCTTTACCAGACGATCCAGGAGCACTGCCAGATCACCGGGGACGACCAGGGCGACTTCCGCATCCCCCGCCTGACGCTGGACACGATCCGGCGAAGCCAGTCCCAGCGGGTCCAGAATCTGCACCGCGGCCTCGGGCCCGCCTGACGCCCGCCTGACGCCGGCGGGCCGGGCCACCCGAACATGAAACGAACCAAAAACCGCGTTTTTATGCCCCCTGAACGCGGTTATCGGTCTTTTGAGTCCCATAGGACAGCCCCAGCGGGTTATTCCGATTATGCGGGGAAATGTGGGCTTAACTATTCCTGAATGCCGAATTAACACAGGCAAAGCTTTGTGCTAAGCTCTGCCGTGTCCTCGGGCCTCATGTGTGGACACAAACCGGCCGCTGCGTTGGCGGTCGGACGGCTATCAGGGTTCCAACTCGATCACGTTAGGAGAAACATCATGATCATGCGTAAGTTCAGCCTTATGGCCGCCTCGGCGGCCATGGTCCTCGGTCCTGCCGTTGTGCAGGCCCAGGAGCAAGCGCCCACCGTCAACACAGGGGCGGTCAGCTTCAACGCTGGCATCGACTTCGTCACGGAATACTGGTTCCGTGGCATCCCGCAGGAAAACCAGGGCATCATCGCCCAGCCCTACATCGACGTGACCTTCGGGCTCTTCGGCGATGAGGATTTCAGCCTCGATGCCTACGTCGGCACCTGGAACTCGTTCCACTGGGGCGACGGCACCAGCTCGACTCCCAACAACCCCCCGGGAGCGACCGGCAACGATGACGTGTGGTACGAGTCCGACCTCTTCGTCGGCGTCGTCCTCGGCTTCGACGTGTGGAGCATCGACCTGGGCTACACCCAGCTCTACAACCCCAGCGGCGGGTCAGAGTTCGCGGAAGAAATCCACGTCAAGCTCGGCTACGACGACAGCAACCACTGGGGCGACAACTTCGGTGGCCTCCAGCCCTACGGCAAGGTCGTCTTCGAAATCGACGGCGGAACCGACGGCTTCACCGGCGCGTCCACCGGCGGCGGCGACAAGGGCATCTACTACGAGCTGGGGATCGAGCCTTCGTTCTCGATCTACGACAGCCAGGACTACCCCCTGACCCTGTCCATCCCCGTCACCGTCGGCTTCGGTGACAGCAACTACTACGAGTACATCAACAACAGCGGCAACCTGGACAACGACCGGTTTGGATTCGTCCAGATCGGTGCCGTGGTCTCCACCCCGCTCAAGGCCATCCCCGCTGAGTACGGTGCCTACACCCTCTCGGCCGGCGTCCACTACATCAACGTCGGTAATGCCGGCGAGTACGATGCCGGTGGCGTCAACTCCGCTGCCGCCACGAACTCTGGCGAAGACGACAGCTTCTTCGCCAGCTTCGGCATCAGCATGAGCTACTAAGCTCAACAGGAAACACCCGCCGTCCAAAAGCCTGCCTGGAACCCGGGCCTCGGACGTGTGAAGTGAATCTCAAGAGCCCCGGCCGTGAAAACGGACGGGGCTTTTTCTATGGTGCCATGTACCTGACGATTCTGTTGGCAATCCACAGCAATGCTAAGACAGCGAGCAGGATCTTGATCCGGCCGTCGCCCGTCTCCGACAACCGCTGCTTCGTGACAAAATGACCGCAGGACGGGCACGCGATCAACTTGCGATCACGAAGCTTGGCACCGCAATTCGGACAGTCACGCTTCCCCATAGGTCACCCCGCAATCTGCTCCAGCGCATCGATCACCTGTGCCAACTCTTCGTACGTGTTGAACGCACCCGGACTGATGCGCACCGCGCCGTCTGGGAATGTACCCAACTGCCGATGGATGTACGGCGAGCAGTGCAGGCCCGGCCGAACCGCGATCTCAAAAGAATCATCCAGAATCGAACCCACATCCGGTGCGTCAAAGCCGCGGATGTTCAGCGCGATCGTACCGACCCGACGCTTGGCGTCCCGCGTGCCGTAGATCGTGAACCGCTCGTCGTCTGCGAAGCGGTCGATGATTTGCTGGACCATCGCCTGCTCGTGGGCGAGCGTGGCGTCGATGCCGTGGGCCAGCACGTGATCGATGCCCGCGACCAGCCCCGCAACGCCGACGGTGTTGGGCGTGCCGCCCTCGAGGTAGTACGGGAAAAGTGCCGGCTGCGTGGGTGTCGCGGAATCACCACCCGTGCCGCCCTCCCGCCACGGGCTTAGGCGGCCACCCCCAGCCTGCTCGCTGGGGGCTGGCGCACGATCGCCGACGTACAGCACACCGATGCCCGTCGGCCCCAGCAGCGACTTATGCCCCGGCAGCGCCAGCAGGTCGATCTGCATCGCCGCGACATCGATCGGCACAACCCCCGCGGTCTGAGCCGCATCGAGCAGAAACAGCACGCCCTTGTCCCGGCAGACCCGCCCCACCGCCGCGGCATCCTGGATCGTGCCCAGCACATTCGACGCGTGCGTCATCGCGACCAGCACGGTGCGGTCCGTGATCGCCGCGGCCACATCCGCGGGGTCGATGAACCCATCCGCATCGCACGCGAGCCGTGTCAGCTCGATGTCCCCCCGCTCTGCCATCGCCTGCAACGGCCGACTCACCGAGTTGTGCTCCAGCACAGTCGTCACCACCCCCGGAACATCACTTGGAACATCCCCCGGACCCTTCCCCGGAACCTGTCCTTTGCCAACCCGTTCGCCGAGCACTCCCTTGATGGCGATGTTGAGCGCATCGGTACCGTTCATCGTGAAGATGACGCGGTGCGGGTCGGTGATGTTGAACAGGCGGGCGATTTTCAGTCGGGCATCATCGAGCATGGCCTCGGCCCGTGTCGCCATGCGGTGCCCCGCCCGGCCGGGGTTGGCCGCGTCGTTGGCAAGGAAGCGAGCCATCGCCGGCCCGACACCCGGGGCCTTGGGAAACGAAGTTGCAGCGTTGTCAAAGTAGATCATACGAAAGCGACCAGATTGGCCTCCTCCAGAGCTTGGCGCATCGCATTGATGAGCGGTGCGTCGCGTTGCGGGTTGAATGACTTGTCGGGATCGATCCACACCTCGCGGCCATACGCCCAGACCGGGCCCGATCGGAGTTCCTGCGGCTCGTCGGCGTACCGGGGGAACAGATGCGCGTGCAGCGCCGGTTCGGTGTTGCCGAGGATTTCGTAATTGATCCGCAAGGCGTCGGTGACACGGAGCATCGCGTCGCCCAGACCAACCATGTCCACCAGGAACCGGCTGCGTGCCGCTTCATCCAGATCATTGAGTGAACCGACGACGGGGTCAGGCAAGAGCAGGCAGTAGCCACGAAGGAACTGCGTGTCGCCGATCACCGCCCAACCTGACGCCAGCCGTGCAATAACCCTTGGGTTCTGGCTGGCGTTAGCTTGCTCGACACGTTCGTGGATCAGTGTTGGCATGGGTAACTCGAGAGTGTAATCGCTTAAAACAATGCCGGGCGGCCATCGGCGCGTCGCCACGCGGAGAGTTGGCCCAGGTGCAGGGAGGTGTGCCCGGTCATGGAAAACGAGATGAACTGACCGAGCCGGGGTAGGTGCTCGCCCAGTGGGCCTTGGGTCGGCTCATCGAACACCGCAGGGTCTGCGGCCTGCACCGCAACGATATAACGCTCGTTCGCGGCGTGCCAAGCGTCAACCAACGCTTCCTTCGACGGGTAATCCGTAAGATTCGTGGTCAACCGCGACCCGAATCCGAAGCGCTCCTTCCACTCCCCGAGTTGGGGCTCGCCTCCCACGTAACGCGCGTGCCCGTCGGCGGCGAAGGCGAGGTGCCCGATGATCCATGCGGGGTGGTTCATGCCCGGCACGGGTTGTCGGCACATCGCATCGGGTTCGATGTCCGCGAGCATCTGATCGCCGTAGCCCTGCATGAATCGGAGGATGGTGCATTCTCTCTCAAACATCAGGGGACTCCTGGGACCACTGACCATGGGTCTCACTCACGTCGTTTAGCCGCAGGGCTTGCCCCGCGCTGCGGTGCCGTGCGCTGCGGTGCGTTGCAAGTCCGCACAGGCGGAGCGCCGCAAGCGGCGGCGCTTCGTGATGGCGCTGTGACGCATGACGGCATCGTGGCATTGCGACATCAATGGCATCACGCGCCGACATATTTCGCGTAGATGCTCTTGGCGGTGTTGGGTTCCTTGGTGCCTTTCACGATGGCCCGGCCGTCGGTGAAAAGCGTGAGTTCATAAGGTTGGCCGTTGTCGGTGATCTGGGCGCGGAGCATGAACTTGTTGGCGGTGACGCTGCCGTGGGATTCGAGGCGTTTGGCGATCTGGTCGAAGTCGAGCTTAATCGCATCGCGTTTATTCGTGAACTGCACAGCGTTGCGGCCGCAGAGCGTGGTGGTGCCGCTGGCGTACTTGCCATCGAGGAACTCGAAGTTGCGGTGCTTGCAGCACTGGCAGTCGCCGACGTCGTAGGCCCTGGCGACCTTGAACTGCCGCAGCGTGTTGGCCCACAGGTCGAGGTTGACCATGGTGGGGTTGATTTTGTCCCAGTTGCCGGTGAGGACTTTGAGCGCCTCGGTGACCTCGAAGTTGGCGACGATGGCCACGGCCGGGCCGATGACGCCCGCGGTGTCGCACGTGGGGTTGAGTCCGGGCGGCGGGGCCTGCTCGAAGATGCACCGCAGACACGGCGTGCCCCCGGAAGCTTTCTCCCAGGGTGAATCACCGTTGGGGGTGTGCGGGAGGATGGCGTAGGACGCGCCGACGGTGCCGACGGCTCCGCCATAGATATACGGGATGCCGTGCTTCACGGCCGTGTCGTTGGCGAGGTACCGCGTCTCGAAGTTGTCCACGCCATCGACGATCACATCGACCTTGCCATAGTCCGGATTGTTGATCCCGGCCAGGCGTTCGATGTTGGTGTGGTTCACGTCGTCCACGATGGCGGTGACTCTGACCTGCGAGTTGATCTTTGCGATCTTGCGTCTTGCCGCCTCGGCCTTGGGGATGCCGTTGGCGACGTCGTCCTCGTCGAACAGCACCTGCCGCTGGAGGTTGGTGATCTCGATGAAGTCGCGGTCCACGATGATGAGGTGGCCGACGCCCGCGCGTGCGAGCATGTTGCAGATGACGGTGCCCAGCGCACCACAGCCGACGACCAGCGCGGTGCTGGCCAGGAGCTTGCGTTGCCCCTCTTCTCCGAAGCCGGGCAACAGCATCTGACGGTGATAACGGTCGAGGTTCGTGCTCAAGTTCGCAATCCGATGTTCTAGGTTGGTGTTGTTGTTAGCGACGACAGCGTGGTCCACACGGGAAACGCCCCCGGTCACCATCGCTGCTTTATCCCGCCACGAGCGAGCCGCCCTCCACGGGGTCCACCTTGACGCCGAGGCTCTGGATGAAGGTGATGGCCTGGTCGATCTGGTCCTCATCCCCCTCGAACAGTACGGCCATGATGCCGATGTCCTTGCTGACCGACGCCTGCCGTATGTCAAAGCTCACATCGGGGAACTTACGCGACATCTGCCAGAGGCACGGCCGGTCCTGCGCCCCGCTCTCGAAGGTAAGCCAGTATTTGCGTGTGGATTGGGGCATCATGGGTCTCCGAAGCCTGCAGGATGAATCCGTGGGCCTTATGTTCTGGGTTTGCATCAACCGCCCGCGATCGCGGGGACGATAGCCACATCGTCGCCCTCTTTCACCGCGGTGTTGAGGTTGTCGAGGAAGCGGATGTCTTCATCGTTGACGTAGATGTTCACGAACCTGTTGAGCTCATCCTTGGCCTTGAAGAGCTTGCCACCGAAGTCGGGGTACTGGTCGTTGATTTTGCCGAGCAGTTCGCCGACGGTCGCGCCCTCGACGGTCACGCTTTCCTGGTCGCCCACTTGCGGGCGCAGGGCGGTGGGGATTTCTACTTCGATGGCGGGCATGGGGGTGTCCTTTCGTAAGAACGCGGGCTTACGCCCGGCGCAAAACATGGGGTGGTTGGGGGGTTTACGCGGTCACGGGTTGGGGGGTTTTGTTCTGGATCGACTCGACCACAGCGGCAAAGTCCTTGATCTTCGCGGGGATGACCGGCGCTTCATCAAACTGATTGTCCAGCGCCTCGACGCACTTAAGCCCGTTGCCGGTGATGCACACGCAGATCGGCTCATCACGCGGGATGCGCCCCGCCTCGATCAGGGTGATCGCACACGCCAGCGTCGTGCCCCCGGCCGGCTCGGTGAAGATGCCCTCGGTGCGGGCCAGCAGCTTCATCGCGTCGATGATCTGCGGGTCCGTCGCGGAGGCGCTCCACCCGCCGGACTCGCGGATCACCTTCATGACGTAGTACCCGTCCGCGGGGTTGCCGATGGCGATGGACTTGGCGATGGTGTCGGGCTTCTGTGGCCGGAAGAGCTCTTCGCCATCCTCGATCGCCTTGGTGATGGGGTTGCAGCCCGCGGCCTGCGCGCCGTACATCGCGGGCTTGTTGTCGTCGACCAGCCCGAGCGTGATGAACTCCTGATAAGCCTTCCACACCTTGGGCAGGATGGTCCCGCCCGCGACAGGCACGACCGTGTGCCTGGGCAGTTGCCACCCAAGCTGCTCGGCGATCTCGTAGCCGTGCGTCTTCGCGCCCTCGGTGTAGTATGGGCGGAGATTGACGTTGACGATGGCCCAGCCGTACTTATCCGCGATCTGCGAGCACAGGCGGTTGACGTCGTCGTAGTTGCCCTGGATCTTGATGAGGTTGGGGCCGAACACACGCGCCCCGACGATCTTGCCATCCTCGATGTCGTGCGGCACGAGCACGAAGGCCTCAAGCCCGGCGGTGGCGGCGTGGGCCGCGACGGAGTGCGCGAGGTTGCCCGTGCTCGCGCAGCCCACGGTGTTAAACCCGAACTCGATCGCCTTGGTCAGCGCGACGGAGACGACGCGGTCCTTGTAGGAGTACGAGGGGTAGCTGGCCGAGTCGTCCTTGATGTAGAGCTCGCGGACGCCAAGCTTCTTCGCCAGGCGGTCGGCCTTGATGAGCGGGGTCCAGCCGGAGTTGAACCCGGCCTGCGGCTCGGCGGCGATCGGCAGCAGGTCGCGGTAACGCCACAGCGAGCGTGGCCCAGCCTCGATCGACGCACGCGTCACCTTGCCCTGCATGGCCGCGTAGTCATAGGTGACCTCGACCGGGCCGAAGTCGTGGTCGCAGACCGTCCGTGGCTCGAGGGGGTATTCCTCGCCGCACTCCTTACATCGCAGAGACTTGGTGTAGCTGGTCATGGCCGATGCCCTCACAATCTTTCACAAGTAGCCGCGACACCACCTGCCGCGGGTCCGCGCCGACGGGGTCGGCGGGCGTCCGTGAGGAGAGCTCCTGCACCATGCAAAAAGCCCTTCTCATTCTGGATAAGAAGGGCTGTGGTCTTCGCACTGAGAAGATTGAGCCGCTCTTATCTTCCCCAAGCGGCCAACATTGGCTCGCCTGGGCGGGATTTCGCACCATTTCCCAGCCGTCTGGAAGGTTGCGGTGACTTCAAAGGGCCCGTCCCTCAGTCACTCTGGATAAGTTGCGTTCGTATGTCGGCCCCTTGGCCTCGCACAGATCATAGCATGCAAGCACGCGGGGTCAACTGGCTTTGAGTGGGCCTATCCTGTGCCACCATCCGAGCCGTCGCGTCCCCGCGACGGGGCGAGCAAGGCTCGCGTACCCCTGCCGCCTTTGGCGGCCCCGCCTCGGGGACGAGGCGGCTCGGTCAAAGACCAATTGGAGGTCCAGTGCCCAGGGGCTAGTTCCGGGGGGGGGGGGTTAGTGGACGCGTTCGGTTTTGCCGGACTTGGCTGCATCGAAGCAGGTGAGGATGATGCTCAGTGCTTTGTAGCCCTCATCGCCATCGATTTCCGGTGCCTTTTTGGTGAGGATCGCGCGGGTGAATGCTGCGGAGATGCCGGAGCCGACCTGCTTCTCGTTGGTCGCCACAGCCCCGACGACGTAGCGTTCCTTTTGGCCGTTGGCGAAATCGACCTGCACGCCATAGGTCGGGTCGTCGCCCATGCGGAGCACACCCTTCTCGCAATAGAGGATGGTCCCGTTGTCTTCAAATCGGCCGTAGTGCGTCCAGGAGATATTCATTGTGCCGATGATCCCCGTCGCGCTCTGCATGGTGATGAACGCGTTGTCGTCGAGGGGGATGGGCTTGCCGTTGGGCAGCTTCTTGTCGAGTTGTTTGATGAAGCCGGTGACCTTGACGATCTCCTCGCCGAGCAGGTACCGCATGAGGTCCGCCTTGTGGACGCCGAGGTCGCCGCAGACGCCCATGCCCGCCAACGGCTTCTTGAAGAACCAGCTTTGAGGCCCATCGACCGACCAGTGATCCGGGCCGGGGTGCTTGAACGAAGTCTCAAACGCCAGCACCTTGCCAAGCGTGCCCGCATCAAGCACCTGCTTGGCCTTCACGTGCGCGGGCATCAGCCGCTGGTTCATGCCGATCATGAGGAACTTGCGTGCCCGCTTGCCCGCCGCGATCATCTTCTTCGCATCGGCTCGCGTCGTGGCCATGGGTTTCTCGACCAGCACGTGCAGCTTGTGCTTGAAGGCCTCGATGCTCTGCTCGGCGTGCAACGCGTTGGGCGTACACACGGCCACGGCATCGAGCTGTTCACTGTCGAGCATCTTCTTGTAATCGCGGTACGCGGCCGCGCCGATGGGGTCGCCGATCGATGCGGCCCGACCCACCACCGGGTCGGCGATCGCGACGACCACCGCGTTGGGGTTCTTGTGGAGCTCGGGGATGTGCCGCCGCTGCGCAATCGCGCCGCAGCCGATGATTCCAAAACGTACCTGGGGCATGGGGTTTCCTTTGTTCAACGGTAATGCAGAAAAATACACGGAAGCCCACGGTTGACGACAGTGGGCTTGTGGAGCTTACTTGATCTCGGAGAGCTTGACCGGGCAGCGGTTGCGGGCGCACTGGGTCACGGCCTCCAGCACGCGCTGGGTCTGGTAGGCATCTTCAAAGTCGCAGAGGGGAACCACGGGCTTCTTGCCCGCGACCGCGGCCATCATGTCGGCGACCTGATTGGTGAACGTGTGCTCGTACCCGATCGCGTGGGCGGTAGGCCACCAGACGTTGCCGTAGGGGTGCCCCGCCCCGCCGTTGGACACGTCGATGGTGCTCCAGCCCTGCTGCCTGGCGGGGAGGGTGTTGTCGTACCACTCGAGCTTGGTCATGTGCTCGAAGTCGAACTTGATGGCGCCCTTGTCGCCGTGGACCTCGATGCGGTTGCCGTTCTTATCGCCGGTGGACAGGCGTGTGGCCTCGAAGGTCGCCACGGCCCCGCCTGCAAACTCGGCGGTGAACAGCACCGCGTCATCCACGGTGGACTTGGCCTTCTTGCTGCCGACCTTCGCCCCGCCGCCGGAGATCTCACCGCCCGCGCCGCCCGCCAGCACGACGCGTTCTTTGACGAAGGTCTTGAGGATCGCGCCGTTGATCTCGGTGACCTCTTCGCCGGTGATGAACCGCGCGGTGTCGATGGAGTGGGCGCACAGGTCGCCCAGGCTCCCGGAACCCGCGACATCGCCCTGAAAGCGCCAGAGCATCGGCGTGTCCGGCCCGGCCCAGTCCTGCAAATAGAAGCAACGGATGTGGTAGAGCTTGCCCAGCATCCCGGACGCGGCGAACTGGTGCGCCAGCGCGATCGCGGGGGTCCGGCGGTAGTTGTACCAGACGAACGTCTGCTGCTTCTTAGCCTTCTTCGCGGCCTTGACCATCTCACGCGCGCTGTCGAGCATGTCGGCCAGGGGCTTCTCGCAGGCGACGTGCTTGCCGCTCTCGAGAGCCGCCAGCGCCATCTCCCGGTGGACGTTGTTGGGCACGCCGATGTCGATGAACCCGATGTCCGGGTTCTCGCAGACGTCCTGCCAGCGGGTGGTGTAATTCTGCCATTGCCATCGCGGGGCGAACTTCTTGAGGTCCGCCTCATCGCGTGCGGCGATGGTGTGCATCACCGGCGTCACGGGCAGGTCGAAAAACTTGGGCGCTGTGATATAGGCGTTGGAGTGGGTTCGGCCCATGAACTTGGAACCAATGAGGGCGACATTGATCGACTTGGCCATCGCTGCGGTTCTCCGTGGTGATCGTGTGTCCGGGGATGATACCCGGTGAGACACCGGCCACAACAGCCGCGCCACCGCCGTATCGCTGTGGATGCCTGACACGCGATGAGTTGGGCCGCGGATGGCGGTATCGGTGATGCGGCCGGGTGGTCACACGGGCATGCCGGTGATCGTGGCCTCGAAAACGAGGTTGCCGTTGACCACGCCCTGGGTCTGGCAGATGCAGCGTCGGGGCTTGAAGCTGATCTCCTGGCTGAGCAGGGCGAACGTATCGCCGGGCTTCACCAGCGCCCGGAACTTGACGTTGTCCACGCCGGCAAAGCCCAGGAACGTGGGCGATCGGCCACCCTCGAAGCAGCGTTGCTGGTACTGGAAGCTGGACAACTGGGCTGCGGCCTCGATCATGAGCACGCCGGGGAAGATGGGCCGACCGGGGATGTGCCCCGGGACCCAGAACTCGTCGTGACGGACTTCCTTGATCGCGAGCATCTGGTACGGCTCGGGGTTCATCCAGGCGATGCGGTCGAGCATGCGCATGTGGCCACGATGCGGGTTGATCGCCTCTATCGCCTCGGTGTCATAGACACTGTGGGCGTAGTCGATGCCGGTCAAGTCAAAGAGCAGAGACGGGGCCATGAGAGGTGCCTGTCGTTTTGCCGCGGGGTTTGGGAACAACGATGGACCTCACCCGGGCCGCCGCGTGGCACCGGGTGGCCGTCCGTGTTTCACTGGGGTCGTGGCTGAGGGAGGATTACTCCTCGCCCTCACGGGTTTCGAGCACCTTCTTGCGGAGCTCCTGGGCGACGTTCTTGACATCCTGCATGGCCTTGCGGACGCGGGTGCCCGCCGCCTTGTTGCCGCCCGAGGCCTTGCGCAGATCATCTTCCACCGAGGCGACCAGGTTCTTCAGTGTTTCGTAAGTTTCGAGCATGGGGGACTCCTGTTTAAGGGCTCCGCAGAGCCGAGGGGTTAACCGGAACTGAAACTAGACTACAAAAGAGCCACGAAGCAGGCAACATCAGACTCGCCAAACTTTTCATGCCTATCCGGGCCGCGTGACCACCGTCACGCATCCTTCACGATGTCCCGCACCGCTTTGAAGGCCTCGCCGTCCGCCGACCGCACCCACTCAAACAACACCGACTCGATGGATGTGGACACCACGCCCGCGTCCAGCAGCCGCCGAACCGCCGCGTCGCGGTCCACCGCCCGGCGGGAATCGGTCGCGTCCAACGGCAGGGCCACGGTGTGCCCCGCATCCAGCAGGTCAAGACACGTTTGCAGCACACACACGTGGCACTCGATGCCAGCCACGACCACAGCCCGCCGACCCGTCGCCACGATCGCTTCTTCGACAGCCGGGACGCAGGCGCTGAATCGCATCTTCTCGATGGGAGACCGGTCTTCCAGCAGCCGCGCGATGTCGGGGACGGTTCGGCCCAGACCCTTGGGGTACTGCTCGGTGTGGATCACCGGCACATCCAACGCCTTCGCGCCGCGGACCAGCCGGGCCACGCGACGGACCAGCGTCTTGGGGTGCTGCATCACCGGGACCAGCCGGTCCTGCACGTCGATGACCAGCACGACGCAATCCTCTCTCCGCAGACGTGGGGCGCGCTCAGGCATCTACTTGCTCTCCAGTGTGGATAAGGCGATCACCGCCGCGGCAAGCGCCGCGACCGTCGGCTCGGTCGCTTCCGCTGCGATGGTCAGGCCAAGCTCCCGCATCGTGGCCGAGGTGACCGGCCCGATAGACACGCATCGCACCGCATCCAGCCCGCCCCGTTCTGCGCCCAGCAATGCGACCAGGTGCCGCACCGCAGAAGAGCTGGCAAACGGTGCGAGATCGATGGCCCCTTCACGCAGAGCCGCCAGCGCCTCCTCGGGCAATGCCTCCGCGATGCGGGTGTGGTACACGGGCAACTCCGTCACCGCCGCCCCAGCCTCGCGCAGCAGCGCGGGCAGCTCCGGCCCAGCCAGATCGCCACGCACCAACACGCAGCGCTGGCCACGCATGTCGTGGGTCTTGCATAGCTCGCGCGCGAGTGCTTCGCCGTTGGCCGCGTCCGGCACGAAGTCCGCGCGCAGGCGCAGCCGGTCGTACAGGGCCTCGGCTGTGGCCCGCCCCACCGCCGCGATCTTAAGCTGGTGGAATGCCCGCGCATCGAACCGGGCCAGCGCTTCGAGCCGATCCGCGATGCCACCCACCGCGTTGGCACTGGTGAGGATGAGCCAGTCGAAAGCGTGTGGCGGGGTCAGCGCGGCGTCGAGCTGCGCGAGCGCTCCATCAGACGCCGGTTCGATGTGGATCGTGGGCGCTTCGATCACCCGCGCCCCCGCCTCAGCCAGGTGCTGCGACAGCTCCGAGGCCTGCGCGCGTGTCCGCGTCACCAGCACGGTTTTGCCAAACAATGGGCGGGCCTCAAAGAACCCCAGGCCGGGCTCCGTCAGCCCCGCCACCGCGCCGACGACGATCATGGCCGGGGCGGTGATGCCCTTCGCCGCGACCGCCTCAGCGATCCGGCTAAGCGGGGCCCGCGCGGTGCGTTGCTGGGGAGTCGAACCCCACTGGACCACCGCCGCGGGCGTGTCGCATGAAAGGTCATGGCCCGTCAGCGTTGTTGCCAATTCGGTCAGCCTGCCCACGCCCATGTAGAAGCAGGCGGTCCCCCCCGCCGCGATGAGCCGGGCCAGCGCGGGGTAGTCCACAGCCGACTGCGGCTTGGTGGGGTCTTCGTGCGCGGTCACGAACGTGACGGTGCTGGCGGTCTGTCGGTGGGTGACGGGGATGCCCGCGTACATCGGCGCCGCGATGCCGGACGTGATGCCGGGGATCACCTCGCAGGCCACGCCGTGGCGGGCAAGGTAGGCGACTTCCTCCGCACCGCGTCCGAATAAGTACGGGTCGCCGCCCTTGAGCCGGACCACGCGCAGCCCCTGCCGGGCGAGGTCAACCATCAGCGCATTGGTCTGGTCCTGCGTCAGACGGTGCTCCTTGGCCCGCTTCCCCGCATCGATCAGCCGGCACC
>JBGTLW010000058.1:0-11590 GCA_041743835.1 Phycisphaeraceae bacterium | reverse complement strand
CGATCGTCGCCTCCAACGCCGCCAACCGACGACGCAGCGAAGCATTCTCCGCCTCCAGTGCCGCGATCCGCGCATCCTTGTCCATGCAACTCTTATCGGATCATCACAACTTGTATCGACAGTTGGGGTGAACGGTTACGCTTTCACAAGCAGCCATTGTTGACGTATTCTCATGCCAGTGCCCGCCTTTGATTTACTCCTGTTGGTCGGTCTTCCTGTGCTGCTGTGCTGTAGCGCCTTCTTCAGCGCGTCAGAGACGGCCCTGTTTTCACTCACCGCACACGAACGAACGCGATTGAGCCAGACCTCCGGCCCCGTCGCCGGAGCGCTGGTGATCCTGCTGCGCGAAACGCGGGCTCTGCTTATCACGCTGCTGCTGGGCAACATGACGGTCAACGTCCTGTTCTTCGTCTTCAGTTCCATGCTGCTGATCCGTATGGGTAAACGCTGGGACCAACCCTCGGCCATACAGGCCTCGATGCTCGCGGGGGCGACGCTGGTACCGCTTCTGGCGGTCATCCTGCTGGGCGAAGTCATGCCCAAGATCATCGCCGCCCGGATTTCGATGCGGTGGTCGCGCCTGGCGGCGCTCCCGCTGCTGCTGATCCACCGCCTGCTCTCGCCGATCCGCATCGTCGCGTCGAGCGTCGTGATCACCCCGCTGGCCCACCTGATCGCGCCGAGGCAGAAGCCGCCGGAGCTTTCCGCGGAGGAACTGGAATCACTCCTGGACCTCTCGCAGCAGCACGGCGTGATTGACGCGGATGAGGAGCAACTGCTCCAGCAGGTGCTGGAACTCAGCCAGTTGAAGGTGAGCGATCTGATTACGCCGCGCGTGGATGTCGTCGCGTTTGACCTCGGCCAGAAGCCCGTGGAGTTGGTCTCCTTGGCCAAGCGGACCAAGCACAGCCTGATCATCGCGCACCGCGGTGGGCTTGATGCGGTGGAGGGCATCATCCACCGCCGTCAGGTGCTGCTGCATCCCCCGGGTTCACGGCTGGAGGTTCACGCGCTTGTGCGCCCGGCGGTGTTCATCCCCGAGCAGCAGCGTGCAGACAGGCTGATCGATGAGTTCCGCAGGCTCCAGAGCACGCTCGCGGTCGTCGTCGATGAGTACGGCGGCACAACCGGGGTCATCGCGCTCAGCGATGTCATCAATCACATGACCGGTGGGCTGCGCGCGCCCAACGATGACACGCAGGGCCCCGGCATCGTGCAGGTGGTGGGGGGGCACTGGCGCGTGGATGCCGACCTCTCCATCCACGATTGGCCCGACTGGTTCGGTCGCGGGCAGAAGCTGGGCCTCGATGCCGACCGCACGGGCATCAGCACCATCGGCGGGCTGGTCATGGCCAGGCTCGGACGTGTGCCACGCACCGGGGACACGACGACCTTTGGCAACGTGCGGTTCACCGTGCGCACGATGGCCGGCATGCGCATCCGCGAAGTCGATATCCAGCTTGCGGAAGCGCCCGCCGATGAGGCCGGGGGTGAGGCGTGAGCACCGCAGAACTCCTCATGTGGTTGGCGATCATGCTTGTGGGCTTCACGGGCTCGGCGCTGTTCTCCGGCATGGAGACGGGGTGTTACTGCCTCAACCGCGTCCGCCTCCACGTCTTTGCCACACACGGCAACCGCCGAGCGATCGGCCTCGAACGAGCGATCAGCAACCCGACTTCGCTGCTAAGCACCCTGCTGATCGGCAACAACATCACCAACTACATGGGCACGGCCGGTCTTGCCGTCATCCTCAGCGCCTCGGGCCTGTCCGACGGCGAGCAGATGCTCCTCAACACCCTGATCGTCACGCCCATGCTCTTTGTCTTCGGCGAGACGTTGCCCAAGGACCTGTTCAGTGCCCACGCCGATGCGCTCATGTACCGCCTCCAGCCGGTGCTCAAGGCTGCGGAGTGGTTGTTCACACTCACGCTGATGGTTCCCATCGTCGGGCTTTTCTCTGCCGGGGTGCTGCGCGTGGTCGGGCAGCGCGGCGACGGCACGGTCTTCCACCCGCGGCGTCGTGTCGGTGAACTTGTGAAGGAGGGGCTGGGCTACGGCATCCTGTCCGATGCGCAATCGACCATGATCGAGCGTGTGCTGTCCTCGGCTGGCACAACCGTGGCCGACCACATGACCCCTTGGCGGAAAGTGCCGCGCCTGCGGGATGACGACGACCTGGAAGCGGTGCGTGCCCTTGCACTTCGCGGAACCCCCACCCACCTGCCCGTCACCGATCGCGCAGGCCATGTGGTCGGCGTGCTGGATATCATGGATGTGCTCGCGGCAAACCACGGCCCGCACTTCAAGGCAAAACAGGCGCTGACACAAGCGCTCACGCTGGACCATGGCATGCACCTGCGCCGAGCCTTGGCGGAGATGAAACGCCTCGGGGCCAAGTGGGCGCTGGTCGTCGATGCACACGGCAAGCCACTGGGCGGCATCACCCCCCGCGATGTGCTTGAACCAATCACCGGCCCGCTGCCGCATTGACCTACTAAACTCTGCCATACCAACGACACTACCCCGAAGCCGCACGGATGCGATGGTTTACCGCCGACATTGTTGAAGCTGTGACCGCAGGCTTTGCCCGTAGGCTTGCAGAGGAAGACGCCGCGCAAGAGGTGTACGGCATCGATGCGCTGGATGAGCTCCGCCTCCACCCGATCATCGCGCAATCGCTCGAACAGGCGGGTATGGGCGCATGGCGTGAGCAACGTTACCCCGGCCACTGGCATAAGGCCCGCAAGTCCCACGGCCTGCGCTGCGACCTGGTCCTCACACCCGACCGCCTCCCCATCCGCGATCCCGATGTCCGGGGCACACTGTTCGACGCCCGGCCCGCGTGCGACCCCTCGGCCGCGTACTGGCTGGAGATCAAAACCGTCGCCCAGTTCGAGACCAGTGGCCCGTTCAAGCGCTATGCCGCCGAATTGCTGTCACCCGTCGCCAACGACGTCAAAAAGATCTGGTCCGATGGCGTCATCCAGCACGGCGGGCTGCTGATTGTGCTGTTCACCGCGACACAGGAAACCGCCGAACACGATCTGGCGGTGTGGCACGAACGCTGCCTCCGCAAAGGATTCCCCGTCGGTCCACCGGCTGTGCGCGGGCTCCCCGTCAACGACCGGATCGGCAACGCGTGGTGTACCCTTGCAGTCTTTGGCGTGCGGGGGGTCTGACCTGGGCGTTGGCGTCAGCAGCTATTGTCGATCTGCGGCAAGGGGTCACCGGTGCAAGAGCCGCTGGGGTTTGCCGTGAGCGTCAAGTGTCGTGACGACTTTTCCGGTTGAGGTATCGATCAGGGCAAGCTGTGACCCCTTCGCCCGCTTCGCATCCGTGGCAGCGTCTTTGCCCGTGGGACCATCAAAGACGACGGCAACCAGGCTCGAACGCGTGGGATCGATTGCGACGAGGCGGTTCACCGGGCCGGGCAAATCAACAACCTTGGGCGACCCAAACGATTCCAGATTTGACACATGGTAGAGCAGCACCTGGCCCGATGGTGCATAGGTCTTCTCGACTTTGTCGGGAGCGATCGCCTTGTGCTTGCCCGCGTGAGATGTGGCGACCACGCGAGCGGCGGGGATGTAGGTCGGTGTCTCGAGCCCATGCGGAGCCTCGAACCTTGTGACCACCGACTTTGCCGCCAGATCAATGACGCATCCCCCACCTACGTCTCCGCTGTTCAAAACGACAATCAACTCGGCCCCTGCATTCGTCGGATGCGGGATCACGCAAAGCCGGTCAGGGAAGGCTGTTCCCCACGCGCCGTCCGGCGCGGTACTCACGTAATCGACCGGGCCGGGCTTCCCCCGCAGCGCCGCATCCAGATCGGTCAGCGCAAAACCGCCATAGAAATCAAGCGAAACCCCCAGCCGGTTGGTTTTGGGGCTGAGCACGATGACCTCGGGGCCGGGGCCTTGCTCGGTATCGTTGTTGGGGTTGTGTAGCGCGGGGCGGGTGCGGGGCAACTGAAGGTCACAGATCACTTCAAGGCTGGGCAACTTGATCAAAACCAGGCGATTCCCCAGCGACTTCTGACCTTTCTGGTCCTTCTGCAGCGACAAGACCGCATACGATTGATCCGGCGCGATTACGATGTCCTCGACCTTGTGCCCTGCGGGCTTGAGCATCTCACGGGTGTTGACCGCTCGCACAACTTCGGCCTTATCCAGATCAACCAGTGCGAGGTGGCCCTTGTCCGCGCCGATCAACGCGTACTTTCCAAACACCACCACCGCATCCGGCACGCCGTTGACAGTGAGCAACTGGACCTGTGCAGACTCTCCTTCTTCCAGCCGCACAATAGCGGCGTTCTGCTCGGTACTTTCGTTGACCATGATGAGCGTCTGCTGGTCATGGGAGACCGCGAGTTTGTGCGGCTTCGTGAAGCCCGGCTCACTGAATAGCACCTCGTGCCGACGGACTTCTGTTGTTTGCGCGTCGATATCCAGTAGCGCGATGCCCCCGCCGGATTCCGCCGCGAAGGTGTAATAGATCACCGCGTCACTGCGCGTCGGCAGGAGCAGGAGCAGGACACAGGCCACAATCGGAGCAAGCCAGAGGCAACGCCGGTTGAAGGCGCTGTGGTATGGCATAGCTTGGCTGGTCGTGAGGTGGTCTGTCTTCATGGGTTTTGCTTTTGCTTCAACTTTGCATCGTGCTTGGCCGTGCCGGGGCAGAACCCTGTGTCACGACAGTATCTACCAACGTGCGCGGCTTTATGTTCAGCGTTCGTGATCTTCACGAAAAACAAACACTGTGGCGGGATTGCGGATTGGCTAGGCTCCCCACTCGCTGGTGGCGTGAAAGACTGTATGTCCGCCACCGCGAGGAATGCAGGAACCCCGCGTGATGTCCGAGTTAGCGCCCCCACAGCACGACGCCGCGTACTTGGTCTGCGATCAGTTGACCAAGCGTTACGACCGCACCCCGGTGCTGCGCGGCGTGGGGCTGACGCTCAGCCGCGGGCAGTGCGTGGCGTTACTTGGCCCGTCGGGTTGCGGGAAGACGACGCTGCTCAACATCGTGCAGGGCATCGTTTTGCCGGACGAGGGCCGCGTGGTCTGTGACGGTGTGGTGCTTGATGACCCCTCGCAGCGTCGGCACCTGCCGATGCGGAAGCGGGGGTTCGCGACGGTGTTTCAGGACTTCAGCCTCTGGCCTCACATGACGGTGGGGGCGAATGTGGGCTATGGCCTGCGCGTGTTGGGCTTAGGCCGAGCCGAGCGGGAGCGCCGCATCGAGGAGGCGCTGGCACTCGTCGGCATGCAGGGCTACAAATCGCGTCACCCGGCCATGCTGTCTGGCGGGCAGCAGCAGCGGGTGGCGATCGCGCGGGCGGTGGTGGTTCGGCCGCGCGTGCTGTTGCTGGATGAACCACTCAGCGCGCTGGATGTCAAACTCCGGGAGGAACTGCGCGACGATATCGCGGCACTGCTGCGGTCGCTGCACATCACCAGCGTTTACGTCACGCACGATCAGTCCGAGGCGTTTGTCATAGCCGACCGTGTCGCAGTGATGAACGGTGGTGTGATCGAGCAGATCGATACGCCGAGCGAGATTTACCATCGGCCAGCGACAGCGTTTGTCGCGGGGTTCCTGGGCTCTGCCAATGTGCTGCCCTATCGCCGTGAAGAGGGGCGGGTGCTGCTGGGCACGGGTGACTCGGTGGAGCACGTGGCGCCACACTGTGACGGCCCAGCCCAAGGCGTGTGCAGGGTGCTGCGCGAGCATGTGGCGGTCGGAACACCCGAGAACCTCTCGCTTCACAACGAGCAATCGGGAGGCATCACACTGCCCGGCCGATGCGAGCAAGCCAAGTATCTCGGCGATCGCTACGAGCTATCGATCCGCACCGATCATGGCCTGGCGCTGCGAGCACTGACCTCGCAAGGCTTGTCGGATCAGGCACGCATCCACATTCACATCCGTCAAGAGGACCTGCAATGGCTACCGGCTTAGCCCCCGAGCCAGCGGCTTTGCAGCCGAGCCGAGTGACGCGGCTGGAAGTCGGCACGCTGTCGCGGCGGTCGCTCCTGCGCACGGCCTCGGGTTGGATGCTCGGTGCGGCGACACTCGGCGCGGCGGGCTGCGGCAATGGAAACAACCGGAATCTGGTGGTGTACTCTGCGGGCCCCGGCTGGCTTGCAGAACTCGCGGCCCAGCGCTACCAGGAGGCGACCGGCCGGGCGGTCGAGGTATTCCAAGCCACGACAGGCCAGGTCATGGCCAAGCTCCAAGCCGAGCGATACAACCGGCGGGCCGATGTGCTCATCCTTGCCAGTACGCTCGCGGCTGATTACCTCCGGCAAGAATCGATGCTGGAACCCTATCGTCCCGAGGGCAAGCCCGCAGCCGACGGCGACGACCCGGGGGGTGCGTACCACACCTCCTCGTCCGCGGCGGTGGGGATCGCGCTGCGTCAAGAGCGGGACACACCCAACCCGCCGAGTTGGGAAGACATGCTGACGGGGCGATTCGGCGGCAGCGTGGTGATGCCCGCGCCGTCTCGTTCCGGGACCGCGGCCGACTTTGTCTTGAACTTCGTGCAGCGTCGTGGCGACGAGGCGTGGCGCATGCTCGCGGCCGCGAAACAAGCCGGGATGGAGATCGGCGGCGCTAACAGCCAGGCGATCGGTGGGCTGCTGACCGGTGCGTATGACGCGCTCTTCGCGGCGGCAGACTATCTGATCCTCAGGCAGATCGAGCGCGGCGCACCGATCCGCCTGCGCTTCCCGACCGAGGGTGTGCCGGTGGTTCACCGCCCGATCGCCATCCTCCGTGGCACGCGGTTGCCCGATCAGGCCCGCACGTTCGTGGACCTGTACTTTGCCCCGGCCCTGCAACAGAGCATCGCCGAGGGACACCTCATCCCCGCGCTGCCCGGCGTGCCGCTAAGCGCACAGCGCATCGATGCTGGCGCGTTGAACGCTTGGCCTATGGACATCGCTGCGGGCACGCGCGATCAGTCCCGCGTGCTTCGGCGTTTTCAGTACGAGATCGAACGGGCTGTGGTCTAAGTATTCAATGTGAACCATGACACCCAGATGCCTAGAGCGATAGCACAAGACATCATGCGGCGTGTCCCGCCCTGGCCGCTCACGGTCAGTGCCGCGGTCCTGCTCGTGTTAATTGGCTACCCGGTAGCGATGCTGGGGTTACAGAGCGTTTGGCCACGCATTTACGACGGGCGATTCGATGGCTTCCTCGATGCGTACAAGCAGCTCCTGACCACGCCCGGCCTCGGGCAGATGCTGGTCAATTCATTGCGCTGGGCCGGGGCAACAACGGTGTTGGCGTGGGCATTGGGCATCCCCTGCGGGTACTTGCTCGCACGCACCGATCTGAAGATGCGATGGCTCGCCCGGCTGTCCTTGCTGATCCCGATCATGACACCACCCTACGTCATGGCTCTCTCCTATGTGCTGCTGATGCAACCGTCAGGCCTGGCAGACCAGGCGCTGGGCACGCTGCCGGGGGCAGTGCGCAGCTTGTTCTTCTCATTCTGGGGCATCACGCTGGTGATGGCGCTCGCCAGTTACGCCTACGTCGCGCTGGCGGTGGAGGCGGCGCTGCGTGCGATCCCAAGCAGGCTCGAAGATGCGGCGGTGCTACTGGGCGCGTCCCGGCGACGGGTGTGGGCCACGGTCGTAATCCCGCTGCTGCTGCCGGCGATCCTCAATGCGGGGCTGCTGGTGTTCCTCGATGCCTTGTCGAACTTTGGCGTGCCCGCGATTCTGGGGCCGAGGTCCAACATCCTTCTGCTGCCCGCGGAGATCTACTATCTGGTGACCAGTTGGCCGGTGAACCTGCCGCTGGCGACGGCGCTGTCCAGCCTGCTGTTGTTGATGGCCCTGCTGGGCGTGGGGTTTAACCGCGTTGTGCTCCGGCAGACTTTCACGCGCGGCGGGCGGGCCTCGGCCATCACGCGGCAGAAACTCGGCACAGTCGGCCAGGTGCTTGGCTGGGGCTTCTTCGTGGGGCTGTTTTCGTTAAGCGTGGCGGCGCCGTTTGTCGCGATGATCCTCACCAGCCTGATCGAAGGGTGGACCGCGGAAGGCCCGGTGTACAACCTGACGCACTACCGCGCCATCTTCGAGGCTGGCTCGCGGGGCCGCGGGGCACTGGTCACAAGCCTGTGGCTTAGCCTGGTCGCAGCGGTGGGGTGTACCGCGCTGGGCGCGTTGGCGGCCTACGCGCTGGCACGCTACAGGCACTGGGCCACGACCGCGTTGGATGGCCTCGCGCTGCTGCCCAGAGTGCTGCCCAAGATCGTCGTCGCGGTCGCGCTGATCCTCGCGTGGAACGCGCCGTGGATACAGGTGCGGGTGTATGGCACGGTGTGGATCCTAGTCATCGCCTACCTCGCGCTGTACCTCTCCGACAGCCTCCGATTGGGGAGCGCTGGGATGGGGCAGGTCCCGCAACGCCTCGAGCTCGCGGCCCAGTCGCTGGGTGCCGGCCGGGGACGCACGCTGCGCACCGTCGTCTGGCCACTCCTCCGCGCCAGCCTCGTCGCGGCTTGGGCCACGACGTTTGTCACCTGCCTGCGCGACCTGGTCGCCTCGGTCATGCTGCTGCCAGCCGGGGTGGACACCATCGGCAGTTTCATCTTCAACCAGTTCGACCAGGGCGACCTCGGGCAGTCCATGGCCATGGCAACGCTGGGCGTGTTGCTGGGCATCGGCGTGCTGCTCGCGGTGATGCCCCTGCGCGGGCGCGACCGCTAAGCGCAACAACTCGCTATCGTCCGCCCCAGCCCACACACTCTCCGCCGCCTCGGCCACCCACGCAATCAGATCGCCAATCCCCGCATACAAACGTGGGGGTTCTCTGAACAACCCTGAAACAGTATGAACCGCGAAGACGCCAAGTGCGCCAAGTCAAGACATTGCGCGGCATTATAAAAATGCCTTCCTTCGGGACCTTGGCGCCTTCGCGGTTAATCAGATTCCCCTTGTGCCGACGCCCGCCCACCGGTTACGATTCCTGATATGTCAATGGGGCATCAGAACAGGGTCCTTTCCAAACCGCTTATCGAAGCCGGGGGTCACCCCGCTACGATGCCGCGGCTTGGCGACCCGCTCACCGGGCCAGCCCTGAATGCAAGCGGGCTAAATATCAAGTTCCATCCCCGTATCGCTTCCCGGATGACTTGGTTGAACGTCAACTGCCTGTGCGCCCCTGCTGTGTCTATCTGCGTGTTGAGTGTTTGCACCGCTGCTCAGCAAGGAGAGCCCGCAGATCCGTTGAACGCGCGTAGTGCAAAGCGTTGGCGTGACCGGCCCTACGGCAGCGCGTCGTGGGTGTCCCGCATAATCGCCCGCCACGGCCTACAATCCACCCTCCGACCCCCGGGCCGGCCAAGAAAGGATGGGGCGTAGAATACGGGGAGCGTCCCCGTTTCGATACCCAGCTCCAACAAGATGGCGATTGGTTGACAGGGGTAATAATGGATTGGAATTTTGAGTCCGACAGCGGCAGCTTAGATCATCTTACCGAGGTGCTTGTTGCCGAGCGAGTATCAAAAACATATGCCCATGCAGGTTCAATGAAGAATCAGCCAGCTGGAACTCTGCAAGCATCAGAAACCCCCACAGCATTGCAAGAATGGGGTGAGGCCGATCGTAATGTATTTAGCGCGAGGTTTATGCGTGCGAGAATTGATGATGACGGTGCAGGTGAAATGCATGTCGATCAAATCGGTGTATTTAGATGTACCCGATGTGGCATGCTGGATACGCAGTTAGCTGCCATACCCAAGTCCGGTTACACAGCCGAAGTCAAGTTTGGACATGAAATCGATGGCAATGGCAATCCAGTTATCTCAATTGATAAAATAGGAAGTTATGTAGCTGTCGATGGATACGCCGCTGATGAGGGGCCGTCCGTTGGCCTGCAAGGCCATAGTCCAATTTTCGAGCCTATTGAATAGCGCTAAGATTAAATAAACCTTGAAGAGATATCCATAGAAAGCTTATTATGAAACTACCAGCTATCGTTATTTTTGCGCTTATTACAATAATGCTTAGGATTATTGTTGAGGCAGATTGGCCAAACGGTGTTGTCGTAAATTCTGAATCGATTAGTGTTAATGTCGAGCCTCTGCAACAATCTATACCAGCCGATCTTCCTGTCATAGTAGTCATTACCATAAAGAATAATTACGAGAAGCCGATTACACTGTATCACTCATATCCCGGCGCGATCAATATTAGCTTCACCCCGCCAAGTGGCGTCGGATATATTGCAGGTCCACGTATCGAGTATCCCGGCGAGAAAATAGAGTTGGACAAATCGGAATCGGTAAAATACTACTTTCCAATGGAAAGACTTATGCTTTTAGAGGCTGGCAAATATCGTATTGGCTATCGATATTTTATTCAAGATCTGTCGGCAAGAGACCCTCAGTATTTTGGGGTTAGAGGTGAAGTGCAAATTAATAAATCAGATGACAGTGTTGGATTAGAGAAGCGAGAAGAATATACTGTAAAATTGCTGAAAAGTGCCATCATTCCTGAAAATCAGCTAGGTTATATTCTTACGCAGATTGATAGCGCAACTGCGGCCAAGGAATCGATGATCTTGCATGAGAAGGGCAAGCTTGCTTCTTACGACTTACTGAGTAGCGCCTCAATTCCTAGTTTTCATCGTATTTTGGATACTAAAAAGCTTTGCGATGTTTCTATGTCTGGGGGGCCAGAAACACTCCGGCTTGGGCTAAAGGCATTAGCAAATAGGGGGGAAGATGTGCCACTTTGGATGATTGAGGACTTAGTGGGTTCCGTGGATACTGAAAAAGCTGAAGTATTACTTGATCATTTTTTAGAAAAGGGCAATGTTAACAACGTCGCCAGTATCCGTCTTTTCTTGGACAGTAAGAGCGATGATGTTAGACGCAAAGCGCGGCAGGTTATTGTGGCTATCAAGGCGGAAGAATCTCAAAGGGATCATAACCCGGATAACTTTGATAAGGAATAGCTCCACCTGCCCGATCTGGACTATCTCGGCGTGGCGATCAACGCACGCACCGAAAAGCCAGAGCTTACCCCGGAAGCGATCAAGCACGCCGAACAGGCGTTGCGGCTGTTCGACCATCTGGCAGGCAACACAGAAGGTGAAACCCAAATCGAAGCGGCTTGGCACTGCGGCCGGTCGCTGGCGTTGCTTGGCCGTTACGACCAGGCGATTGAAGCATTCGGCTTCGCACAGCACATGCTCCGCAGCCTGCACCCATCCGACACCCCAGCCCACCTCAAAGACCTCGTCAACGGCTTGAATGAGGACCGCAAGCGCGTGGCGTACCTGCGGGATGTGACGCGTTACGGCCTGGAGTACATGTTGTACCGCCGGGCGCAGGAGTATCGAAACGGGGACGCTCCCCGTTTTGACGCGGGTTGCGAGGCGTTGTAGCATAGACGGTGGTCGAGCCTGTGGCGTTGGCGTTTCGGGGATGAGCAGGCCAGGGCGATGCTGTCGCCGTGGCCCCTTCCCGCGAGCGGCGTGGATGATCCTGGCCGTTTCAACCGGCCGCGTCACTGGCTGCGGACGGTGAACACGCCGATCAGCGGCGAGGAACTTGAGGCGT
>JBGTLW010000057.1:0-2458 GCA_041743835.1 Phycisphaeraceae bacterium | reverse complement strand
GCCGCGCGTGAGGCCGCCGCCGCGGGCATCCCCGTGGACGTGCTGCCGATCGAGTACCGCGTGGAGAACGAGGTGATGGTGGAGGGGGTGTACGCCCCGACCGAAGCACGCGAGGGCCAGACCGTGGCGGTGCGCGTGGTGCTGCGTGGCACGTACCCGGCGACGGGTCTTCTGTTCCTCCAGCGCGACGACACCACGCTGGACCTCAACGCCGATGCCGAGGGCCGGGGCATGCCCATCCTGGAAAGCGACTGGTCGCTGGCCGGGAGCGACGAGGCCGCGTCACTCGCACCCGATGGCTCCGCGCCTGCGATCGGTGGGGGTGCCGACTCAAGCAGCGGGCGCTACGTGCTCGCCAAGCAGATCGACCTGCCGATGCAGTATTCCGGCGCCAACCGCTTCAAGGCCACCTTCGAGCCGGACCAGCGCGACGCGATGTCCGCGAACAACTCGGCCGAGGCCTTCACCATGGTGCAGGGTAAGGGCCGCGTGCTCATGGTCGATGGCGTGGGCGGCGAGTCGGGGATGATCCTGCCCAGAGCGTTGATGTCCAACGGCATCGAGGTCGAGGTGGTCCCGCCGCGTGGCCTGCCCACCACGCTGGCGCGCATGACGCAGTACGACGCGATCATCCTGCAAAACGTCTCCGCAGAGTGGGTCACCGCCCCGCAGCAGAAGCTCCTGGCCCGGTTCGTCCACGACATGGGCGGCGGGTTCATCATGGTGGGAGGGCCGGACTCCTTCGGCGCGGGCGCGTGGACCAACACCGAAATCGACAAGTCCATCCTCCCCGTCTCCTGCACCATCCCCACGCAGACGATCCTGCCCTCCGGCGCACTGGTGCTGGTGATCGACCGCTCCGGCTCAATGTCCGCGCCGGTGATGGGCAGCACCTCCAATCAACAGGAAGTCGCCAACGAAGCCGCCATCCTCGCGCTGGCGACGCTCTACCCCGACGACCTGGTCGGCGTGGTCGCCTTCGACAGCAGCGCCAAGTGGATCGCCAGCCTCGCCTACAACCGCGACCCCGCGGGCACCGCCCAGAAGGTCCGCTCCATCCAGCCCCAGGGCGGGACCGACATCTACTCAGGACTCAAAGCAGCCTACGAAGCGCTCGCCCCGCTGGACGTGCAGGACGCAGCGGTCAAGCACATCGTCCTCCTCACCGACGGCGCATCGCAGCCACCGCCCGGCGGGGGGTGGGCCATGCTCGTCGGCCAGATGGCGCAGGCCAACATCACCCTCTCCACCATCGGCGTGGGTGATGGGCACAACGGCCAACTCCTCAACCAACTCGCCACCATGGGCGGCGGCAACTTCCACCCGGTGCAGAACCCCAGCACGCTGCCCCAGGTCTTCATCAAGGAAGCCAAGGCCGTCCGCAAGAATCTCATCAAAGAAACCGACCCGCCCTTCGCCCCGACGCTCATCAACACCGGCTCGCCCATCATGCAGGGCATCGGCAGCGTCCCGCCGCTCAAGGGCTTTGTCCTCACCGGCCCCAAGAACGACCGCCGTATCTTCACCCCGATCGAAGGCCCCGAGGGCGAGCCGATCTTCGCGCACTGGCAGGTGGGCTTAGGCCGATCCGCAGCGTTCACCTCCGACGCCACCAACCGCTGGGCCACCTCCTGGCTGGGGTGGGGCGGGTACGCCGACTTCTGGGGACGCACGGTCCGCGCAATAGCCCGGCCGTCCGCCTCCCGCGAGGTGGACCTGCTCACGACACTGGAAGGCGACACGCTGCGCATCCGGCTGGACGCCGCCGCCTACGAGGATGACGCGGCCTCCGGCTTCGCCAACTTCCTCACCATCAAAGGCGCGGTCCTCTCCCCCGAAGCCGGGGCCGAGCCGCAGCTCATCACCCTCGCGCAGACCGGGCCGGGCGTGTACGAAACCACCGTCGATGCCTCCCAGGCGGGCAACTACATCGTCAGCCTCTTCATGCAGCAGCCCGATGGCCAGCAGCGGTCGGTGTTCGGGGGCGTGTCGCGTCCGCCGGGCGGCGAGCTGCGGAAGTTTGAATCCAACACGCACATCCTGCGCCAGATCGCCGAGGAGACCGGCGGCCGGGTGCTGGACCCCTTGTCCGCGGTGGATGCCGGGCTGTTCTCCCGCGGGGTCAATCGCTTCGAGTCCCGCTCGGTGCGCCCGCTGTGGCGCACGCTGCTGGTGGTCCTGCTGGCGTTGTTCTGGCTGGACGTGGCGAATCGCCGGATCGCGTGGGACCCCGGCGCCGTGGCCGGGTCGCTGCGGAAGTTGCGGGCGTCGCTGGTGCTCCAGTCGCGCACCGATTCCTCCGCGACCACACTCGACGCGCTCAAGAAAAAGCGCGTCGTGGTGCAGGCTCAGCACGCCGATGCCCCCGGCTCAGGCCAGGGCGCCCCGCCCGTGGACCGTGCCCGCAAGTTCGATGCCCCCGCGACGGCTCAGGCGCAGGAGAACTTCGCCGACGCCG
>JBGTLW010000056.1:0-8552 GCA_041743835.1 Phycisphaeraceae bacterium | reverse complement strand
GCGATCCCGTTCAACGGCTGCCGCCCCCGCAAGAAGCGCCGCGTCTGATCCACCTTCGTTCTGCTGCGTCCTATACCGGACGCTGAACAGATTTGCTTTCCACCGTTTCAGGAACAGAAGCGATCGCCGGGCTCAGCAGCCGACGTGTCGCGTGAATCCTGAAACTTGACCGTTCATCGGCCCCTGCTGGATGCCTGGAGAAAACCATCATGCGAATGCGATGGCGAGGACTCGAACTGCCCACCCGTGTCGTCCCCGACTCGGAGCTGAACACACGAACTTACGGCAAATTTACCGTCGAGCCGTTTGAACGCGGCTTCGGCACCACCGTCGGCAACAGCCTGCGGCGAATCCTGCTTTCCAGCCTCGAAGGCGCAGCCGTCACCCGCGTGCGCATCAAGGGAGCGGAACACGAATTCAGCACACTCGAAGGCGTCGTGCAGGATGTCACCGACATAGTGCTCAACATCAAGAATATGGTCGTCTCCCTCGAAGGCGACGAGCCCAAGACCATGCGGCTTCAGGCCGAAGGCCCCGGCGATGTCACCTGTGACCTGATCGAGGCCGACACATCCGTCACGATCCACAACCCCGAACTCGTCCTGGCGACACTGACCAAGCAGGTCGATTTCGACATGGAGTTCACGGTCCAGAAGGGCCGCGGCTACGTGCCCGCCTCGGAGCAGTACGAGGCCGAGGGCGATCAGGAAGTCGGCGTGATCCCCGTGGACGCGATCTACTCCCCGGTCACCCGCGTGCGGTACAAGGTCGAGGACACCCGCGTGGGTCAGAAGACCAACTACGACAAGCTCACGCTCGAAGTCTGGACCAACGGCACGGTGACGCCCGAGATGGCTATGGTCGAGGCCGCGAAGATCCTGCGTAAACACCTCAACCCCTTCGTGCAGTATTTCGAGCTGGGCGATGAAGCCGCCAGCGAGACCGCAGCCGCCGCGGCCCGCGTGGACGAGGAGCTGATCCGCAAGCTCCAGATGCCCATCAGCGAACTGGACCTGTCGGTCCGCGCCAACAACTGCCTGGAGAGCGCGAAGGTCGAGATCGTTGCCGACCTGGTCTGCCAGGAAGAGTCCGAACTGCTCAAGGTCCGCAGCTTCGGCAAGACGTCGCTGCGTGAGGTCAAGCGCAAGCTGGCCGACATGGGCCTGGAACTGGGCATGGACCTGCCCGCCGAGTTGGAAGAAGAAGCCGCCGAGGCCTGAAAAACCCCGGCGTGTTGATGAGGGTCGTTGTGGGCTTTGGCTCACAGCCGACCGTTCGCAAGGGGCCTTTGATGCCCCGGTCCAGTGTGTGGACCCACGGCGTAGCAGCTTATGTTGCTGCGTCCCCCGCGACGCAAGTCGATCGCGGGAGTGGCTTGGCAAGGCGGGCGTCTCCCCGTCAGAGCCGGTCAAGAAAGGAACCAAACGATGAGGCACCGCGTTTACGGCAAGATCCTTGGTCGCAAGACCAACCACCGCACAGCGATGTTCCGCAACATGGCTGTGTCCCTGTTCACCCACGGGCAGATCACCACCACGGTCCCCAAGGCCAAGGCGGTCAAGCCCTTCGTCGAGAAGCTGATCACCGCCGCGAAGCAGGGCGATCTGGCGTCGCGTCGCCGGGTCATCAAGCTGCTCGGCCGGGACCACCTGATGGTCCGTGGCAGCGATGACGAGAACGTGACCCGCAACGCCTACGGCGAGATCGCCAACAAGGGCGGCAAGCTGCAGGCCCCGCGCATCGTCAAGCACCTCTTTGAAGACATCGCCCCCAAGTACGCCGACCGCGAGGGCGGCTACACCCGCATCATCAAGCTGGCCAAGCACCGGATCGGCGACGGCGCCGACCTGTGCGTGCTGCAACTGGTGGGTTCGGAGGAAGGCCCGCAGGTTGCCGGCCAGTTCTCCCGCCGCCGCGAGCAGGCCAACAAGCGCATGGAGCGTGCCGCCGCACTGCGTAAGGGCGGCAAGTCACAGGGTGCAAAGCCCGAGGCCGCTGCGGAGCAAGCCCCCGAAGAATCCAGCGACACCGCGACAGCCGTCGCCGAGCCCGAAGCCCCCGAGGGCGGCTCGGCGGATGAGAAGAAGGCCGAGTAACACACCCACTTTTGCTGCATCATTGAACAGGCCCACGTGATTTGCGTGGGCCTGTTCTTTGGTACGGCCGTTGTAGCGGATCGGCTTCAATTTCAACGTGACCGGGCCTTAGCGCGGATCGGCTACCATGCGGCCATGCGCATCCTGCTGACCAACGACGACGGCATCGACGCGCCCGGGCTGCGGGCGCTGTACCTTGCGGTGAAGGACTTGGGTGACGTCCACGTCATCGCACCGACACAGGTGCAGTCTGCGATGAGCCACGCGGTGACGTTCCACCGCCCGATCCGCGTGGTCGATCACGACGACGGGGTGGTGCGTGGGCTAAGCGTGGATGGCCGGCCAGCCGACTGCGTGAAACTCGCGTTGGCGGGGCTGGTGGATGGGCCGATCGACCTGGTCCTCTCGGGCATGAACAGCGGGGCGAATGTCGGCATCAATGTCATCTACTCCGGCACGGTGGCCGCGGCGGTGGAGGGTTCGTTCCACAGCATCCCGTCCATCGCGTGCAGCCTGTACATCGGTGACTGGGACCACGACAACTGGGGCCGGGCCGCGGCCCACGCCCGCCAGACGATCGATCGCGTGCTGGCCGATGGTATTGCCCCGGGGACTGCGGTGAATATCAACGTGCCCAAGCTCGACGGGGGGTTTGAGCCGCTGGGTGTCCGCTCGGCCCCGGTGTCCATGGCCCCGACCAACTGCCGCTACGGGCAGACCGCCGACAAGGACGGTCGGCTTTACCAGATCAATAACTCGCTGGAGTTCCAGCGGATCGAGCCGGGCACCGATGTCGCCGAGTTGTTCGCGGGCTACATCACCGTCACCCCGTTGCGGTTCGATGTCACCGCCCGCGATGGGGCTAGCCCGCACACCTCATGAGAATGCTTGGCTCAACGGGCATTAACCCGGACGTGATGGATCGCGGGTAAACTCGCGGTGCGGAGTGCCGGCATGAATGACACCAATCCGACCCCCGAAGTGGCGCTCGCAGAGCAATGGGACCAGCTCGAAGACGCGATCGATGCGCGCGAGGGGGACCGGTTAGTCGCGCTGCTTCATGCGTTGCCCCCCCAGGACACCGCGTACACCATCTCGCACCTGGACCCGGACCGCCGCAACCGCATGTTCTCGCTGCTGGCGACGGTTGCGCCGGAACTCGGCGCGGACCTGATGGAGCACTTCGACGACGCCCACGCGGCGGACATGCTCGAAGAGCTGACCACGGAGGACGCCGCAGCCCTCATCGATGAGATGGACTCGGACGAGCAGGCCGACGTGCTCGGCGAGGTCGCCGGTCATGCCGCCACCGCCATCCTGGCGCAGATGGACCCCGAGGAGGCTCAGGACGTCCGCAAGCGTCTGGATTTCCCGCACGACACCGCGGGCGGGCTGATGATCACCGAGTTTCTGGTGTACCCCGCCGAGCAGGACGTGAGCTTCGTCCGCCAGGACCTGCGGCTGCACTCGGACAAGTACAACGAATATGAGGTGCGTTATCTCTACGGCGTGGATGAGCGCCGCCGCCTCGTGGGTGTCGCACCGATGCGGGCGCTGGTGATGGCTCACGCGGGCCGGCCCCTGCGGGAAGCGCTGATCGAGAAGCCCATCACGATCGCCGCGACGACGCCGCTCAGTGAGTTGGAGGACCTCTTTGACCGCGTGGACCTCATGGCGGTGCCCGTGGTCGATGAGGAGAACCGGCTCATCGGCGTTGTCCGCCGGGCTGCGGTGCAGGAAGCCATCACCGAAAGCGCGCAGGAAGCGCTGGCGAAGTTCGGCGGGATCATCGGCGGTGAAGAGCTGCGGTCGATGCCGCTGTGGAACCGTGCGGCCAGGCGTCTTGCGTTCCTGCTGCCCATCCTGCTGCTGCTGTTTATCTCCGCGTCCATCATCGCGCTGTTCGAGGGCACGGTGGGCAAGCTGCCGATCCTCGCGGCGTTTTTGCCGGTGGTCGCGGGCATCTGCGGCAGTGGGGGCGGGCAGTCCGTGGCCGTGAGCATGAGGGAGATCTCGCTGGGCCTCATCAAGCCCTCGGACCTCTTCCCGGTGCTGCTTAAGGAAGCGTCGGTCGCGGTGTTCAACGGCCTGATCCTTGGCGCTTTACTGTTTGTCATCAGCCTGGCCTGGCAGCAGAACTTCTGGCTCTCCGTCGTGCTGGGGGCCTCGCTGCCGATCGTGATGGTGGTCGCCAAGGGCGTGGGCGGGACGGTCCCACTGATCCTGCGGAAGTTTGGCATCGACCCCGCGATGGCGTCCGTGCCCCTGCTCACCACCACGGTGGACCTGGCAAGTTTCCTCACCGTGCTAATCTTCGCAGAACTCGCGATGAACCTGATAAGCCCGTAAAACAACGCCATGGCCAAACGCACGACCAGCCCAAAATCCAAGGCCGCGCCAGCCATCGACGCGACGACACGCATCCTCGTGCTCACCGGCAAGGAGCACATGCTTAAACGCCAGCGGTTCACCGAGCTGCGCGACGCGATGAGGGCGGCCCACGGCGAGATCGATACCTTCGAGCTCGACGGCAACAGCGCGACGCTCTCGGATGTCTTTGATGAGCTGCGTGGTTATTCGCTCATGGCCACTTACAAACTCGTGGTCGTCGATGCCGCGGACGAGTTCGTGAAGAAGCACCGCAAGGTCATGGAGGAGTACGCCAAGAACCCGGTGGACCACGCGACGCTGGTCCTGCGATGCGACACGTGGAACGCGGGCAACTTGGACAAGTTGATCGCTGCGCACGGGGCCATCATCAAGTGTGACCTGCTCAAGCCCCCCGAGGCGGTGGCGTGGCTGACCGAGCGTTGCGAGCAGAAGCACGGCACGAAGATCACGCGATCCGCGGCCCAGCTTCTGGTAGAGCGTGTGGGCACGATGCTCGCGGCGCTGGACGCGGAGGCGGGCAAGCTGGCGCTCATGGCCGAGGCTGGCAAGCCCGTGGACGACAAGCTGGTGCGCGAGGTGGTGGGCAAGGGCAGCGATGAGCAGGCGTACAAGGTGCGGGAGGCGATGCTCGGGGCGATGCAGCGGGGCTCGGTGGGCGATGCGGTGGAGGTGGTGCATGAGATGATCGATCTCTCCGGCCAGCCCGAGCCTCTGGTGATGTATTTCGTGGCCGACCTGATCCGCAAGCTGGCGATGGCGGAGGCGCTGGCGGCTCAGGGTTTCGCCCGCAGCGCGATCGCCAGGGAGGTGAAGGTCTGGGGTCAGCTTGAGCGCCTGTTTTTCTCGGTGCTGGACAAACTCGGGCCGGGGCGGGCGATGCGCTTGCTGGACGCGGTGGTCCGGGCGGACTCGCGGGGCAAGTCGGGGTTCGGGACGACCCGCCTGAATCTCGAATGCTTCAGCGTGACATTGGCCGATAACAGATAAACCAAGACCCCGGGCCGCCCGGCCCGCTGCGCGGTGGCAGGATGCCGCCGCCGGGTCCATTCGCTGGCACGTGCATGGAGGCACAATGCGGATCGATTGTCGCACCCCCCGTCTGATCGCCTTTGGCCTCGTAGCCGCCGCCGCTGCGTGCGTGCTACTAGCCTGCGAAAGCAAGCCCAAGGCCGAACGCGCCGCCGCCAACACCACGGGCATGGCGGTCGAAGCCCCGGCCGACCCGATTGACGCCATGGCCTTCACTCAGGCCCAGCGGCTGGCCGAGGCCATGGCCCGGTCGCAGGCCGCCGAGCCCGACGCCGGCCCCACCATCGAGTGGATCGAACCCGACCCCTCCGACCGTCCAACACCCGCCCCGGCCACCGCCCCGAAGGTCAGCGCCAACCTGACCAGCGAAGCCACCGTGTCCGTGGACGACCCCGAGTGGCCGACCGCCGAACCTAAGAAGCCAGCCACACAGCCCGCCCCGGCCCCGATGGACCGCCGCGCCCTGCTAAGCGCGATGCTGGCTGAACTCCGCAAGGGCGGCGACTCCGCGATGAACCGGGCCCTCGATGCCACGCTGCTGACGCTCACCCAGCCCGGCTCGGACATCGACCGCTCGTTCATCGACCCGCTCGACAGCGATCAACGCGAGCAACTGGCCCGCTTCCAGAGTGTGGTCCAGCTCCTGAAGCATCAGCTCACCTCCGGCGACGGCCGGATCAACCGCACGGCCGCACAGGAAGCGATCGACGAGATGTTTGGCCCGGTGCCGCTGGAGGTGCGTCGGGTCGAGATTTGCCGCAAAGTCGAGGGCTACGGCGTGTACGAGCCTTTCGAGGGCCGGACCTTCCTCGCCGGCCGCGAACACAAGATGATCGTGTACGTCGAACTGGACAACTTCACCGCCGTGAAGCGGGGCGATGGTGAGTTTGAGGTCCGGCTCGAACAGGAGATCGCGATCTACACCGATTGGGATGGCCAAAAGGTCTGGCGCAACCCCACACAGGAGATCGTCGATCGGTCGCAGAATCGGCGGCGTGACTTCTTCGTCGTGCAGATGATCACGCTGCCCGCCCGGCTCGGGGTCGGCAAGTACGTGCTCAAGGTGGATGTGACCGACAAGCACGGCGGGTCCATGGACGCGGTGCCCATCGAGATCAACCTCGTCGCTGACCACGCGCTGGTCCAGTCGGACAAGGACCGCGACCGCACCCAGCTCATCCGCCAACTGCTCGACGAGGTTGATAGCAAGCCGTTGCGGGGCAAATGAGCGTGTGCGGCGGGGTTTGGTGACGATCTGCTACCATGCCGACCATGCAGGTGTTGGCTGATGAACAGCGCGTGGCGGAGTTGATCCAGCGGCTGGCGAGCTGGGTCGGGGACACCGTCTCCTCCTCGGCAGGTGATGGCGAGCCGGCGCGTTGGGCGTTGGTTGGCCTCAAGAGCCGGGGCGACCTGCTGGCCGCACGCATCGCCGATCTGCTCGGTCACGACACGTTTGCCGACCGTGTGGGTTCATTGGACATCACGCTCTACCGCGACGACCTGTCTGAGATCGGGCCCCAGCCGGTCGTGCAGACCACGGACATCCCCTTCGCGCTCGATGGGCTGGATGTGATGCTGATCGATGACGTGATGATGTCCGGCCGAACCACGCGTGCGGCGTTGCAGGCGCTGGTGGATTTTGGTCGGCCCCGCCGGGTGTGGCTTGGTGTGCTGGCCGACCGTGGCGGGCGTGAGCTCCCCATCCAACCCGACTTTGCGGCGCTGGACATCCGCGACATGCCCGGCCGGGACAAGGTCAAGCTCCGCATCAGGCCGATCCACGACAAAGACGAACTGCTTTCGGTCCCCGACCCCCGAGCGAGGTAACCCGTGGCCACCGACGCGCACGCATGGATCCACAAGCATCTACTCGGCCTCGAAGAACTCCCGGCCCAGGACATCCGCTTCCTGTTGACCACCGCGCTGGGACTCGAAGATGTCTCGAAGCGCTCGGTCAAGAAAGTGCCGGCGCTGCGCGGCAAAGTGGTCGCCAACCTCTTCTTCGAGGACTCGACCCGTACCGCCAACAGCTTCGCGCTCGCGGCTCAGCGGCTGTCTGCCGACGTGCTGCACTTCTCCGGCAAGGGCTCCAGCGTGTCCAAGGGCGAGACCCTCACCGACACGGGGCGGACCATCGAGGCGATGGGCGTTGACGTGATGGTTTGCCGGCACGGCATGTCCGGGGCCGCGAGGAAGCTCGCCTCGGCCGTGCAGTGCTCGGTCATCAATGCGGGCGACGGTCAGCACGAGCACCCGACCCAGGCGCTGCTCGACGCATTCACGATCGCCCAGCGCCTTGGCCGGACCGACGGCTTCGACTTCACGGGCCTGCGTGTCGCCATCGTCGGCGACATTGCGCACAGCCGGGTCGCCCGCTCCAACATCCACTGCCTCATCAAGCTCGGCGCATCGGTCACGCTGGTGGGCCCGCCCACGCTCCTGCCGCGCACCTTCGAGTCGCTGGGGTGTGAGGTGAGCCACGATCTGGAAGCGGTCCTGCCGACGGTGGATGTGGTCAACATGCTGCGGGTGCAGTTCGAGCGGCTGTCGGGGCCAGCCTTCCCGAGCATCCACGAATACCACGCGACCTATGGCCTGACATCTGCGCGGCTCAAGCGCGCCAAGCCCGACATCGTCGTCATGCACCCGGGCCCGATGAATCGGGGGCTGGAGATCGACTCGGCCGTAGCCGACGGCCCCAACAGCGCGATCCTCCAACAGGTCACCAACGGCCTGGCGATCCGCATGGCGGTGCTGTACCTGGTGACAGGCGTGCAGTGAAAGGCCGGCGGCTCTGATGGGGTGAGGCTTATCATTCGCGAACCCTGCCGGCACGCTGGTTTTCCCGGAGCGTGCCCGGTGCGGTGCCGGCTGCCGCGCGGATGTGTCGGGTCAGGTTGTGCGTGCTGATGAGGCCCGATTGCTCGGCGACCTCGGCGAGGGGCAGGTCCGTGTCCTGCAGCAGCCGTAGCGCCCGGCGGACGCGAGCCTCGGTCAGGTGACGGTGGGGCGGGATGCCCACCCGCTGGGTAA
>JBGTLW010000055.1:0-6491 GCA_041743835.1 Phycisphaeraceae bacterium | reverse complement strand
TGCACAGCGGGTGGCTCTTCGGCGGGACCAGCGAAGGCGCGGTGTACGCCCGGCCGCGGGACGGCGGGCAGGCGTGGGCGGCTTTTACGGGGCTCAGCGGGCAGGTGCGCTGGCTCGCGGTGATGGGTGACCGGTGGCTGGTGGCGGCGACGGCTGGGGAAGTGAAGGTCTGGGACCTGCGCGGCTCGGTGTGGGCGTTGTCGCACGCGCTGCGCGTGGATGGTCAGCACGAGATGCTGCTGCACACGGTCGGGGGCGGCACGGGCGTGGTCGTGGTGGATATCGGGGGCAAGGTACGTGCCGCCGATATCGGGCACGGCAAGCCGAGGTGGGAAACCCGGCTCGAAGGCATCATCCCCACCAGCCTCGCGGTGGATGAATCGCACGGACGCATCCTGATCGGCGGTGCCCACGGGTGGGCTGTACTCGATGCGCACACCGGCAAGGTCACCGCGACGCAAACCACCGACACGATGGCAGAGTTCGACATCGTGCCCTACCGGGGCGACCTGGTGCTGGTCGCACAAACGGGGCGGGACGCCACGCTCTTCGACCTGACCAGCATGGAGGCGCAGAGCGACCCACTGCCGATCCGCCCGCCATTGGTCAGATTGTCGTCGGATGCAGCGGATGACGGCATGATCCTCGGCGTGGACCCCGCAGACGATCGGCAGTTGATCGCGCTAACCCCCACCCCCACCCCCGCCCCCGCCCCCGGAAACCCCCCCGGAGGCACCAGCCCCGGAAGCTCCGCCCCCGGAAGCCCAAACCCCGGAAACCCCGCCCCCGGAAGTTCCGTCCCCGGAAGCCCCGAAGCTGCGCCACGCAAGCTCTACCGCTTCGACAGCACGATCCAGCACATCGCCTCCACCGGCCATGGCCCTGTGGTCATCAATACGCACAACGCATCCTACGTGTACGACCCGTCGTCGCCGGGGATGGCGGGGAAACGACAGGGCATCTCGGTGGTGTCGCGCTCGGCCGACGGCCTGCGGACCCTGCAACTGGGCACCACCTCGCGGTTACTCGACACAAGCACCGGCGAGACGATCCTCACACTGCCGCTGACAGGCGCACGATCCGCGGTCTGGCTGGCACACCCGCAAGCCTGGCTGGTCCTGAGCGATCAAGGCCTGACCTTAGTGCCTAGTGGTGGGGATGACTAGGCAAATGCCAGGCAAGCACCCAGAACTTCGCACACGTCTTTACCGGCGTCGCCGGGTGCCGACCAGCAGCGTCATCACCAGCAGTGCCGCCGCGGAGCCAGGCTCGGGGACCACCACGAAGGATGAGGGCGACTGCTTGGATACGACCTGGGCCCAGACCTCGCCATCGATGAAGTCGTAGTACAGCCCCCACTGTGTCCCCGCCGCGTTGGCCAGGCCCGCCAGTGAGGCGTCGAGGTTGAACTGTCCCGACAGGCCGCCCTCAGCGGTCAGGAAGAGGAACTTGTCGCCCAATTCGCCGAGGTAATCGTTGAGGGTTTTGAGCACCAGCGTGCCGCCCAGCGAAGCCTTGCCTGTGAACTCGTCATCCAAGGCGTTGACGATGACGCGATCGAAATCGGTCCCGGCCACGGGGTTGCTGCCTGAGAGGTCCATCTCGATCTCGAGCGTGGCGGTGGACTCGTAGATAAGGTTGCCATCCACGGTGAAGATGCCGGGGGAGGCTCCGGGCTGGTGGCTCCCGCCGATGGTGAGCTCACCTTCGACGCCACCGATGCCGGAGAGCGAGGCCCCCGGGGTGACGGTGACGCGGCCGATGGCCTTGATGCCGGCGTTGAGCTTGAGTGCTCCTGCGACACTGATCTGCTGACCAATGATGCTCTGGGTCGGAGTGTACGGGTCTCCTGGGGGGCCGGGGGGGACTTCGACGAAGCGGATATCGAGAGTGCCGCCGTTGTTATTGATGGTGCCGCCGAGGTTACGGAAGATGGAGAGGAATGACCCTGTTTCGAGGGTGATGGTTCCGCCGAGCAGGTTGCCGGAGAGAATCAGGGACTGATCCAGACCGAGCGTGGTGAAGGATGAGGGCAGGATCGAGTCGGTGGCGTCCCAGTCGTTATTAAGATCGATCGTGCCGGTGTTCCATGTGAAGTTCCCGTCACCGGTGATGCCGTTGATGACACTGAGCGTACCGCCGTCGAGGGTGAAGTCCCCGCCGCCGTCTGTCAGTTCGAGCAGGCTGGCTGTGAGTGACGCGCCCGAATTGAGGGTGAACAGGTTGTTCTCGACACGAGCGGTGCTGAGATTGGACCGCCCGTCCTGCAAGGCGGTGGCGATGTTGTTGGCGTCGCCGGTGTCCAGCACGGTGACGGCTTGGTTGAGGTAGAGGTGGCCGCTGCTGTATAAGCCACCGAAGGTCAGCGATCCACCCGCGCCCAGTGTGGCCGAGCGGAGGACCAAATCGCCCCCAACGATATTGATACCCGTCCGGATTTCGGTGTCGCTTCCAAAGAGGGCGAGACGCTGTGTAACCAAGTCCAGGTTGATGTTGCCGCTATCATCTGGATTGCCGAGGATAGCTGGGTTGCTGCCGCCGGTACCCAGGTCATAGGACCCCTGTGAAACAGAGAGCCGGCCCTTCTTATATTCGAGGGCCCCATCGATCGTGAGTTGTTTGGCGGAGATGCTGCCGCCGTCAAGGGTGACGGTTTCGTCCGCATCAATGGCGAGGGTACCGTCGAAGAGTGCGATGTTGTATGCGCCGCTAAGGGTCTTGCCGCCGCCGAGGAGCTGACCTGTGCCGAAGCCAGCGTCGCCTTGGGTAAGGGTGAGAAAGCCGCCGAGGTATTGGAAGCTGCCGCCGTTGGCGGTGGTGATGTCCCGGGCTTGGAGTCTGCCGCCGTTGGCAAGGGTGATGTCTGCATCCGCGTCGATGGCCAAGGTGCCGTTGTTTAATGTGATGCGGTCGCCGCTGCCCAAGGTCAGGGACTCGCCGGTGCCGAGGTTTTGGCCGGTGCCGAATCCCGCGTCCCCTTGGGTAAGTGTGAGCAGACCACCGTGGTAGGTGAAGCTGCCGCCGTTGTCGGTGGTGATATTGTGGGCGATGAGGGTGCCGCCGTCATTGAGAGTAACGGTCGCGGCCGCACCATCGATGACCAGGTTGTGATTGACGTGGAGGTAGCGTGGGCCGGTGGAGCCGAGGTCGAGGGACTCGATGAGTTGGCCGTCCCCGACGGTTAGGGGCGTGGCGCTCGTGAGGGTGAGGCTGCCACCATTAAAGTTGAACGCGCCCCCCGCGTCGGCGGAGAGGGTTGTGGTGCGGAGGGAGCCGTGGTTGAGATTGACCTCACCGTTAGCGGCGATGTGCAGCCCGTGGTTGAAGCGGTAGTTCCTGGCGAGGGATGTGGTGCCGAGGTTGAGCGTGGCGGTGTTAGTGCCGCCGTCGCCCACAGTAAACGCGGTGTACGTGACGTTGTTCTGCACGGTAACCACAGCGCTGCGGTTGATGTTGAGCGTGCCACTATTGAAGTCGAAACCGGACCCGGGGCGATCGTATACAGTAAGATCGCTTGTGCTGATCGTGGCCTGGTCGAGCGTGACAGTGCCGGTTGAACCGAAGTTGTAGCCCACCAGAAGCGAGTGGGTGTTCACCAGCGCGCCGTCGGCGACTGTGAGCGAGCCGTCACCACTGCCGCCGACGACAAGAGTCAAGGCATGGAACTCGCTGCCGCTGCCGGTGACGCTCAGGTTGCCGGTCTTGCCCGCGGCCGCACCCACGGTGGCCTGGTAGGTGATTCCAACGAGCGTGTTTGTTGTGGTGTTGTAGCCCGGGCCGTAGAGCTTGGCCCCGGACTCCACGGTGAGGTCGCCCGAGTCCGAAGCCCCGATGTTCAACATTTGCTCGTTGATCCAGGTCGCGCCGTTCTGGACCGTGATCTGAGCCACGTCGTTGGGGGTGACGTTGGAGTCGTTGACGCCGGTGCTGGCGGTGCCTGCACGGAAGGTGGTGTTGGCACCGGTGACGGTGAGCTTGCCGCCGTCGGATACCTGCAACTCGCCGGGGACGCGGAACTCGTTGGCGGTGCCCGAGGTGTTGCTGATCGTCGCCTCGCCCGTGGGCGTGATGACGGTCATGTCGGTGGCGAGCAGCCGATGGCCGTTGAGGTCCAGGCCGACCTTGGCGTTGTTGTCCACCAGGAACCCAGCCAGGTTGAATTGGTAGTTCGGGGCGAGGGTGCCGGGGTCTGTGAGTTGGAGCGTGCCGAAGTTGACCTGGTTGATCGGGTCGTTGACGGTGTTGACGAAGAAGCTGGCGATGTCGCCGGCTCCGGGCAGCACGTCGTCCGCCCAGTTGTCCGCGTTGTCGAAGGCGATGGGGTCCGTACCGCTGCCTTCCCATTCGACGGTGGCCGCCTTGGCTGCGGAGCCCAGGACAGCGATGCCGATGCCGCAAAAGGTGGCCGCCACAACCGCGCGATGATGATTACGGAGCATAACTGGGTTCCCTCAGACAGTTTCCTGAAAATTGACCTCACCCGCCAAAACTGAAGCAGAACACTTACGGGTCTTGAAGTGGCATTATAAGACCTTGCCCTGAAACCGCAACCCCCTTGTATTAGAATCTCGTATGTAACTGGAATAAACGTCACACCACACGCGGCGGGGTTGCCCGGCGGGGTTGGCGGGCTGTCCGGTGGGTCTGGGGGGGATTGGGCAGGGGCCGGGGCCATACGCGTGTGACCGACCCCGATTGCCACGCAAGTGACTCCATGAGGCTTGGCCTGCGGGGTGGGGCGTCGGCCAGGAGGTGCTCGGCGTAGTACTCGACGAAGTAGCCCGTGGGGCCGGGCTGGCCCTCGGCTGGGGCGCCTTCTTTGTCGTTCCACTTGCCGTTGGGATGCATCTCGCCGTAATGCTCGTCCCCGTCGGCGTTGTTGGGTTCGCCGGGGTTCCAGTTGGTGTAGGAGGGCTTTGTGCCGTCGATCCAGAGGAAGACGCCCTCTTTCACCTCGTCGGTGAGCCCCAGCCAGGCCCGGGTCTGGTCGTCGGGGAGCAGGCTGTGGGCGAAGTCGTTCTGCGCTTGGGACTTGATGACGATCAGCCGGCCGGGCACGCCGTGGTGGACACGCTTGGATGCCGCCAGCTTGGCCTCGTGCCAGGTGAGGGTCTCGGGGACAAACTCGTAGTAGTACCCGTCGCCGCCCTCATCCTCGCTCCACAGCACCGGCTCGGCAAGGGTCTGCGGAGCCTGAAACAGACACACCATGGCCAGCAGAATCGCGTAGCGCATCGGCGTATTGTAGCGAGCGTGTCGGGTTGCGCCCCTCCCGACGGGGGGCGGGGGCCATATCAATACAGCGTTTTTAGCTTGTATTTCCTGCGCAATTCATTGATCTGTGCCAACAGGTCGTCGCGCTCGCCCAGCCGGATGATCTCGCTGTAGAGGTGGTGGAGCTTCTGGAAGGCCCAATCCTGGGCGATCTGCTTATCACCCAGCGGCTGCTCGCGGAGGTCGCGTGCGAAGGTGAAGTCCACCGGCCCATTGCTCGACAGCCCCGACAGCCGCATGATGAACCGCTCGGGGTTGCCGGAGTCGTATCGGCCAAAGACGCTGAAGGTCTCGCTCTGGTGGATGTCGGGCAGGTACAGCGGGAACACCGTGCCCCGATCCAGCCCGGCAAACGACACACCCACATCTTTGATGAGCGGGTACCGCAGCCGGCTCATCAGGTCGCGGATCGCTGGGGCGGTGTCTTCGCTGCGGTTCACGTGGATCGACACCGCTTTGTTGCGGTACGCCAGGAAGTCGAGCAGCTCCGTGTTCTGCCGGGAGCCGACGCCGACGCAGTAGATCCCCGCCGCCATGTCGTTGTCGCGTGTGATGAGGTTGATGAGGTCGCGCGTGTCGAGCACGCCGCGGGTGGGCATGCCATCGGAGATGAGGATGAGCACGTAGGCGCGGTCGTTGTGCGTGTCGCGCACCAGCAGCCTCCGCAGGGCCGCGTTCACATCCGTCCAGCCGTCGCTTGCCGCCCCGCGGAGGAATGCCCGCGCTTTGTCCAGGTTCTCCGCGTTGGCGGGGAGGATGCGGTCGGCCGACAGGGCTGTGGGCTGCTGGTTGAACAGCACGATGTTGAAGCGGTCGCCCTCATTAAGCGCGGGCAGTGACTCCTCGACCCCGGCCACAACCTGCGTCACCCAGCTCTGCGGCAGGCTCGACGACGTGTCGATCAGGTACACCACGTCCTTGGGCATCGCCTGCAGCCGGCGGAGCGACCGCTTCGCGGTGATGTCCACCCGGAAGTAGCCCGGCTCGCCACGCGGCTCGTACCGTGTAACGCGGTAATCAAAGTCGTCATCCAAACGCACCGGCGCCTCGGTCGGCTCCGTCTCGGGGACCAGTGCGGGTTCGAGGTCCAGCTCCGGCAGCATGGCGACCGGGTCGGGCATCGCGGGGTCCGGCTGGCGCGTCTCGCGGATCAGCGGCCGGGAGTCCAGCCACGAACCCGCGCCCCCGCGCCCCGTCCCGTCGCCCTCACCGCCGCC
>JBGTLW010000054.1:0-8902 GCA_041743835.1 Phycisphaeraceae bacterium | reverse complement strand
GGGTGGAAAAGTTTGTGTGGTTTGCTCAAGTATGGGCGCATGATGCGCCGATAAATCTCGCGCGGCAGATAATTTTTTGTTGACAATGATTTGATGTCGTCGTTACAGTGATCGCACAGCTCCGATCACGCGTCTGAAAGGAACCAGCTATGGCAAAGAAGAAGGCCACGAAGAAAGTTGCGAAGAAGAAGGTTGTGAAGAAGGCCGCCAAGAAGAAGGCGACCAAAAAGAAGGCTACGAAGAAGAAGAAGTAAGTCGTTCGAGTCAGTTGCCTCGAGATTCGCTAAGGCAGGGGCATGTGACCCCAGCCTCCCTCGCCGCAGCCCGCCGCTCCGATGTACAGGCGGGCACGACGAAAACACCACTTGACGCGTTGGAGCTGTTTTCAATCAGGGCGTCCCGAAAGGGACGCCTTGTTATTTTCCGCCCTTTTCGCCCCGCCCGGCCTCCAGCAGCGACCGCAGCGTCTGGGCGGAGCTTGTGGCAAAGTCGGTCGCCGCGAACAGCCCGTGGACCTTCGCAAACGCCGCCCGCTGCGCCTCGACCGCCGCGCCATCGCCCATCAGCGACGCCAGCTCCTCAGCGATCGGGGCCGGGTCGCCGAAGTGGGGCACGAACTCCCGGATCACCCGGCCCAGCCCCATCGACTCGCCGATCAGGTTCGGCAGCGTGAACGTCCGGGTCTTGACCACCAGCGGGAACACATGCCGCGAGAGGAACTCGCTCATGTTGTACATCGCGACCATCGGCGTGCTGCACGCCAGCACCTGCAGCGTCACCGTGCCAGACGTCGCCAGCACCACATCCGCCCAGTGGATCACCGCGTCGGTCTGGCCATGCAGCACCGTGACCTCTACCCCCGGCGGGGTCATCGCGCTGATCTGGGCCGCGCGAATCTCATCGCTCGCGCCCACCGCCGCGTGGATCGTCAGCCCCCGCTCCCGCAGGAGCCCAAGTGCCCCCAGCATCGTCGGGTAGTTGGATGCCACTTCCTTGGTCCGCGACCCGGGCAACAGCGCGAGCTTCACCGCGCCGGGCTGGGCCGGCAACCCTTCGGGCGGCTGCGGGTCTTGCCGCTCAAACACCGGGTGCCCGACGAACGTGCACGCGATGTCGTGGCCCCGGAGGTACGCCACCTCGAAGGGGAGGATGCACATGACATGATCGGTCAGCCGTTTGAGCTTGTGGATACGCCACGTCGCCCACGCCCAGACCTGCGGGCAGACCAGGTGGACGACCAGCGCAGCGGTGCACACCTTCTTCACCAGCCCACAGATCGACCAGTTCGCAGCCGGGCTGTCCACCGGGACGACCGCGTCGATCGGGTGCTCGCGTAGCCACCGCTTGAGTCTGCGTAGCCGCTTGAGGTGGGCACCCGCCTCGGAGGCTGCGCCCAGCAGCATCTTCGCGTGCTCGGTGGTGTGTTCGATGACGTGCGCGCCAGCCGCCGCCATTTTAGGGCCGCCCAGTGCGTAGATGGTGAGCGTGGGGTCGTCTGCGAGCAGGCGCGCGATCGTCGGGGCGGACAACGCGTCGCCGCTGGGCTCGAAGGCGGTAAAGAGGATGGCGCGTGATGGCGGCAAGCGTCGTGCCCGGTGTCGTGCGGGGCTGGGGCTACTCCGCGATCGGCGAACGCATCGCTTGCATCGCCCGCTGGTTCGCGATCAGCACGTCACGCGGCGGATTGCCCGGCGACATCGCGGGCTTCCACCGGCCGCTCCCGCCGATGGTCGAGGGTGTCCCGCCCGCCACGCCGATCGACGCCACCGGCGAGATCAGGGTCTCGGGCTTGGGCGGCAGGTTCATCGAAGACACCAGCGGCTCACGCTCCTGAGTCGATCCGCACCCCACCCCGATGCCCAGCAGCGCCACCACAGCCAATACACGCAAGCACCAGATCATGACAGGCTCCCTTGTATAAACCATCACCCACCCAGATTACCCGATCCCGCCCCCCGGCGAAAGACCCAGGGGTTCCAACTTCATGACCCAGCGAGCATCCGGCTATGGCGTGTCTTGGGCTTCAGCTTCGGGCTGGTATTGCGGTGACCAGGCGGGTGAAGTGGTCGCCGCGCTGCTCGAAGTTTTCGTATTGGCCCCACGAGGCGCAGGCGGGTGACAGCAGCACGACTTGGCCGGGCTTAGCGCGCGTGATGGCTTGTTGCACGGCCGTGTCCAGGTCGCCACAGCGCACCACCTCGGCCGAGGGCGGGGGCCAGGCGACACCGCCGCAGGTGTCGGGTCGCGTGGGGGGTCCGTGTGTGGCCCGGGTCGCTGCGTCTGCGATCGTGTCGCCGGTCTTGCCGATGGTGTAGATGCCCGCGCACCGGGTCGCGGCATGTTCGGCCAATGGCGTCAGGTCGCTGCCCTTGTCGTAACCGCCGAGGATGATGTGCGTGGTGCCTTCAGGGAAGGCGTCGATCGCGAGTCGGGCAGACTCGGGGGTGGTGGACTTCGAGTCGTTGTAGAAGCGGACGCCGCCACGCTCAGCCACGAACTGGAGGCGGTACGGCAGGCCGGGGAAGTCGGCGAGCAACTCGCAGCCGCGGTACTCGGGCATTCCGATGGCGAATTGCACAGCGGCGGCGGCGAGGCGGGCGTTGAGCTGGTTGTGTTGGCCGGGGATTTTGAGCGGGAGCAACGATTCATACGGGTCGCGCGACTCACCCGCTGGGTCAAAGTCGCGACAGCGTTTCACACGGGGCGTAACCACCGCGCGGACGCCCGGCCCACACACCGCAGCGTCGGCCTGGTCGTCGTGCTGGTGGTCGAGGATGACCTGCTTATCCGCCCGGTATGCATCGAAGCTGCCGTGCCAATCCAGGTGATTGGGCGAGAGATTGGTCACCACGGCAATGTGCGGGCTCCACCCCGCGAAGGTGTCGCTCGGGCGGAGGTAGTGGAGCATGAAGCTGGAGAGTTCGAGCACGATCCAGTCGTCGGCGGTGATCTGGTCGAGCTGTTGAAGCAGTGAGCCGCCGAGGTTCCCGCCCAGGAAGACTTTGGGGTGCGGGTCCGGGCCGCGTAGCGGCCCGGCTATGGGGTGCTCGGTTTCAATCTGCACTTCATCGGTTTTCTGTTTGATCGCTTTTTCCAGGATGTAGCCGATCATTGCGGTGATGGTGCTTTTGCCGGCACTGCCGGTGATGCCGATGGTGCGCTGACGGTTGGGCAAGCGCTCGACCAGCAGCCGGAGTTCGGTGGTGATGGGCACACCCGCATCGCGTGCCGCGGCCAGGTATGTGTCGCCTGGCTTCACAGCGGGGTTGGCGACGACCAGATCAGCACCGGTGAAGTCGCTTTCCCGGTGCTCGCCCAGGCGGTAGGTGATGCCGGGCAGGCCGCTGAGCTGTTCCACTGATGCGGCCAGGCTCGCGGCTGACCCGGTGTCGGTGACGAGCACCTGCGCACCTTGCGACACGAGGTAGCGTGTGACACCGACCCCGCCACCAAACCGGCCCAGACCCATGACGGTGACACGCTGGCCGGTGAGGGGGGGCATGAGTGGGTCCGTGGCGCGTCGGGTGTGGCGCGTGGCGTTGCGAGGGGTTGGCGGTTACTCGACGACCAGCGGGTCGGTCAGGCGTTGGGGCGGGCTTTGGCCGATCTGGTAGCTGATGATGGTGGCGCCGCGGTTGACGGGGAAGTAGAGCAGCAGGTCGTCGGTGCTGGCCATGCGTGGGATGATGCCGATGGCGTTTCCGGTGGCGAAGTTGCCCCCGCCGGACTTCACGTCGATGTACTGGGTGTTGTTGGCGCTGAGCCAGACCAGCGCGGTGGGCTTGGGCGTGTTGCCCCGGTCGTCGGTGAGGAAGACGCCCAGGCTCATGGCCTGTGACGAGCCGGTGCTGCCGAAGTACTCCTGCGCCTTGGCCCCGCTGATCCGCATGCGGACCATCGGCCGGTGTGCGGGGGTGTCGATGTGGGTGAGCAGCCGACGCATGCCGAATCCAGACGCGCGCCTGCTGACCGTGGCGCTGCCGCTGGTGATGGCGTTCTCATCGTCGGGGTTGGTGAAGCTGAGGCTGGTCGCGTCGTTCTTGGAGATGGTCATCGGCAGCTTGTTGCTGATCGCAAACTCGACGCCATCGGGCCCACGCACCGCGCCCTCGGAAAGGTTGACGGTCTCCTGTGGCTCTGTGTCGGCGACCTCAGCCTGCGGCGCGACCCGGCCGAGCGCAGCGATCAGTTGCGGGGCCTCACGCCCCGGCTCGGCGGGCAGCGGCAGACGCAGGTGACGCACCAGCAGGAACGCGGGCACACGGTTCTGGTCGGCGATAAAGACGAAGCTGATGTCCTCCTCGTCGTTGAAGCCATACACAGACGAGCGGTCCGAATCGATGGGGTGGAAGTACGGCTCCTGATGGCTCAGGTCGCTCTTGCCCCGGAACGCGACGGGCGCGACAAGCTCCGCGTCGCGTGCGTCGCCGGTGCGCTTGTCCACGGTGACCAGTCGGACCTGCGCGGGCGGGATGCGCAGCGTGCCATCCACGTCGTAGGTGGCGGGCGAGCGGTTCCAGCGGGTGCGGACCACGACCAGTTGATTGGTCTTGGTGGCGAACTCCGGGCCGAAGGCGTCGGCCATCCAGTCCGGCAGGCCGGGGATCAGCGTCGGGTGTGTGTGCATCGCCTCGACACTAACCTTGCCGGGCAGGAGCGACACGGAGGAGAACGGATCGACGCGCATGCGGTAAAGGCCGGCCTGATCCGCGAGATTGGGCTTGTACACCGCGAGCGGTGTGGAGGTGGAGAACGCACCGGCGGACAGCGTGCTGTAGAAGCCCGCGGTGATATCCGCGACGGGGACCCAGAGCTTGGATTTGTTGGCGGTATCGATCTGCCCATTGCCCAGCACGGTGAAGCGTTGGTAGCCGGCCATGCTCGCGGGCAGCGAGGCGAAGCTCAGGCCCAGGACCAGCAGCCCGGCCGTGAGGATGCCCGAGACCACGCCGATCGCGGCGCCCCCGATCTTGTTGGCGATGTCGGGGAACTGCACCGAGACGTGGACCACACGGTCCATCACCAGGTGCAGCCCGATGAGCAGCAGCACGAAAGGCGCAAGCAGCCCCACCGCCCACGCGTAGTTGGGCATCCGCCCAAGGAGCAACCCCTGAGCCAACGGCTCCCAGAACGCCAGCGCAATCGCGCCCGCGGCTACCACCGTCAGCAGATGCAGGAACGAGCTGAACAACCCATACTGCGACCACACCACGAGCATGGCGATCAGGAAACCGATGAGGAGGAGGTTGAGGATCATGATGATTTTCGATTTTCGATTTTCGATTTTTGATTGGATGCCGCACGGGCCGTCTTTCGGGAGGCGACCATCATGGCGACCAGTTGCTCGGACTCATCGTGCAGTTCCGCGACCTTGCCACGCTGTATCAACCCGCTCTCCATGATGAGTTCCATCCACAAAGAAGACTCGTCGGCTTCCTCTTCCACGATGCTGATCTTGTTGGCGAAATCAGCGACGGAACGGGCCCGACATGCGGCGCGGTAGTTGGCGGCAACCGACGTGCCGCTACGGACCAACTGCCCACCCAGCGCACGGCCACCGGTGGTCTTGGGCAGGGCGTCAACCAGTTTCATCACCCGCAACGCGAACTGTTTGGTTCGATCTTTCATCTGGGCTTCGGTCATCGTGAAGCCTCCTGCTTAATCGAAATTCGACAATCGAAAATCGAAATTACTTTTTTCCTTCCGCCAGCGCCCTGGTGATCTCCTTGATGTCCGTCACACCCTCGACCACCTTCGCCAGCGCCGACTCTTGCAGGTACAGCATGCGGTTCTTGCGGAGGTGGGCCTTGAGTTTGTCGCCCTGATTGGTGGCGATCAGTTCGCGGGCGGTGTCATCCACGACCAGCGACTCGAACACCGCGACCCGGCCGCGGTAACCCATGCCGTGACACGCGGGGCAGGTCATCTCCCGGCCCTTCTCGTCGGTCACTTTGCCGCTGGCGCGGTAGAGCTTGTCCACCGTCGCGGGCAGGCTCAGCTTCTTGAGCGCGCCGGGGTCTGGCGTGTACGACTGCCGGCAGGTTGGGCACAGCCGACGCACAAGCCGTTGCGCCACCACGGCCCGGAGGCTGCGGGCGGCCAGCTTCTGATCCCCCAGCAGCTTCACCCACGCGATCAGCGACGACATCGCGTCTTCCTTCGGGAGCGGCAGGTAGCAGCGCACCTCTTCCGCGGCGTCGGCGAGCATCTTCGCGGTCTTCGCGTCGGCCAGCCGGCCGACCATCATCACGTTGGGGTCTGAGCGGAGCATCGCGCCCAGGCGTTCGTTGATCTGGTCCGCGGAACTGCCGGGCGGGATCACGTTGTGGCTGACCCCCTCGATGGGATAGGCGACCTCGTCTTCCCATGTCATGACCGAGGCGATGTAGGGGTCGTGTTCTTGCAGCAGGCTGTAGATCGTGGTGGTCGTGCCGTGCTTGCTTGGGGCGGTCACGAGCACGATGCCGCCCGGCTCGGCCAGCGCCGCCTTGAGGGGGCTGAGTTGGACGGGCGCCAGGCCCAGTTTTTCAAACGCGATGCCCACCTGCGCGCCGGGGTCGATCCGCAGGCTCAGGCTCAGGCCACGCGTCGAACCCGCGGTGTGTGCTTCGAGCGTGTGGCGGCCGGTCGTGCTGTGGTCGCAGCGCAGGATGCCCACCTGTTTCTTGCGGCGGTCCGCCACGTCCAGCTTCGCGATCCCCTTGACGTAGTCGATCAGGGTCACCGCGACGGCTGGCTCAACCTCGGGCAGGGCGTGACGCACGCCGTCGATCCGCGTGGTGAACCGGGCCTTCTCCGCATCGACCAGGAGGTCCACCTGCTCCGCGCCGCGCGGCAGGGCGAAGTCCAGGCCCGCCTCGAGCGCGAGGTGCGCAGCGTGGTTGGGGTCGTCGCCCATGGGCACATCCTGCTTCGTGTCGTCCTTGGTCATCAGCAGCACCGACGCGGAGTGCTTGGCGTGGGCCTGACGCATCTGCGAGGTCTTGTTGCGGAATGAATCGAGGCTCGCGGTCCATTTATCCTTCGCGGGGACCTGCTCGTTGCGGTAGTAGATGTAGCCGGCGATCTCCCCGCCCAGGATCAGGATCGCCAACGGCAGCCCGACCCAGAAGAGGGGCACCAGCAGCAGCACCCCGAAGCCGACCGCCCCCGCCACCATGTGGGCCGAGGCCCAGACCGTGCGCTTGAGGAAGTAGTACTCCGCGTCTTTGTCGAGGTTGCCGACGATCCAGCCCCACCCCGTCAGCAGGATGAGGAAGATGATCGGCTTGTACACGCTTACCAGATACACCGGCGAGGCGGGCGGGACGCTCATGGTGGTGAGCGTTTCGGTCTGCCCGTCGGCTGGAGCAGCGGGGGCTTCCTGCGAGAAGGCCGGCCAGGTGAAAAGGAGCAGGACCAACGCCAGCAGGGCGATCGTGGGCGTCATGAGCTTGGCGGTGTCGGGTTTATCCATAACGTGGCAGGCGGGCCGCCGAACGCCGGGCGGGGCGGGGGGGAAACATCGGGCGGGGCTTACGCATTGATCCCGCGAAGACGCATCTTAATCTCATCCGGCGACGGTGAGGCGGCCTGGGCCACGCGGGGGTGGATGAACCCCTTGCTCACCAGGTCCACCAGCGAGTCCACAAAGGTCTGCATCCCCGCTTCGCGGTTGGACTTGATGACCTCGGGCAGCTCGTCTTCCCGGCCCTCGATGATGAACTTCCGGGCTGCGGGCGTCTGCGTCAGGATCTCCACCGCCGGGACACGCGGGATGTTCTCGTGAAGCGTCGGCAAGAGCTTCTGGTAGATGAACGCCTGCATCTGGTAAGCCAGCAGCGAACGGATGGCGTCGCGCTCCTCGTGGGGGAACAGGTCGTAGATACGCGTAAACGCCTGCGACGCGGACGAGGCGTGGATCGTGCCCAGCACCAGGTGCCCGGTCTCCGCGGCACGGAGCGCAGCCTCGAAAGTCTCCTTGTCACGCATCTCGCCGATGAGCACCACGTCCGGGTTCTCACGCACCAGCGCCCGCAGCCCGGTGTTGAAGTCTGGCACGTCGATGCCGATCTCACGCTGGTTGATGATGGCCTTCTCGTCGGTAAACAGGTACTCGATCGGGTCTTCGATCGTGACGATGTGGCACGGCCGGGTCTTGTTGATGTAGTTGAGCATGGCCGCGATGGTCGTGCTCTTGCCCGAGCCCGTGACGCCACACAGCAGGATCAGGCCCTGCTGAATCTCCGCGATCTGCTTGCAGACCGGGGGCAGGTAGAGCTGCTCGAAGTCCAGGATCTCGTTGCTGACCCGGCGGGCGGCGATGGCGCTGCGGCCACGGGTGCGGAAGAGGTTGATGCGGAAGCGGTGGATAGCGCCCTTGATGTTGAAGTCCACGCCGATGTCCAGCGACCCCTGCTCCGCGTAGTGACGCCACTGCGCCACGGACAGGCCCTGCTCGCACCAGTGCTCGAAGTCGGCCTCGGGGATGGCGGGGACATCCAGGTTCTTGAGCGCCCCACGCAGCCGGAGCTTGGGGACCTGCCCGGCCCGCATGATGAGGTCGGACGATTCAAACTTCACCGCAGCCTCGAAGTACTTGGCCAGCGGGGTGTCCGCGATGGACCGGCGGTCATCGACGTGATCCACGGGTAAAGGGTCAGCGTGCGTGGAATGACTCAAAGCGGATACCTCGTGGGGACAGGGCCAATGGAGCGCCGGACGCCAAGTTTCATATGCTCACCTGTCCGGGCGGGTCGGTCAAGTCCATACAGGGCAGATATTTGCCCACCTGCAACGCGGGACGGGGGGCGTGGGGGTGCGGGACGGGGCGTGCAGGCGGACCCGGGGCCTGACGGCCCGCGCTAAACGGGGGAACGCGCACCGGCCAGCGCTTCAACCCCCACCACCCCACGTTTGGCCG
>JBGTLW010000053.1:0-7267 GCA_041743835.1 Phycisphaeraceae bacterium | reverse complement strand
CCGAGTCGGCCCAGAAGAAGTGGCGACGGCTCAACGGCCACGAACTGATCGGCGACGTCATCGCCGGCATCACCTTCACCGACGGAGTCAAACAACACGCCGCCTGATCAAACTTCATCCACAGCTTTTGACAATATCTCGTCAGCGGCTTTGGTTGCATCGTTAGTTTGCTTCGCGTCGCTGATGTTCGCAGCCCCCCCTGCCCATGCTCAGCCGGTTGGCGTCTCACCTGTAGACGGGGCCAAGCCCGCTGAGGTCCAGACTCGCGCGGCCGAGCTCCTGTCGGGTTACGTGTCGTCCCCGTCGGCCGTGTCTGCGTGGCCCGCGGCCGATCGCCGGGTGCTTGAGGCTTCATTGCGGTCGGTCGCGGCTGACACTTCGAAGCGGGTCGAACTGCGTGACCGTTTGCTGGCGGGCCTGGCCCCCGAGTCTGCGGCTTGGTCAGAGCTCAACGCCGACGAGTTTGAGCTCCTGGAGCGTGTCGGTTCGTCGCTTGGCGTTGAGCCGGGTGTCCATCAAGGCTGGCTCGTGCATTGGATCGGGGCTTCCGAGGCGTGGCGTGCGGCGTCAGATCGCCAGGTGAGCGCATGGCTGCGGCGAGTGAATGCATCCAAGGACGGCGAGCCGCTGCGTGCGTTGCGGCCGCTGATGCTGACCGAAGCGGTGTCGCGATTGGATGGTGACGCGGCGTGGTCGAAGGATGCCGACCGTCTGACCCTGCTGGCGACGGCTGGCCCACTGGTCGAAGCCGAACGCCGCGAGCGGTGGCGGGTGCGGCTGCTCACCGAGTTATCAACCGACGGTCAAAGCCCCGCCTGGCGGGGATTACCTCTCGTGCGTCTATCCACTTTGGATACGGCGGGTCGGTCGCTGCGTGTGCCGGAGGCGACGCGGACGGGGTGGTACACCACGTGGTTGCAAGTGAACCGGCCGTGGGAGTCGGGTGATGCCCGTACCATCGCGTCGTTCCTTAAATCAACGTCAGCCGCGCGGTTGAAGAGCGAGCGGCCGGCAATCATCGCATTGCTTGCCGGTCCGGTCTTGGAGCAGATGGCGGGTGATTCGGTGTTTCTGGTGGCCTGTGTCCATGAAGACCTTCTGCCGGCCTTGTTGCCGATGTTTGATGATGCTCAGCGCAAGCAGCTGCGGCTGGTGCTGGTTGCTGGCTTAGGCCGTGACGATGTGGTGTTGTCCCGGCTGTCGGTTGGTGGGTTCTCCGGGTTGGAGCAGGTTGCCGGTCAGTTGCGTGTGCCGGCCGAAGCGATCGCGTCGTGGCGCTCGGCATGGGTTACTTCCGGGGCTGTTGCTTCCGGGGGTGCTAGTTCCGGGGGCGCTACTTCCGGGGGCGGTTGGCGTTCGGCCGATCCCTACCTCTTGACGCTGGTCTTGGGCCAGATGTTGGAGGACGAGCACCTTGCGGATTGGCGTACGGCCCGGAGCCTGGTTCTGGACCATGTTCTGGCGAAGGCCAAGAACGATCCGCGTTGGTTGGAGGCGGCGTTGTGGAAGGGTTACGCAAGATTTGTGATCACCTTGTCGGCATCGCTGCAGATGGATGAGCGTTATGCGGGGGATCGGTCGGCGTACGGTGCCGCGATGGTGAGTGTGCTCAACGCCGCGCCTGTCTGGCCCAGCTACACCTTCCGGGGTCGTCCTTCGCCTCAGCACCGGGCTGGTGTTTGGGAGTATCGGCACGTGTGGTACGACCCGTTCCATCAGGCGTCGTGCAGCGGATCGCTGTCGTGGGGCCAGGGGCTTAGGAACGACGGGAGCCAGGAGCTCGCGGCGTGGATGCAGCGTCAGCTGGGTGACGGCACGCTTGCGCCCCGGCCCGCGACGCTTTATTTGCTGGCGTGGCATCACCAGGGCGCGGGCACGCTCGATGGCTGGGCCAAGCACTGCGACCGTCAGGTCACCGCGAACGCGGCCGGTAGCGCTGCTCGGCTCGGCTGGCTGATGGGACGCGCGTACGCCGCCGAGCTCAGCGGGATCGACCCCGCCGGCGGTGCCTCGGCCATTGCTTCCGGGGGCGGGGGCAGCCCGATCCGTGGCGAGCCTTGGCTGGAGCAGGCTTTGTCTGAGGCGGTTGATGATACGGATCGTCTGCACCTGGTGTCGCTGCTGGCGTTGAAGCGTGCGGTGGCTGGCGCGACGGACCAGGCGACCGAACTGGTTGCGGCGTGGCGTACGCGCTGGTCTGAGGACGGGTCGCTTTTGAGCAGGTTGAACGCGGTATCACCTGCGATTGAGTCTGTGGTGAATGAGGTCACGACTTCGCGTGCTTTGCCGCGTTGACTGTGGCGTGTGGTTGGGTTTGATTGGGTCGGTGTTGAGTGAGATTGTGTTTAGGGTGCATACTTCTTCTGGCCGAGGGCAACAACGTGATGGCAATTCATCAGAATCGGTGGTTCGGGGTAGCGGTTGTTCTGGCTCTGTCGGCCTGCTGGTCTGGCGTGGTGCCGGCCGAGGCTCAGGTGGTTCAGTGTGACCACGTTGTGCTTCAATTGCTCTCCGAATCGGGCAATATCCAGATCCCAAAAGACAAGACTGGCGAGCTGTTCAAAGACTGCAAGGCCAAGCTCAAGGCGTTCCCCCCCACTGGTGTAACCGCAGGCGAGATGCGACTGACTGCGGATGTGCCCGATGGTTTGGTCGTAAAAAATGACCAGGGCGAAGACATTTCACAACAGCTTAAGAAGAAGGAAGGTGTGGGATGGGAGAATCAGGGCGGAGTCGTTTGGAATACGGCGGTGAAATCTTTCACACTGGAATCTAAGGATAGCTTCGCCAAGGTCGAGTTCACATTGTCGATATCAAATGACGGCAGCAAAAGCGATTACGCGGCAGTTACCTCTCAAGGCTGCGGGGGCTGTACTTCGGCGGACAAGGTATGTCTTCAGGTTCAGAACGGCAGCATCGATTTGGAGTTGGGCCTCGCGGGGGCTGAGGGTAGCTCAACGGCTGGCCGTCTGTTTTTGTATGCCGATGCGCCCAGCGCGGAGCTCTCGACCCCTGCGTTGCTTGATGCATTCGTGCATGGGTCGGTGACGGTGACGCGTGACGGTGTGACCAACGTGATCGAGGAGATCGTAGCGCCGGGCGTGCGTGTGAAGGTCGTGGTGGTGGATCAGTACGAGTACAAGCTGGAGCTGCGTGACCCGACCAACCCGGGGGGGGCGTTCCGGACGATCACGGTCAAGAACCCCGATGGTGCCACCGACGACACGCGGCTGCAGATCATCGAATCGGGTGATGCGTCGCGGTTCCATGAGTACCAGTGGTCGGACGTGAACCAGGCGTGGACGCTCAAGCAGGGCGCCAACTCGGGGAGCATTGATCGCCAGACGGTCCGCACGGGGGCGGCGGTCGGTGCCGGGTCGCGGACCGAGACGGTGGAGGTCAAGACCGGTGACGGGGCCACCACGGTCTCCAAGACCGTGGAGACCCATACGGTGTTCCCGTGGGGCGAGCGGATGACCGGGCTCGTGACCGACCCCGACGGCGATGCGCTGACCCAGTCGTGGACGTACTACGACGATGCGGATAACGACGGGGACAACTACGGCCGCCTGCGCTTGTACGTATCGGACAGCGGGCACTGGGAATACTATGAATACAACGCCAACGGCCGCGTCATCCGGGCGATCGCTCAGTTCGGGGAGGAAGCCCCGCCCGATTTGGAGCAGATCGAAGACGCCCAGGACGTCGACGACTTGGCCGGCGACAACATCGAGACGACGCTGACCATCGCCGACGACGCGGACCTGCCCGGCGGGGACGGCGATGCTTTGGATGATGTTCTGGAGACCACGGTCGTCAAGGCGCTGGGTGTTGCGGTCCGCAAGAGCTACCACATCAAGTGGTCGGAGCACGAGGACGTGGGCCCGGTTGGTGATGAGGTCCGCTGCTTCGTGCGTTGGGACATCCAGGGTATCGATGCTTCCGGGGACTGGGACGACGCGGGGAACCTGGTGACCAAGACGTGGCGGATCGCCGACGACGACGGCGGTGCCCCCGCGACCGCCCAGGATCATGCGCGTCGCGTGAAGATGGTGCTTCGGCCCGACGGCCAGGCGACGATCTACAACTACGACACCGTCTACGACCGGATCAACGACGAGTACGACGCGGTGACCGGCGGCACGACCGTGCGTCGCGGCTTTCCTAACGGCGCGATGGACGACATCGTGTACGGCACGATGTCGGTCAGTGAGGAGGACACCGCGGGCCAGCCCCTGAGCGCTGCGCAGTTCAGCCGGGACCCGGCGGTGAACGGCGGGGATTGGTTCATCGTGTCGGCGACCCAGACCACGGACGCCGATGATTTTGGGCGGCCGCTGGAGACCTCGTACTTCTTCGGTGACCAGGCCAAGGCCCAGTACGACGCGGGTACCGGCACGGCGACCTACACGACCGAGCGCGCCTACGCGTGCTGCGGCGTGGATACCACCACCGACCGCAGCGGGCTGGTCACCGACTACGAGTACGACAGCCTCCAGCGGCGGACGCACGTCAAGCGGCCGGGCGGCGCGACGTCTGCCGGGGCCGGCTCCCACCAGATCAGCCGTTCTGTCTACGACGCCGCGGGTCGGGTGGTGAAGAGCCAGCGGAACCTGGTCGCCGCACCCTCGCAGGAATCTGACTGGCAGACGGTGCGGACCACCACCTACGACGACGCCGGCCGCGTGAGCGTTACCGAGGACGCGATAGGCCGGAAGGTGTTCTACACGTATCGCCGCGTGGCCGCTGACGGCTCGGCGTTTGCCGGGGACCCGCTCGAGGATGTGTTCTACTGGGAGACCCGCGTCTACCCGCACGACAAGGATTCGGGGCCGGTTGAGGCCACCTGGTCCGACAGCCACGGGCGGGCGGTGCTCTTCTTGAGCGGCACGGTCTCGACGGATTGGGCGGGCTCGGCCCCCGGGAGTATTGATGCCTTAAGCGAGGTCTTTAGCCGCACGGAGACCGAGCACGACTGGGCCGGGCGCGTGACCGCGTCGCGTGACTACTTCAGCTTCGGCGTGATCGCCGTAGCCGACCTGCGCGCGTTGGCCACGCCCGGGGGCGCTACCGAGGGCACGCACTACTACAACACTTCCGGGGGAGCGGATGTGTACGACGATCTGGGCCGGATGATCCGTTCAACGGATGTGCAGGGCAACATCACCGCGATGGTTTACGCCGCCGCGGGCTCGGGGGGGCAGACGGGCCGCGTGATCGAGACCTGGGCCGGCACCGACGCCACCAACGCCACGCCTTCGGACCCTTCCGGGGGCGGGGGCGGGGGCGGGGGCAATAACATGGTCAAGGTGAGCGAGACCTTCTACGACCTGGACCATGACCGCGACAGCGGCGAGAACGACTTCCGGCCCTACGCGACGCGGACGCTGCGGCTCAAGCCGCTGGCGACACTGGCGGGCACCGCCGCCGACTACACCGCGATGGACTTCGAGCAGCGGTACCTGGTGACCGCGGGCGCTGCGACCGGGATGGAGAGCTGGTCCAAGCCGGCCGCAGCCGACGTGCCCTGGTCCAGGCAGGTGTCGGATGTGCAGGGCCGTTCGGTGGAGTCCATCACCTATCAGCACGGCTCGACGACCCACATCCTCGCCAAATCCTCCACCCACTACAGCGACGCGGCGACCGCTTCCGGGGGCGGGCGCGTGCAGTCGTCCCGCGTGCACGAGGCCGATGGCTCGGGCGGTCTGACCGGCGATTACCTGGAGACGCACTACGTCTACGACTTTGCCGGACGCCAGGCCAAGACGGCTACCGCGGGCGGCGGCCTGAGCAAGACCGCGTTCGATCTCCACGGCCGCGTCGAGCGGAGCGTGTCGGCCTCGGCCGAGGGCACCACCACCGACGTGGACGGCGCCGACGCGTTTACCGACGACATCATCCTCACCGAGACGATCCTCATCTACGATGACGCCGACCAGACGGTCTCGGTCGTGCAGCACGACCGCCACCACGATACCGCGGGCAGCACGACCGGGCTGCTCTCAGCCTCGGCCGGCAGTGCGCGCGTCACCTACAGCAGCACATGGTTCGACCATGCCGGGCGGCCGACCCACCAGGTCCAGTTCGGCAACGTGGCGCCCCCCGGGGCGTACGACGACCCGACGACCGATACGCCACCCGCCCCCAACACCTCCGACGATTACCTGGTCGCGATGACCACCTACGACACCGCCGGGCGGCCGTACCTGACCACCGACAACATGGGGATTCAAAGACGCTTGGTGTTCGACGCACTGGGTAGGACCACCCACGTCATCGAGAACTACGCCCCCGGAAGCCTCACCGGCGGGGACCCGGACACACCCGCGTCCCGCGGCAGCGATGTCAACCGCGTCACCAAGTACGTGCACAACGCCGCCTCGCAGGTGGTCCAAGAGATCGCCATCGACCCTGACCACAACGGCACCTACACCGACAACCAGGTCACCCGCTACATCTACTCCGATGAGCTGACCGACAAGGGTGCGCCCGTCGCCTCCAACAGCCTGCTCCGCGCTACGATCATGCCCGACTCGGCCGATACGGTCGCTTCGGGTGCCTTGGACCCCGCTTCCGGGGGTGACCGGGTCGAGCTGACCTACCTGGCCGACGGCTCGCTGCACACCCGCACCGACCCGCGCGGCGTGGTGCTGACCTATCATTACTACGACGACGGCGCCCGCAAGGCGCAGGTGGTGACCCTGCCCGGTGGCTCGGAAGTCGACGACACGGTCAAAGCCATGACCTACGCCTACGACGATCTGCGACGCCCCCGGAAGCTGACGTCCCACGGCAACGCCACCAGCGACCCCGCCAACACCACCAGCGTCATCAACCAGGTCACCCACCACTACAACGGCCTGGGGCAGATGACCAAGGAGTACCAGGAGCACAGCGGCGTGGTCGATGACGACGGCGTCGGCGGCGACGACTCCCACCACGTCGCCTACGGCTACGACGATGCCGTGGCGAGCAACGTCTTCACCAAGGGGCACCGGCCCTGGACGATGACCTACCCCAACGGGCGCGTGGTCCACACCACCTACGGCGCCGCCGCGAGCATCGACGACAGCATCTCCCGGGCCGCGGGCCTGGCCCAGGACGACCCCGGCAGCCCGGGCAGCCCCGGCGACGGCATCGTCGCCTACACCTACCTCGGCTCGGGCACACCCGTCATCAAAGACCTGCCCGACCCCCAGATCAGGCTCGACCACACCTTCAACGGCACCGGCGGCAACCCCATCCCGGGGGTCGACCGCTTCGGGCG
>JBGTLW010000052.1:0-3559 GCA_041743835.1 Phycisphaeraceae bacterium | reverse complement strand
CCGAGTCGGCCCAGAAGAAGTGGCGACGGCTCAACGGCCACGAACTGATCGGCGACGTCATCGCCGGCATCACCTTCACCGACGGAGTCAAACAACACGCCGCCTGATCAAACTTCATCCACAGCTTTTGACAATATCTCTCGCCGTGGACTTGTCGGTGCTCCTCGATTGCAACTGCTTCCATCCAGCAACGCATTCCGGAAGCTAAGTGACCCGGTAGCTCGTTACCCACGGGATGGAAGGCTACCCAGAGGCAAGCAGTCTCGCCGATCGGCCACCGGTACCCAGCCGAGTGACCAGTCTGCCGTTCACCCCACAGTCCGGCTGAACGGGCGAAGTTCTGCATCCGCCGATGAAACTCTCCGGTCTCCCCGACGTAACGGACACTCTCTGCAGCAGGTCCGAGTTCCGTTGGCTGATCAATCGACCATGCCAGCAGATAGACCCCGCCCTGGTAGCGGACGGGTGCCAGTAGCGGGTTCACCGCCACGGCTCTTCCGCTGCGCCCTGGCCAGAAGCAAAAACGGACTTCGTCCCAGTGGAACCACTTGTCGGCGAATGCATCAGCATTGAATGTTGTAGGTGGTTGCGGAATCACGCGATAGCTCCTCAGTAAAACCCCGCTCTGTCTGGAGTGATCTAGCATACCGAGGACGGCCACAGAGAAGGCTCATATAGAGCATCCATATGAGTGGCCGACCAAAAATCCGCTATAGGCACTCGGACCCGGTAAAAAGCCACTGAAGGGCTTGTAATTCAAGGTCGAGTCGTTTAGAGGTCCCGGTCAGGCCGCTGGTAGCAATCTGACTTCCCGGCGATTCGCACCGGCTGCGGGATGTGTGGTGATGCGGCCAGTCATCTGTAGGTTTGCCAAGGCGTTGCGGACCTGCGTTCTTGAGCCGCCCGATAGCTGGGCTAGTTTCAACTCGCTGTCGCCGGCCCCAGCGTCATGGGATAGGGCTGCCAAGATAGATGCCCGCAGGTCACCACGGAAGTCCGCCCTTGTGCGGAACTGGGGGTGACGCTGAATAATCCACGATGCTGGCCTAATGGCGTCGTGCTTAAACTCGATCGGCTGACACCATAGGTTCCATCGCTCAGACAGTTTCGATGCCTTCCGTTTGGCAAGCTGTGCAAGTCTCGGGTTGCGATGCGTACTGATGAACAACGGCTTGGGCTTGGCTGCCGGTTTCAGTTGCTTGATGACGGTCTCGAACTCAAGCGGGTATGTGCCCTGCTGAGCGGTGTCCAGCAGCAACCCGAGGATTGGCTGGGTCTCTGCCTCCAGTTCATCGTGGATAAGACGCTTGAGCCGATGCTTGGCGATCATGTCCCCGTAGGTGTGCAGCCACGTCGCCGCCATGATGAACAGACGCGCGTTCTCAGGGGTGTGCCGGGCGGTATCGAGCAGCAGCCGTTCCAGGTCAATTTCTTCGTTGGCCGGCTCGATGTTGAACCCCGCACCAATACTTGCCCATCGTTGCAGCAGATTGTCCATGGGTTCATTCATGATCGTACACCTCCAACGAGGCGAGTAGGTCTCTGGCATCATCGATCTGGTCCTGATGCGTCCCCTTGCTTGCCAATGTGGCGAGATAGGATTCAACGAACGCCACGTCATCGCTGCGGATGCGCATGGCCTGCAGGTCTTCAATGTCCTGATCCCGACCGGCCAGCACCTTCATAGCGATCAGGTCCGGTCGGCTCACAACTGATACCCTCAGCCGATCGTACAAGCCCCCCATGACCTTCCGCTGTTCCCACCCATCGGGCAGGGCATCAAGTCGAATCTGAACATCGCTGTTGAGCCAGTTGGATGCCAAACCCATTTCTTCAGCCACCTGCTTCGCTTTGTGTTCGACCTCGGCCATTGCTTTTGCCGGCAGGTAGAGCATGACATCGCAATCAGTCGTGACCCTCGATTGGGGCACGAGGCCGCTGATCATTGCCGCCGCCCCCCCCCAACCAGCAGAATCTCCACCTCCTGCCCGTCGCCGAGCATAGCGCCAAGCCGCCGCAACGCGGCCTCCACCATCGATGTATTCATTGGCTCAGGCATAGGGTGGCCCTCTACTGTCTGTTAAATCATACAGTATATCGGCCCGAAGTCCAGTCAGCCTTGGCAGAATCTGCTCAGAATCGCGGCTTTGCCCCAAACCAGCAGGTCAAGTTACTCCGCCCCGGCCTACCTCGGCGGTAAAGGCATCGAGCACCAGGGTGCGGACGTAGGCGTTGGGTTGGTAATCCCGGTCGTAGGATGAGGTGTCCAGACCCAGAGCCTGGGCAATGGCAGCACCCACTGCCGGGCTTCGGGACATACCCGCTTCACAGTGGACGACCAGGGCGTTGATATGTTCACGGTGCTGCAGGACGAACGAAGCGATCTGCTTCGCGTCGTCCTCTGTCATGGGCTTAATGTTGGATGGCAGATGAAAACCGGCTGAAGCCTCAGCGTCGTGGAACCTAAGTTCCAGCATAGCCCGTAGGGCCGAAGACTTTGGGATGCGTATGCGGCGCTTGTCAGGGTCGGTGATACTGATCAGGGCGTAGGTGCCCGCCTTCACGGACAGGCCCCGCTCCACTGTTTCACGATCTGCGATGATGATTGTCTTTAACATGGCCAACTCTCCCACCCGGTCCTCAATCGATCTTCACGAACTCTGCCAACCCGCCATCGCCCCCGTCCATAGGCCACATGGTGGGGTCTGCATCCTCACCGTGGGTGCCCGCCCTGATCGCGGCCACCGCACACAGCCCCGCCATGTAGGTGCGGCTGGGTGATTGTCCGGCGTTACGCAGGGCCAGCCCGAATAACGGCTGCAAGTCATCTGACACGGACGTGTCCGCCTGGGTCTGCTCTCGGCGTGCCTCAAGCACACGCTGACTGATGTGGGCCAAGGCGTAGCACGCCAGCCCCGCACAGGCAGTGGGCCGACCCTGCCAGCAAAGACCCGACCAATGGCCGCGGTACTTGCGGGGCCGGAACAGGCCAAGCACCCACGTGGCCTCACCGCCATGACGATAGAGTTCAGCCAACAGGTGATCTGTAGTTGCAGTGTCGTAATGCTCGGGATCGAGCCGCTCATAGGTGCCTGTCAGGTCCTCGATCGTCTGTACATCGTGGTCCCGCAAGGGACGAGCGACCGGCTGTATGGGTGCATGGGCTAGCCGTGTAGCCAGCCCCGCATTAAGTACCCACGACGATCGGGGGCGTACCTTGACCTTCAGGTCATCGCCGTCCGCTAAGGCGAACACACCGGCGATGCTGCGTGCGAACAATTCATGGATGATGGCTTGTAGGACTTTCATTCGGTTAACTTCCACATAGGCACACATTCATCTGGATCACTGCGCCGTTCACATTCCATAGAGGTCATTGCAATGGTCGCCTGCCGCTGCACCCTTGCCACTGGCAGGAGTTGAGCTTCCCCCCAAGTGACGGGCGCGGGGAAGTGGTGGAAGATGGTGCTCTTTCACCGCAACCCACGGAGCCCGACCATGACCGAATCGAAGAAGACCCGCAAGCCTCGGCCGACCTACGACGAGCAGTTCAAGCGTG
>JBGTLW010000051.1:0-4289 GCA_041743835.1 Phycisphaeraceae bacterium | reverse complement strand
CCGAGTCGGCCCAGAAGAAGTGGCGACGGCTCAACGGCCACGAACTGATCGGCGACGTCATCGCCGGCATCACCTTCACCGACGGAGTCAAACAACACGCCGCCTGATCAAACTTCATCCACAGCTTTTGACAATATCTCTTCAACCGCACCCACAATTGATTGTCCCGCCCGACTTCCGCTTCGACTATACCGCCGGCGCACGGCTTCTCCCGGAGCATCACGCGGCCATCCTTATCAAGGATAGTCGCTCGAAACTGCTCGACACCGGCCTCATCATCTGCGTCAATGGCACCAATCTTTAGCGTCATGCCGATCGGCACCATGGTGGCCCCGTGGACTTGCCCACGCGTGCCATCCACCTGCAAATGATCATGCTCCTTGATCTCCCAGAACTGCCCCAACTGCGGCACTTTGTTTCGCACTTCGATCCGATAGTCGCCCTCCGGGATGTCCTCGCCGACATGCACATAGGGCACGCGATGAGCCGGCCGATCCGTGATCCGCCAATCGCGCCACTGTTCCAGCAGATGCACTTGATCCCCCTCCTGACCAATCAACACGACGTGCATCTGATTCGCATCATCACCACTCAATCGACCCAGGTCTTGCTTTGATAGCTCAACGGTCACTTGTGGCGGAACACGGACCTCATCCTCGGCAGCTCGGACCCCCACCGGCACAAGCACTGGAATGACACAGCAGATAACCCAAATCGCAGACGCCACATCGGACCGACGCATGACACCTGGACGCATCCACATTGCAGCGTTACCTCACCGGATACTCATGCCGAACAAACAGCTAACAACTACAGACGTTTACGACAATGGGCGCGGCAGGACTCGAACCTGCAACCCTCGGTTCCGAAGACCGATGCTCTATCCAATTGAGCTACGCGCCCTTTTCTTTGTGCGGCGGGGGCCATCCCCGCGCGCGCGCCTCGACGAGTTTCAAGATTCAAGTCTAGCACAACCCGTCACCTTGCGGAAGCTAACCCTAAACCAACACGAGGCCCATTTACGCGTCCGTGGGGGCGATAGACTGCGTGTTTCTTTGAAGGACACGCACGAATGACCCATCACAGGCAAAGCTACACGCCCTTTTTGCTGGCCGCGCTGCTGATGTGGGTGGCGGTGGGTTGCGGGGAAAATGCGTCTGAACAGCAAGGGGATGCTGCGGAGCCGGCGGTGTTGCGTTTTGCCGACACCGGGATCGAGGGGATGGAGGAGATGCGGCTGGCGTTTGGGCCGTTCGTCGAGCGGATGCAGGAACTGGCTGGGGTGCCGGTCGAGTTTTTCCCGGTCAGCAACCGGACGGTCGCCGCCACCGCCTTGCAGCACGGGCAGGTGGACATCGTGCTTGCGGGGCCGACCGAGTACCTGTTCATCCGCTCCAAGCAGTCGGTCGTGCCGATCGTGGGCATCGAGCGGGCGCAGTATTTCACGGTTTTCATCGTCCCCGCAGACTCCCCCGCTCAGACACTGGCCGACCTCAAAGGCAAGTCGATCGCACTCAAGGACACCGGCTCAACCAGCGGGCATGTGGTGCCCAGCGGGATGCTGATGGAGGCTGGGCTGGACATCGAGCGTGATGTGACAATCCAGATGCTTGGCAACGCGCGGGTCGAGGCCCTGCTCAATGGCGAGGTCGATGCCTTGGCAGATGGCATCCGCGTCTGGGAAGAGCAGGTCCAGAAGCGCGCGCCGGGCAAGTTTCGCATACTGGCCCAGAGCCCGCCCCTGCCGCGCGACGTGATGATAGCCCGAGCGGGGCTGCCCTTGCCCGTGGTTGATCGGCTGCGCAGCCGCATGCTGGAAGATGGGGACCAACTCATGGAAGCGATGCTCAGCCCGCGTCAGCGCGAGAAGTACCGCGGCGCGCGATTCGTGCCCGTGGTGGACAGCGACTACGACGCCATGCGCCGCACACACGAGGCGCTTGGCCTCCCCTTTGACCAGTAAACCACCACACCGCAGCCCCCTACCAGTCCCATCAGTCGCGGCCACGTGGGCGAGACACAACCATGCCCATGATCCGCGTGGACGAACTTGCAAAAACCTTCCCCGGCGGGGTGCGGGCGCTATCGGGCGTGAACCTGTCGATCGAGCTGGGCGAGGGCGTCGTGCTGCTGGGTGCCAACGGCTCGGGCAAGTCCACGCTGCTGCGATGTCTCGTGGGCTTCGAGCGGCCTACGTCTGGGATGGTCCAAGTCGATGGCGTCGAGATTACAAGCGTCAGCCAGCGGTCGCGGGCCTTGCGGAAGGTGCGCAGCCGTGTGGGCATGGTGTTTCAGCGCTTCGGGCTTGTGCCGGGGCTCAGCGCCTGGTCCAACGTCATGCTCGGGGCGTTGGGTCGGACGCGGCTATACCGCTTGACCCCGCTGACCGCTCGGGGTGAAGACCGGCGGGAGGCGATGGCCTGTCTGGACCGTGTGGGCCTCGCGCATGTCGCCAACCAGCGCACCGAAACGCTCTCAGGCGGGCAACAGCAGCGCGTGGCCATCGCACGGATGCTCATGCAACGCCCCACGATCGTGTTAGCCGACGAACCGATCGCCAGCCTCGACCCCCGGGCCGGGCGCGAGGTGATGGACCTGCTCTGGGGCATCGCGGATGAGCGGCGGCTGACTGTGGTCTGCACGCTGCATCAGCTCGATGTCGCGCTGGCGTACGGCCAGCGCATCGTGGGGCTGCAGCGCGGCGAAAAGGTGCTGGATCGGCCACGCGCGGGGCTGGTCGCCGATGACCTCCGCACGCTCTACACCAGTGATAGCCACGACGCACAGACCCGGCCTTCACCGATTGAGCGGACACCCCAACCCCCCCAGCCCATGCTCGCGGCGGCCTCGCACTGACCCCGCCTTGTGACCACCCGAGGACTACCCATCGCACAGTCACAGACCAATCCCGCCAACATCCCCGCCCCGCCGCCACGGCTGCAACGCATGCCCGTGCTTACCTGGGCGGCGTGGGTTGTGTTCCTCGCGGTGCTGATCCATGGCCTGATGCAGGCACGCGTCACGCCCTGGCGCTTGCTGCGCGGCGTCGATAACCTCGGCGGGTTCCTGGCGCAGGCGTTCCCGCCCGACCTGAGCAGGCTTGGCTCCGCGTCGTGGTCCATGCTGGAAACGCTGCAGATGGCGCTGGTCGGCGTCACGGCTGGCGTGGTACTCAGCCTTCCGCTTGCGATACTTTGCGCGGCCAACACCAGCCCGCATCCGCTGGTGCGCCACGCGACGCGCACGGCCGTGGCGATCATGCGCACGGTGCCGGACCTCATCTGGGCATTGATCTTCGTGATCGCGGTGGGGCTTGGGCCGCTGGCGGGGATTCTTGCGATCATGATGGACACGATCGGGTTCTGCGGCCGGTTCTTCAGCGAGCGCATCGAAGAAACCAGCACCGGCCCAGCGGAGGCGCTGACCGCGACCGGCGCAGCGAGGTCCGATGTCATCTTCGGCGCGATCATCCCCGAGGCAATGCCATCTTTCGTCGCGACCAGCCTCTATGCCGTGGAGAAAGCGATCCGCTCGGCGGTTGTGCTGGGGCTTGTCGGCGCGGGCGGCATCGGCGTGGAGCTGTCCGCAGCAATGGACCTGTGGCGGTACGACCAGGCATGCACGATCATCCTTCTGATCCTCGCCGTGGTGATCGGGGCCGAGCACCTGTCCAGCCACATCCGGCGGAAGATGCTCTCACCCACCCAGCCGCACACCCAACGCGCCTGACCAACCCCGCGCCAACCCGCGTCGCCCGGGCATGATCTCCCGCCCCACCCCCACGCCCGTCGCGGATTCCCCGTCACGACCAGCCAGCCCATGCTCCCGCGCCCGACGGCAGAGCAGGCCATCAACTCCGCCGCACGTCACGACACGCAGGGCAAACACCCGTGGTCAGGCCCGGCGTCCGGGTCCACGCACCGTAGTCTCGTCGATCTTCAAAGCCCCTTGGATTGGGGCACCGTTGCTTGTAACATCGTCTGTCATAGTGGTTCTCCAGTGAATGGGGTTAGTCTTGACAACAACACCATCCACTCGGAGGACCGCTTTTTCAAATCTGCGCATAATTCAGGACGTTATCCAGCCAAGAAATCGTCGCGCATCGATCCAACTCATCGTCGTAGTAGCACTTTGATCTCATCTAATATCTCTTGCTTGTACCCGACCAGGACCTGTGAAACCACCACCCCATCCTTGGCATCCCAGACGGGCTTCTTGCTGCGCTCCTTTTCCTCAAAATACTGCTCCCACCAATTCGCTCCACGCTGATGAAAGAGAAATTGTGGTCG
>JBGTLW010000050.1:0-57885 GCA_041743835.1 Phycisphaeraceae bacterium | reverse complement strand
GTGTTTCGGCAGTCGGGACACCCTTCACCGCGCCAGAGGATCGTGCCCGGTTCGATCTCCAGCCGCTGCGCCAGTTCCACCGAGGCCCGCTCTTCCCGGCGACAATTCGGGCAGATCTTTCGCACCAGCCGCTGCGCGAGGCAGGCGTTGACCGCGCTGCCGATGAGGTAAGGCTCGACGCCGATGTTGATCAAGCGGGTGACGGATGAAGGCGCATCATTGGTGTGAAGCGTGGAGAGCACGAGGTGGCCGGTCAGCGAGGCCTGGATCGCGATCTTGGCTGTCTCGGCGTCGCGGATTTCACCGACCATGACCACGTCCGGGTCCTGCCGGAGCAGCGCACGCAGTGCTGCGGCAAACGTCATGCCGATCTTCTCGTGGGCCTGTGTCTGGTTGATGCCGCTGAGGTGGTATTCGACCGGGTCCTCGACGGTGGAGATGTTGAGCCTGGCGCGGTCCATCTTGCCGAGCGAGGAGTAGAGGGTGGTGGTTTTGCCCGAGCCGGTTGGCCCGGTGACCAGCACGATGCCGTGTGGCTGATCGATCTGCCGCCTCCACATGAGCAGGCAGTCCTCATCCATTCCCAGGTCTTCCAGATCAACCTGGATCGATCGGGTGTCGAGGATACGCAGCACGACCTTCTCGCCCTGCACGATCGGCAGGGTGGACATACGCAGGTCGAGCTTGCGGCCGTGGACCATTGCGCGGATGCGCCCGTCCTGCGGGATACGGCGCTCGGAGATGTCCAGATTGGCCATGATCTTCAGGCGGGAGATGATGGCGGCCTGCATGTGGGCCGGAGGCGTCATCGCATCGAATAGCACGCCATCGATCCGGTAGCGGATCTGTAGCCGCTTTTCCTGTGGCTCGATGTGGATGTCCGAAGCGCCTTCCTTCACCGCACTGAAGATCAGCGCATTAACGAATCGGATGACAGGCGACTCGCCCGCCATCTTCTCAAGGTCCAGGTCCTCTTCTTTCGACTCAACGACCTCGATGTCGTCTTCGCTGATCTCACCAATGATCTGGTTGAACGTCTCCGCGTCACCCTCGCCGGATGCCTCTTTACGCGCGGAGATGACCCTGTGCAGATCGCTCCGTGTGATGACCACCGGCTTGATCGATTGGCCCAGCTTGTGCCGCACCTCGTCGAAAATGATCAGATTATCCGGCTGAATCACACCCACAAGCAAGCGAGAGCCAACGCGATCCAGCGGCAGCACGCCGTGCGTCTCGCAGAAGTCAGTCCCCAGGCGGTCGATCTGTTTCTCGGCTCGGGCGTCTGCGGGTGTCACGCGCTTGAATATCAGGCCGTGGCGTGAGGCGACCAGGCGCTGGACCGCTTCCTCATCGGCACCCGATTCGACCAGCACTTCCGTCAACCAGCGGTCGGGTGCCTTGCTGTAAACGCTGCGCGCGTTGGTCAGTTGTGCTGCGGTGATGCCCCCCTTGGCCAGCAGCGCATCGCCCAGGTCATCGAGTGCAGGGGTGGCGCCCCCATTGGTGTCGGGCGACCACAACTCGCGCAGCGGCTCACCCGACCCCATCAGCCCCGGGCGTTCGGGCGGAGAAGTCAACGGCTCGAAGATGAGGTCGTCGGTCTGACTCATGACGGTGCTGGTTCTAAGTACGCGTGGGGGTGTGCTGGATTGTCGGCTGGGGTGTGCGGCGGATGCGGTAGTTCAACTACCCACGCGGAGGGGGACGCGGTAGCGGTCGTGACGCAGAAAGATCTGCTGTGGCTCGATCGACTCGATCTGGAAGATGTCGATCGTGTCGCCGATCTTGTGGATGTTTCCATTGATGACAACGGCTTTCTCCTCCGTTCCGTCCATGATCATGTCGATGCTCAGCGTGCGAATGGATCGGCGGATGTTGGCCTTCACGCGCTCAGCCCGCTGGGCGTCGCTCTCGGTGGTGTCCACCTGGGCTACCGGGCGCTCAGCCCGCTTGATGCCAAGTTCAAAGGGGTTCTTCTGGACATACTCGATGGGGACGCGGGGCTTCTCGCTTCCGGTCAGCGTGTAGATGATGGTGGTTGCGTCCGCCAAGGCCGTCGAGTCGCTACCCATCGACTCGCTGGCGTCGCCGGGCAGCATGTTCTGCCTGTAGTCCCACTTGGTGAGCGTCTCTTCCACGAGCCGCTCGGCCGCAGCATCGGAGGCCGCGGCCATGCTGCCCGCGGTCATACGCATGGCAACCAGGACCACCACGGCGATCACCGCAACGGCCACCAGTGCAAACGCGCTGTGCTGCGTCCACCGCGACAGGTCGCCGCTCGAAGCATCGGCATCGCCGAAGCTGTCGAGCCCAAGCGGACCGCCGTCGCCGCCCTTGCCGATCGCGCTGAGGGTCATCGCGGCCGTGCTCTCGTCATGGGCCGAATCATCGCGTGAATCATCGCGCGTTTTCTGGTAACGCTTTGTCTCTTCGTCAGAGGGGGGTGGGATCAAACTCATGGTTTACTGGCCTCCCTGGATGCTGGCGGTGCGTGTGGCGGACGCACCCTCAAAGAAGATGCTCAGGACGATGTCTGCCCGCATCTGGCCGTCTGCCACATCGGCGCCCTGCAGCTTCTTGAGCTTGACCACGGGCATCCGTGTGATGCGGGGCAAAGCCTCAACCGCCAGCAGGAACTCATAAAACCCGTCAAAGTCGCCGACAATCACAAGCTTGATCGGCAACTCTGTGTAGTGGGTCTGCGGGATCACCTTGTCGGGGCGGACGCTCTCGGGGCGCAGCTTGTGCTTGTCGGCCAGCTCCCAGACCTCACGGAGGATGACGTCCACCTCGCGCTGGGCCGGTAGCTGCTGCTCCACAAAGCTGATCGCCTGCTTGAGCTCATCGATCTCATTCCCCAAGTCATCGATCGACTTGGTGGTGCGTTCGAGCTTCTGGAGCTTGGCCTGCTTCTGGCGTACTTCATCGCGCGCCTCGGCGATCTGCTCATTCCGGGGTTCAAACACGAAGAAGTACGCCGCGGCAGGCATGCCAAGCAGCAGCAGCACAAACATGGCTTCTCGAAATCCAAATCGCATCCTAGTCTCCTTATCCCGGTGTGTCGGCTTGGTATCGTCCGGGGGGTATCGCAGTGATCATCACCGATCCCATGTACGTCTTAATCGGTCTGGACGGCTCCCATCGCGTCGGGCGATACGAGGTTGCCCTGTGCATCAATCTGGATGCGGTCACTCATGGGATTACCCGCGAGCTGCCGGCTGACCCGCGTGGGTTCCAGGGCCGTCACATCCATCTGCTGGTTGAGCGTGGCATCGATGCGGAAGCGTCGCATCGGTCGGTCAAGCACCCGCGTCTGCTCAGAGAACGCAAGCACGACATCCGTGAACATCGCGTGCTGGTTGAGCCTGGCGATAAAGGTCGAGACTTCCACGTCGGTGGGTGCAATGCCGACCATCTTCAGGTTCACCGTGGTCTCGGAGGCGGCGGGCTCGTTGACTGCTTCAAGGGCCTGCTTCTTGTTCATCGCGTCGCGTTGACGCTCGATGGCGGTGCGTGGGCGCTCGGTGGCACGGACCACCGTCGTATCCAGGTCGAGTTCCATCAGCGATAACGCGGGGGGCATGTGGTTGATTAGCTCAGCCATAATCAGCGAGCGGGGCACGCGCTCGACCAGCACCGCAATGATCCTTGCCTTGTGGATCATCTGCTGCTTGCGGAGTTGCAGGTCTTCAAGTTCCTCGATCCGCTTGGCGGCCTCGGCGTAGCTGGCGCTGATCTGGGCCTGTTGCCTGCGGACCTCGGCACGCTGCTGGTCGGTGACGAACCAGGCCGCGAGCACGCCCACCATCACCACCGCGAACAGCGAGAGGCAGATGAAGTTTGTCCGTCGCGCAACCTTGCGTGCCAGGTAGTCTTCGGGGAGAAAGCTGGTGTTGTCGTGCATAGTTGTGCTCCGCATCAGCCCGCTGCGTCTGGCGGCGGGGCGGTGGTCGGTCAGAGGTTCGCGTCACTGTGGCACAGGCCAAAAGGCACAGCCCAGCCGGGTTGCGGTTCATCCAGGTTCACACCCATCGCGTGCTTGGCGCCACCGATGCGAACCAGGCGTGCGAAGGGGTCGCCCAGTTGCGCGGCTACGCCGACAGCCTTGGCGATCTCGCGGCAGGTCTGCGTGTCCCGCGACTCGCCGCCCAGGAACACCAGCCGCTCCACAGGGCGGTCGCTCGCCAGCGTCTGGTAGTGGCGGAGGCACATCTTGAGTTCATCGATGAGGATGTCGATCGTGTCATCGCCGCCGGACGCATAGGTTGCCTCTGTCTCAGTGGCCGGCTCCATCTCGGCTACTGCGGTTGCCACCGGTGATGCATCGAGCATCGGGAGCCCGGTCACGCGGTGCTCGATGGCGTTGGTGCGTCGTTCGCGGCCGGTCGGTGATTCGTCGGAAGGCGCGAACGCAGGGGAGCCGGGCTTTGCAGGCTTCATACCCCCGAGGCGGGCGGTCCGTGCCTCATCGAAGTTGAGGCTGTGCGACGCCGCGAGGTCGCGCGTCAGGTGGTCCCCGGCGGCGTGGATTGTTTTCGCGAACATCAGCGTGTGACCCTGTGCAATGACGACCTTGGTGGTCGCGCCGCCGATGTCGATGAAGCAGCGGACCTGCGTGGTGTCGTTGCTGCGGCGGGTGTAGAGTTGCTCGAAGGCTTTGATGATCGCCGGGGGCTCGGAGTGCATGCCGACTACCTCGATCTTCGCCTCCTCCGCGATACGGATGTAGTTCATCACCACATCACGCGAGGCCGCGAGACAAAGCACCTCGCGGAACATCGAGCCGTTGCGCTGCCGTTTGCCGACGTCGGTGGTTCGGATCACCAGCTTGGCGGGGTCCACTTGCAGCCGTTCCATGAGGTGGAGGCCGAGCTGTTGGGTGGTGTCTGCGCCTTCGATACTCGGCAACTCGACGTGCTGGACAAGCGTCTGGTGCGCGGGGATGGAAACGATTGCGCGTCGGCCCTTGAAGTCTTGCGACTTAAGGATCTGCTTGAGGGCGCTGGCGAGGAAGGTCATCCGTGTGGCAGCGCTGGCGCGTGCGTCGCCCGGGACCGTGATGGCGGCTGCGGCTGTGAGCTGGGGTGGATCGCCGGGGATCACCTGGAGCAGCTTGAGGCTGTCCGAGCCAAAGTCTATGGCGATGGGTGAGAATCGCGGCTTGGAGAGCCCGAATGCCATGCCTGGGGGTCCTGTCGTTGGCTGGGTGCGACGGGGACATACGGCATGTCCTCCACACACGGCGGCGGTGGGGCTTGCGCCAACACCGCGCCGCTTCTACTGCTGCATCGACCGGATAAGCCGCCCGGTTTAGCCCCGCACCCCGCATCAGCCCGCTGACCCAGGCGATACAAACCGCGCAACCGTCAACGCTGCGGCGGCCCTGTGCGACGCGCCACAGTCGTTAAGATGCCTTGCCATGCATGACCTCACCCCCCGACAGATCGTGGATGCCCTGGATCAGCACATCATCGGCCAGGCCGACGCGAAGCGGGCAGTGGCGGTGGCGATCCGCAATCGGTGGCGTCGGCGTCAGCTCGATGAGTCCATCGCCGGAGAAGTGTATCCCAAGAACATCGTGATGATCGGACCCACCGGCGTGGGCAAGACCGAGATCGCTCGCCGATTGGCGAAGCTCACCAATGCGCCGTTTATCAAGGTTGAGGCGAGCAAATTCACCGAGGTGGGGTACCACGGCCGGGATGTCGAGTCGATGGTCCGCGACCTGCTGGACCAGTCTATCCAGCTTGTCCGGGCCGAGCAGGCCGAGCACGTGAAGGCAAAGGCCAGCGAGCGCGTCACGGAGCGTCTGATCGACCTGCTGCTGCCCGGCTCCGATCATGCGGTCAGTGCAACGCAGAGCGATTCAGAGGACACGGATGGCAGTGACGAAGATGCGGGCTATGTCGCGCCCGACCAGTCCACCGAGCGGCGGCAGCGGACTCGGGATGCCCTGCGTGCCCAGCTTGAAGCCGGCAAGCTCGACTCACGCGACGTTGAGATGACGGTCCGCAAACGGCCCCAAACGTCGGTGATGTTCGCGAACATGGGGCTGGACCAGATGGACCCCGACCTCTCGAACATGTTCGAGAAGATGATCCCGGAGCAGACGGCCCGTCGGCGGACCACGGTCGCGGGTGCCCGGCGGATCATCGAGGAAGAGGAGACCGACAAGCTGCTGGACCCCGAGAAAATCACCGCCGAGGCCATCGACCGCGCTCAGCAGTCCGGCATCATCTTCCTAGATGAGATCGACAAGATCGCGGCGCCGGGCAGCGGGGGCAAGGGCGGGACCTCCGGCGGGGGCGGTTCCGGTGGGGCGGATGTATCGCGGCAGGGGGTGCAGCGCGATCTGTTGCCGATCGTCGAGGGGTCCGCGGTGAGCACCAGGCACGGCACGATCCACACCGATCACATCCTGTTCATCGCTGCGGGGGCATTTCATGTCGCTTCGGTCAGCGACCTGATGCCCGAGTTGCAGGGCCGCTTCCCGATCCGGGTTGAGCTCGAGGCCCTGACCAAGGCCGACTTTGTGCGCATCCTCACCGAGCCACGCGGCGCGTTGACCAAGCAGCAGCAGGAGTTGCTCAAGGTCGAGGGCTTGACGGTGACCTTTGAGGACGGCGCGATCGATGCGATTGCTGACCTCGCGGCCAGGGCCAACACGATGATGGAGAACATCGGTGCACGCCGGTTGATGACGATCGTGGAGAAGGTGTTCGAGCAGATTAACTTCGACGCACCGGACATGGCCGCGAGGGGTGAGACGCGCGTGGACATCACCGGGGACTTTGTCCGCGAGCAGGTCGCCGCGATCGTGGATGATCCGGACCTGAGCAAGTACGTGCTCTAAGGCGTGGCCACTGAGCGGTTACTTGGCCGCGTGCTGCAGCGCGATGAGGGCATACGCGGTGACCAGGTTCGGGTCACCCTCGTACCACCTATCGGCCTCGTTAATCCAGCTGCCGTCCTCCCGCTGCAACGACACCAGCTTGGCAACCAGCTCGTTCTCCCAGTCGACGATGCGCGTGCCTTTGCGTTCGGTGACTTCGATGGTGTCCAGGCTGTCGTCCACAGCCAGGCCGATGTTGACGATGCCTTTGGCTTTGAGCTTGTCGAGCTCAGCCATGATGTCACTGGTCTTAGCTTCGCGCGGGGCCTTGATGACGAAGGCCAGGGCGTCCGGGTCGTTGATCTCCATCGTGTTGGTGCCCCATGCGTGGAGCGCCCGGCTCATCGTCGTGTAGTAGTAATACATGCCTTGGAGGTGTGTCTTGGTTTGCTCGTTGATCGGCATGCCGGGGTTGCGTTCCAGTGTCCAGTTGTTGCTCATCCATTCGCGCGCAGCGACCACACGCGGGTCGTTGCGATCGAGGTTGGCGTAGATCATGGACTTGAACATGGAGTAGGTCATCGAGCCGTAGGTCCGCAGCCCGGTCACCTGGATGCCGGGGTTTTCCTTGGCCTGTTCGATCAACTCGGGGTTGGCCATGGACTGGGGCACGTTGAGGAGGTCCTTGTTGATCGCGGTGGCGTAGATGAATCCGCCATCCTGTACGATCATGTCGCCCGCGAGGTCGTTGGATTCGATGCCTTGGAGGCGATGGATGTAGGTCATGGCTCGGGTGAAGACGGGGTCTTCGCAGTCCACGCCCGCGTCATGCATGGCCTGGAGCATGTACTGAAGGTTCGAGCCGTCTGGCCGACCGTGATTGCCGTAACCCACACCGCCATAGAAGGGGTGGTCCTTGGTGATCACTTGCCCTTCCGGCGTGGTCATCCCCTCTGCCCACTGGAGCCCGCGCAGGAACCGCTCTGCATCCTTCACGACTTTGGCGATGGCGGGGTCGCCCTTCACAAGCACGAGCGCCGAGACGCAGATGCTGGTGTTGTAGTTGTCTAGGATGCCGCTGTGGATCGAGCCGTCCTCGTTCACCTGCTTGAGGATGTATGCAATACCACGCTTGACATGTGGGTCTTCCGCGCTGATGCCCGGCTGGGAGAGCATGACCTCAACCACCATGGCCGTGATCGCCGGGCCGGGCTTGGGGGACCATGAGCCGTCCTCGTTCTGGGTGGAGCGCAGGAAGTCGATACCCTTCTGGATCGCGGCATTGGACTTTTGCCAGTGCTCGTCATCCAGCGCGTGGGTCGGGCTGGTCCATGATGCAGCGACAAGTGCTATGAGGACGGGCAGGGCTGTCAGTCGGAAGGGGTAGCGGCGCATGAGGAGTCTCCTTGCAAGGGTGAGCGAGCACCCTCATCATATTGCGTCGCGGCCGCGTTGGCAGGTTTTGCATTCTTTGCAGCCCGCTGGCTGGGTCAGAGGTATTGGTTGGCCAGCACCCGGAGCATGAGGCGGATGCGATCGCTGTGATAGGTGAGAACCGCGAAAATAAACGCCGTCCAGCAGATCGCGAGCGTCAGCCGATGCCACCCCCGGACCTGCCAGGCCAGCACGCTGAGCACCGGGCCAGCGATCAGGAGCGCGACCAGCGGGTAAAACTGAGGCCGCCTCGAAGAGGCCCACAGCAGGTCCATCAGCGGCAGGTTCGGCGGCATCCGGGCTGGAACCAGTGCAAACGAGAGCAGCACAGCCCCTTGCATCGCCGCGACACACCAGGTCAGTCGCGTTGCAGCGGCCCGGCTGAGGGTGGCCACGGCCTTGTGTGCGCGACGGGATATTGACGGTTTGGATTGGCGGCCACGCAGGGTCAAACTCAAGCTCATCTTGCAAGCCCTTGTACCTCCCGACAACCACGTTATCGGTCAGGCTGTGGCCAAGCTGATTCTATCCGGGGCAACTGGTTAAGTTTTTCGATTCAATAGGACGGGTCAGGCAGCATGAAGGTGTCATCTGGACCAAAGCCCCCGGCCATTGCGACCGATACAGTCGGAAGAAAGCAGCACCGATCCGGGCCGACATGAACCATGCCGTCACCGACGATCAAAACCTACCTCGCTGGCCTTGACCTTCTCGCAGACCGCAGCGGAACTGTGGAGCTGCGCGCCATCGACCCGCGCAACCAAGTTGCGGGGGCGGCGGGCGTTCCAGGCGCTTCAAGTGTTCCGGGGGTGCCGGGCACGACGTTCAAGCTGCGCACGCTTCAAGTGGCGGAGGATGGGGCGATCCTGCTGGAGATGTCCAACCTCACCGCGGCGAACCACGAGCTCAAGCGGGGGGTGACTGTGGAGGTACTTGTCGTGGAGGGCACCTCGCGTCTGGTGGGTACCAGTCGCATCGTGGGCGTGGAGCTGTTTCAGCTTAACGCTACGAACAAGGTCAGGGCCCTACGGCTTGAGCGGCCGCACAGGGTTGAATCCGCCCAGCGGCGCAAGTTCTTCCGTGCGAATGCGGGCGGCGCTTCCGATCAGCCGGTGATGCTGCACCAGGTCGAGCAGAACGGCCACACCCGCAGGGTGCTCGACACCAAGGGCTGCAAGGCCAGCTTGCAGAACCTCAGTGGCGGGGGTGTCGGCCTGACGATCGACCGTGGGCTGCAATTCTCGCAAGTGCTCCAGCGGTCCACCCACTTCATCGCCCGCATGACCCTGCCCGAGCAGGACGCCACGCTCGATGTGTTGATCCGGCTGGTCCACATGGAACCGATCCCGGGTGATGCGCTTTACCTGGGCTTTGAGTTTCTTTTCGACGATGAGGCCGAACGCCGCACTGTGGAAGAGCGGGTCGTCCGCGCGACCACAGCCCTGCAACGCCAACAGATTCGCCGGCGGCGCGGGGGTTAAGCCCCGGCCCTCATCGGGCTGGACCGGGAAAGCGGAGGCTGTTCCCAGAGACCCCGTGATTGTCACCAACGCCCGCCCCGCCTAAACTCAAGGCGATGCGGATCGCGCTGTTCATCACCTGCCTCACCGATACCTTTTACCCCCGCAGCGGTATCGCGTTGGTGAAGGTCTTGGAGCACCTTGGCCACACCGTCGCGTTCCCCAAGGCCCAGACCTGCTGCGGCCAACCGATGTGGAACAACGGCTTCCACGACGAAACACGCACCCTCGCCAAGCGCATGGCCGAGGTCTTTGCCGAGTACGACTATGTGGTGACGCCATCGGGCTCCTGTGCCGCGATGATCCGCGAGCACTACGAACAGGCCTACGAACACGACCCGCAGATGCTCGCGGCGGTGCATGCCCTCGCGGGCAAGACGTATGAGTTTGTCGAGTTTCTGGTCAACGTCCTGAAGGTCGATCTGAAGGACTTCGGCGTGAAGTGGGAGGGCAAAGTCACGTACCACTACTCCTGCCACCTCCGGGGCATCGGGGTGACCGATGAAGCGGTGCGACTGATGCATCAAATTGAAGGCCTTGACTATCAGCCCCTTGAAAAAGCGGACCAGTGCTGTGGCTTCGGGGGCACCTTTGCGATGAAGTACCCTCAGATCAGCGGGTCGATGGTCCGCGACAAGGTGGGTTGCATCAAGGACACCGGGGCGGACACCGTGGTGAGTAATGATGCGGGTTGCACGATGAACATCTCGGGCTCCTGCCACCGCGAAGGCGTACGTGCCCAGTTCAAGTCACTCGCGGAGATCATCGCCGAGGGGATGGGGCTGATGGGGCAAGACGAATGAGGCGCGTGAAGTGCCCTCCGGCGGGACTCGTTGGGATATACATGCAGGCATCGAACCCGCGACACACATGACGCCCACACCATCCGCAGAAAGCCTGCTTTTTCCCAACCTGCCCTACACCGTCGCCAAGCGGTCGGATGTGGCCACGCGGGATGTGCAGCTACAGCAGTTTGTGAACCACGCGACGCTGACCAAGGACATCGCGCGTAAGCAGCTCATGCCGCAGGTGTTTGGGGAGCACGTTGACGCGGTCCGCACGCTGGCGGGGGATATCAAGCAGCACGCGCTGGACCACCTGGATTACTACCTTGAGCAGTTCATCAGTAACGCCGAGGCGGCCGGGGCCAAGGTGCATTTTGCGGCGACCGATGCGCAGGCCCGCGAGATCACGATCGCCATCGCGAAAGAAAACCAGTGCAAGCTCTGCGTCAAGAGTAAGTCGATGGTCACCGAGGAGGTACACCTGCTGCCCGCGCTCGAGGCGATCGGCTGCGAGACGATCGAGACGGACCTTGGTGAGTTCATCCTTCAGCTTGACCATGACGCCCCGTCGCACATCGTGACGCCGATGATCCACAAGGACCGCACGGCCGTGGCGCGGGCGTTCGTGCGCGAGCTCGGGGCCGCGTACACCGAGGATGCCGAGGCGCTGACCCGCATCGCGCGGGAACACCTGCGGCAGAAGTACCGCGAGGCAGACCTGGGTATCTGCGGCGGGAACTTCCTGGTCGCGGAGACTGGTAGCGTGGTTATCTGCACCAACGAGGGCAACGGCCGGCTGTGCACCAGCGCCCCGCGCGTGCTCGTTGCGATGGTCGGCATCGAGAAGATCGTGCCCCGGCTGGAGCACCTGGGCGTCCTGCTGAAGGTGCTCGCGCGCAGCGCCACAGCTCAGCCGTTGACCGTGTACACCCACACCATGACCGGCCCACGCCGGGCAGCCGAGCCCGATGGCCCGGAGCAGATGCACATCATCCTTGTGGACAACGGCCGAACCGAGGCGCTGCGGGAAGAGACCCGCGAGATGCTGCGTTGCATCCGCTGCGGCGCTTGCCTCAATGCCTGCCCGGTGTACCGCAAGATCGGCGGGCACAGCTACGGCGCGGTGTATTCGGGACCGATCGGCGCGATCCTCACGCCGGTGCTCAAGGGTCTGGAGAACTACCCCGACCTGCCGCATGCGTCGTCGTTATGTGGTGCGTGTTACGAGGCCTGCCCGGTCAAGATCAACATCCCCAAGTTCCTGGTGCAGTTGCGCGCCGAGCTCGTGTCGCGGAAGTTGGACAAGCCCGCGGATCGTTTGTTCATGAAGCTTTGGGCCAGGAGCCTGACCACGACCGCGACCTTCCGCTTCGGGGGGTGGAGCCAGAAGTGGGGCTTCCGTCTGCTCGCGGCGTTTAATGCATCGCTCGAAGACGGGAGCGATTACGCTGCGCGTGGCTGGCTGCGCAGTGCGCCGGGGCCGGTTGCCGGCTGGACCCAAGCGCGGGATATGCCCACCCCGCCCGCGCGCAGCTTCCGCCACTGGTGGCGTGAGCATGAAAAGCAGGGCCGCACACAATCACCAAACCAGCCACCGCATTGATCTGTTCTGGCCGCGTCCAGCCCCTCGTCATTCCATATGCCACACCACGACACACAACCCGGCGAACCCCGTCAAGCGTTCTTCAGCCGCATCCATCAGGCGCTGGGGCGCAGCACGACCGCGGCACCTACCGAGCCCGCCCCGGCTGTGGATGAGAAGCTCGTCCGCCTCGCGTCGGCAGATGATGACCTCGTGGCGCTATTCGCCCGGCGGGCGCGAGAGGTCGGCATGTTTGTTGAGCTGGTTACCGCCAGCGCTGCGGCCGCGCAGGTGAAGCAGTTGCTTGATGCGCGCGGTGCGAAGCGGCTGGTCTGCCAGCCGGGGCAGGCTGGCGATGCGATCGGCCTGAGGGCGGCGCTCGGCGAGGGCTATGTCTTCATTGAGCCGGATGGCCAGGGTCTTGAGCCGTACTACGACACCGACGCGGGCATCAGCGATGTCCACGCGGCATTGGCGGAGACGGGCACGCTGATCTGCTGCTCTGGGCGTTCGCACCCGCGCGGCACCTCGCTGGTCCCGCCGTACCACCTCGCGCTGGTCCGTCGGTCGGACATACTCCCCGACATGATTGATTACTGGGCACGGCTCAAGGGAATCCCCGGCCGCGACCTGCCATCGAGCCAGGCCTTCATCACAGGCCCATCCAAGACCGCAGATATCGAGGGCATCCTCATCACCGGTGTCCACGGCCCGGGGCGTGTGGATATCGTGCTGATCGACGACCTCTGATGCTGTCGGGTGCTGGCTCCTAGCGCCGGCGCTGGATCAGCAGCAGCAAGCAGGGGGCGAGCATGGCCGCGGAGATCGGCTCGGGTACATCGCCTTGGAGGTGCAAGACGTAGAGGTTCTGGGGCAGGCCGTTGTCGTCATCGGAGATCAGCAAGAGCGTGTAATCGCCGTTCTCCAACTGCGGGCCCAGCGTCATACCCTCGTAGTTGGTGGCAAAAGTTTTTTCCCAGAGCAGCGTTTTGGTCACCGCGGTCCAAGGCTCATCGGTGAGATCGTTGTTTGCGTTGCTGTCCAGGCTCGCGATCGTGCTGACATCGGTTGCGTCGGTAAAATCCACCTCGTAGATCCGATTGCGGAAGCCGAGGCTCAGCTCGCGTTCAAGGATCAAGACCTTGCCGTTGGGCAGGATGAGCATGCTGCTCACGCCGCTGGCATCGAACTGGGTGAAGTTCATCCGCGTCGGGTCGGTGATGTAGGCCCATTGCTTACCCGAGGTCAGGTTGGCGATGCGCACCGCGGAGCCTTGCGTCGCGGTTGCTTCGGGTCCATCGTTGGTGCCGCCGGCCTTGAAGAGCGCTTCCTCATTCACGATCCACACATCGCCGTTGGCTGCACGTGCTACAGACTCAAGCGAGAGGTTCGGCCTCGCATCGCTGTACACCGCGGGCAGGGTGAAATCAGGCCCGACCTGCGTGCCATCGAGTTGATACCGGCGGACCTTTGGCCCGACCTCATCGCTGACGATCACGGTGTTGTTGGTCGGGTCGTACTCCAGGCCTTCGAGATCGACCGAGCCCGCCAGCACCACCGAGCCCCCCAGCGTGGGGACACCCGAGATGAGCCCCGTGGCCGGGTCGATCGCGATGGTGACGTTGAACAGCTTGCCGCCCGAGTCGGCCACCGCGAGGTATTGATCCCCCCCGACGTAGGCCAGCCCGCTGAGTCCGCCGCCGCTCATCGGCCCCAGCGCCACCTCGCCCTGCCCCGCCGGATCGTTGATCGTCAACGCGGATGCAGACCCCGCCATCAGGCCCAGTGCCGTCAGTGCAATTGCGAACTTTATAGATCTCATGTGGTTCCTCTCTCGCGCTATCTTACCACCCGCTCCCGCAGCGATGCCATTCTATTTTTCATATCCGTCTGGGTGCTGCTTGAACCAGGCCCACGCGTGTTCGACCATGGTTTTCGCATCCTTGACTTTGGCTTCCCAGCCCAACTCAGCCTTGATCTTGGCGGGGTTGGCGAAAAGCTTGGGGGGGTCGCCGGGCCGTCGATCGCCTTTGTTCACTTTGAAGTCGATGCCGGTGACCTGCTTGACCGCGTCGATGATCTGGCGGACCGAAAGCCCCTGGCCGCTGCCGAGGTTGTAGAAGCGCTGGTCGCCCGGGTTGAGGTGTTGCATCACCGTGACATGCGCATCGACCAGGTCCTCGACGTGGATATAGTCCCGGATGCAGGTGCCGTCGGGCGTGTCGTAATCATCGCCGAAGATGGTGGCCGAGTCTCGCTTGCCCAGTGCGGTGTTGAGCAGGACGGGGATCAGGTGTGTCTCGGGCGTGTGGTCTTCCCCGATGCAGCCGTCGGACGCCGAGCCCGCGACGTTGAAGTATCGCAGCGCAGCAAAGGCGAAATCCGGCTGAGCGCTGGCGTAATCCATGAGCACGCGCTCGACGAACAGCTTGGACCAGCCGTAGGGATTGATGGGCACCTGCGGGCAGGTCTCCGGGATCGGGATGAACTGCTCCGTCGGCTCGCCATAGGTGGCGCAGGTGGAGGAGTGGACAAGCCTTCGCACGCCAGCGGCATGCATCGCTTGCAGCAGGCTGATGACCCCCGCGGTGTTGTTCTCGTAGTATTCCAGCGGCTGGGTGACTGATTCGTTGACGTAGGTGAGGGCCGCGAAGTTCATGACACACTCGATCCGGTGCTCCTTCAGGGCAGCGGCAATCGCATCACTGTCGCGGAGGTCCAGTTTAAGCAGGGGCAACCGCCCGCCCGTGGCGAGGGGGGCGAGCGCTGCGATGGCTGCGCGGTGACCTCGATACAGGTTGTCCAGCACCACCACGTGGTGCCCGTCGATGAGCAGACGGCGGACCGCGTGTGATCCTATGTAGCCGGCTCCGCCGGTGACCAGAACGTTCATGGAGATAGTCCTTGACGTAACAATGTACAGCCCGTCCCCGCGTGGGCGGACCTCGGTGATGCGCTGTGGTGTCCCACGGGCTGCGCTAGGCGGCCGACGGTGGTGTTTTGCGCTCCGCACCGAAGCGGTCGATAAGCATAGTCGTGGCAAACCCGCCGAGGATCAAGCCGCAGGCCCCGATCACCTGAATCACGGCGGGTGTGAACATGGCGGTGGGGTAGTCCTCGGGCTCCACAGCCTTGCGGGTTCCCTCGTAGATCAGCGTCGGCCGATCCTCGATGACTTCCACGATGAGTACCTGCCTTTTGAGCGTATCGCCGGGCTTGGGCTCCACGCCATGGACGAAGGGATACAGCCCGATGACCGCCCCAAGCAGCAGGCCCAGCAGCACGCCGAGCGTTGGCTGCTCATACCTGGCCAGAAGCCACTTCAGGACGTTGCTGACCAGCACGATCCCGATGATGACGCCGATGCCCACCGGCAGGATGGTGCCCATGCCCACGGACATCAGGGTCGCGGTGTCCAAAGCTCGGGCGGCATCCGTGAAAGTGCTGATCGCCGCGAGGATGGGGACATAGACCCCCAGCACCAGCAGCAGGTATCCGCCGCTGACACCCGGGAGGATCATCGCCGAAGCCCCGGCCGCGCCCGCGAGCAGCATGAAGATGAAGCCGGTGTTATCCGTGCCCCCCGTGGCCTGCTTCATCTGCACATACGCCAGTGCCGCCATCCCGAGAAACCCGATGACGACGCCGGTCCATACGCTGCGGTTCATGCCGCCCGCGGCGCGTATCAGCCGATTCACGACGGGCACGCCGCCCAGTGTCAGCCCGATGAACAGGCTGTACATGATCCACCGGTGATGGACGACCAGTTCCTTAACCGGCCCAGCCAGCCCGACGACCGCGACCGCTGCCGCGGCGACGACGGCTCCGAGGACGACCACCGACTCTTTACGCAGCTTGAATGTGCTGAGCTCGCCGATCGCTGCGATGAAGCGCGGGTACACACCCGCCGCCAGCAGCATGGTCCCGCCGGAGATGCCGGGCACGAGATTGGCAAGGCCCATGAGCAGGCCGCCGATCGCGCCGCGCATGGCGAGCAGTGTGAGCGGGGGGGTTTTGGGATCGGTGCTTGCGGGGGTCGTGTTCACGCCCATCCTATCGGCACAATCCGCGTGGCGACTGGACAGGCATCAGATGGCCGCGCCGGGGTCTGGGGCGGGCGGGCCGCCGGTGTATGGCCGCATCTCGCCGGATTTGAGCCGACGGGTGTAGTCCTTGGTGAGCCTTGCGACTTTCCCGGAGAGGAAGATCATGCCAAGGATGTTGGGGTAGGCCATGGACAGGATGAGCAGGTCGGTGAAGTTGATGACGTTGTCGAGGCTGACCATCGGCGCGAGGAAGACGAAGATGAGGAACACAACGCGGTAGGGCCAGATCCCACGATGCCCGAAGAGGTACTCGCTGGCCCGCTCGCCGTAGTAGCTCCAGGAGATCATGGTGGAGTACGCGAAGATGAAGACAGCCAGGGTGAGCATGTAGGGCAGCCAACCCGCGAGCGAGGAGAACGCGGAAGCCGTGATGCCGACGCCCTCGTTCGAGAACCCGCCAGCCGAGCCCTTGAGGTGCGCGCCGGTGATGAGGATCGCCAGCGCGGTCATCGTGCAGACCACGATGGTGTCCACGAAGGGTTCGATCATGGCGACAACCCCCTCGCGTACCGGTTCAGCGGTGCGGGCCGCAGAGTGCGCGATGGCCGCCGAGCCCAACCCCGCCTCGTTGGAGAACGCGCCACGCTTCACGCCGATGACAAGCACGCCGATGATCCCGCCCCAAGCCGCGGCCTTGCCCGTGAACGCCCCCGCGAAGATCTCACCAATCAGCGAAGGCAGTTGTCCGGCATTGGCCATGACGATGACGCCGCAGACCCCGATGTAAAAAACGCACATGATCGGCACCATCTTGCTGGTCACCTCGCCGATGCGCTTGATCCCGCCGATGATCACGATGCCCACAAGCCCCGCCATAATCAGCCCGCCTACCCACGCGTAGCTCTCGCGCTTCACTTTGGCGTCTGCGGCCGCCTGCGCCCGCTCGGCGGTCAGCACCGCCGCCGCTTCGGTGTCCCCAGCCTGTGCCGCCGCGATCAACTGCGCTTCGTTGGCGACCGGCTGCACAAAGAGCACATCACCCACGATCGCGAACGTCTGGTTGCCCTGAAACATGTTGCCGCCACCCAATGAACCCATGATCGCGAAGAAGGCAAACGACACCGCGAGTACTTTCCCGAAGCCCGACCCCAGGCCCCGGCCGAGCACCTCCTTCATGCCCTCGTGCAGATAAACCATCGGCCCGCCCAGCACGTGCTCGTTCTTGCCCGGCAGGGGGGCGTGTGAGGCATCGGCCGCGCCGTGGTCCCGGGCCTCGGGTGTGATCCGACGGTACACCTGCGCCAGCGTGCAACTGCTGAACTTGCTGCTCATCCCGAAGAAGGCCACCACCCACATCCAGAACACCGCGCCCGGCCCACCCTGGCTGATCGCCACCGCGACGCCAGCGATGTTCCCAAGGCCAACCGTGGCGGAGAGCGCGGAAGTAAGAGCCTGGAAGTGGTTGATCTCCCCGTGGTCGTGCGGGTTGTCGTAGCGGCCGCGGAGTACGGAGAAAGAGTGGATAAACAGCCGGATGTTCACAAAGCCATAGCGGAAGGTGAAGAACACCCCGCCAAGCAGCAGGACCACGACGATCAGCGGAACAGAAACCGATTCAAACCTCGGGCTGCCATCCTCATTGAAAATGGGCTTGCGATTCTGGTGTACTTGGTGTTTGACTTGCCCGAAACTCGCGTCAAAAAACAGGACCGGTTCGAGGACGTTGTTGACTTTCAGGAATGCGGCGTCGGCTTGTGCTTGGAATCGCTCGCCGAGGGTCTGCTCCGCAGTGGCGGGGGTGGCTGGCTCTTGACCTTGGGTTGTCGGGGCCACGAAGCAGAGCGTGAGCCCGACCAGCAGGGCGATGCAGGTCCGTGTCAGCATGACGCCGGCGCGTGCGGGTGCGTGTGAGTTCATGGCAGGTTCACTTGGGGGTTAGCGGTCGAGTCAGAAGCGGGGTGTGGGGTCAGGGAGCAGGCCTTACCTCACAGGTCAGATCGGCACACTCACTCCGCGGACACCAGCCGGACATAGCCGAGGCGGCTGGTGGTGTGCTGGCTGAGCTTGCGGATGAGTTGATCGACGCGCTGGTCGTCTCGCGTCGCGCGCACCGAGCCTGTCAGGAGCGACGGGCCGATCTGGTCAATGAACTCAAGCGAGCCGTCGGATAACTGGATGTTCGCTTCCCAGATCCCAGCCCGGAGCTGCCTCGCGGAGGGGTCGCTGTTGAGATACAGGAAGCCAGCACCAGAATACACCCCGACTTCGGTACGGTCCGCTGCGGGCCCACGGCTGGACAGGCTCGGACCAAAAACGATGTAGTTCACCGAGGCGTTGGTGGCCGTGCGGTCGATCGGGGTCGCACCCACACGGGGCAGCCAGAACATACGCACGGTCATGGCGGCGCTGGGGTTGTCCGGCTCGCCCTCGATGAGCACCACCGTGATCGCGTTTTTCTCATCCATCGAAAAGAAGCCGACGTCGAACGAACTGCCCACATCAATCTTGTCGTGCTGTCGGCTCTCTATCCGAAGCGACCCCTTGCCCGCGCTGCCGATCTGTGTGCCGCAGCCTCCCAGCAGGAGCCCAGCCGCGAGGCTCAAGCCAAGCAGCCGCCCCGCACATGCGCTGGGCGAGCCGCGGAGTGATCTGGTCGTACCCCTCATCAGATAGGTTCCTCCACAAGGGTGACCGTGCGGTTAGGCTCGGTGAGTGCGAGGCGCTCGGTGTTGATCACGCGGGCCTCGCGGTAGGGCAGCCCGAGGGCTGTGATTGTGTCACGCTGCACGATCGAGCGGAGCTGCTCGCGGGGGACGTTGGGCAGGGGTGTGCCCTGGGTCATGCCGTTGACAGAGTACAGCGTGACGATGGCGCGTTCGGCATCGCAGAACGGGAAGCCGGACCCGAACAGCATCTGCTGCATCACGCCGCGCTCGCGTGCCCCGACCAGCGCGTGATACAACTGCCAGGGCCGGTGCAGCAGGCCCGAGACCTCGGCAAAAACCTGCGGGTGTTTGCCCATCAACGCCAACGCCTCGTCAACAAACGGGTCGGCCATCGAGCCGAGCACAAAACGCAGGGCTGGGATCGCGCGGGCCACGTCATCCAGCAGGCTCGGCCGATCAAACTCCATATTCGCGGGGCCAGCGATCGCGCCAAGCGGCTCAAACAAGATCGGCAGGCCACGCTCGGCACAGGCCTCAAACAGCCGCATCGCATCGCTATGACAGGGGTGGAAGCCCTGACCCGATGGGCTGACGGTCACCCCAACCATACCCAGCCCCACCGCGTCCTTCAGCTTCGACAGCGAGCCGGGTTGCGTGGGATCGATGCTAGCGAAACCCAGGTAGCGCTCGGGCTGCCTGGCAACCTGGGCCGCCACGCGCTCGGTGCTGATCGACACGCCGAGCAGTTTGCTCTCAAACCCCAAAAGCACGACCTGATCGGCCGGGCGCATCGCCTGGTCGAAGGCCTCACCCCCCGTGGGCAACTCATCCCAAGGCATCTGGCGTTGACGGCGGAGGTGCGCAGCAAAAGACTCGCCCATGGATTGGGTGTCGTCCCAAAGCCTCGTCCGAATATCTACGGTCATGGCCAACCGGCTTTCATCCTTGAATCACGGGGTCAGGCATGTTCAGGGGGTATCCTACCCGCTGACGCCGCCGCGTCCAAACCCTATCCCGCCTGCTTGGCGTCGTAGGCCGCGGGGCTGAGCAATGTTTCAAGCGACCCGGCATCGTCGGGCTTGACCTTGATGATCCAGCCGCGGTCGAAGGGGTCTTCGTTGATCAGGGCCGGGTTGTCCAGCACTGCCTGGTTCACCGCGACGATCTGCCCGCTCACGCCGCAGTACAGGTCGCTGGTCGCCTTGACGGACTCGATTTCGCCGAAGCTCTCGCCAGCGGTCACCCGGCCGGTGTGGTCGCTTACATCGACGTAGGTGATGTCGGTCAGCTCCTCCACCGCGAACTGGCTGATGCCCACCGCGATCAGGTCGCCCTCGGGCTTGTGCCATTCGTGAGACTCAAGGTATCGACGGTCGGTAGGGGAGGGCATGCGGCTTCCTTGATGGCGGGGGTGTCAAAGCGACGAGCCGCGATCATACGGCCCGACCGAACCGCGGGCAACGTGCTGAGCCTCTGTCGGCTGCGGAGGTAGATATTCCAACCGAAAAATCAGCTCGCTTCGCGCAGGCGGACGGGGACCTGAACCTCCCCGTACTGCATAAACCACGGGACAAACGGGCTGTTGTATCCCAGAAAGCGTGGCGGGCCGATCGGCTCGTAACGCGACTCGCTTTCTTCGAGCCAGTTCTGGAGTCTGGCCACTGCGGCGGCATGCACTTTCCCGCTGTACGAGCCGCGCACCCCGACGCTGACCATGGTGGCTGCGGGTAGATCGACCACCTCCACCGGGCCGTTGGCCCCTAGTTGGCCGATCGTGTCATCGCGGTAGAGAAACGCCATCGCCACAGGTTGATCGCCCTCGGGCGCGTAGGTCATTTCGACTGGAGCGGTCATCGCGATGTCGTTTTGTTTGATGTGGTTAAACAGTGTGCGGAACATGCTGTTCTGGTTGGTCTTATCGAGTTGCTCGGCCCGGACGATGGCTGCGCGGTAGGCTGGGTAGGACTGTACCCTCACTTCCCCAATGGGTGTGGGCGTGGGCCACCCCTGGGGGACGTCCGCCTCCCGCCAGACGAACACATCGTCCGGAGGCTCAGCATCCACCCTAGGCCCGGCGTTATCTGCGGCGGCGCGAGCCACAGCGACCTGCTCCGCTGCCTTGACGTTTGGCCGGGATTGGCAACCCATGACGGTCAAGCCCAGGCTGAGCAACGCTGCCGACAACGAGATCACGCAGGTCGAGTGTTTCATGCCACGATTGTAGCGCGGCGGGCGGCGCTGTGTTGGCAGATGGGCCTTGTTTGCTTACTCTCTATGCTTTGAAACCTCACGGAGAGCGACTATGGGACTCATGGACGGCAAACGCGGTGTGATCTTCGGTATCGCCAACGAGCGCAGCTACGCCTACTTCATCGCCAAGCAGCTTGTGGGGCAGGGGGCCAAGTGCCTGTTCACCTACCTGCCGATCGGCAAGATGGAGCACCGGCTCAGCAAAGCCACCGAGTCGCTGGGGCTGAGCGATGCATGGCTCGCGCCTTGTGACGCAAACTCGGATGAGTCGCTGGATGCGGTGTTCGACAAGATCAAGGCAGACTTCGGCACGATTGATTTCGTGGTGCATTCCATCGCCTTTGCGGACAAGGACTACCTCAAACCGGACATGTTTCATAAGACACCGCGCGATGTGTATAAGAACGCGATCGATACCTCGGCCTACACCCTGCTGGCGATGGCGCAACGCTGCGTGGACCGCGAACTCATGCCCAAGGGCGGGAGCATCGTGAACCTGTCCTATTACGGCGGCGAAAAGGTGACGCCGGGCTACAACGTGATGGGTATCGCCAAGGCCTGTCTTGAGCACACCACGCGGTATCTGGCGTATGAGCTCGGCGCTCCGGGCCGGGGGATCCGCGTCAACTGCATCAGCGCAGGGCCTTTCAAGACGCTGGCGGGTGCAGGGGTCGGGGGGATGGACCAGATGATCGCGTATCAGGAGCACACCAGTTCCATGAAGCGTGCGAACACCGGCGAAGAGGTCGGCGATACCGCGGTCTATCTGCTCAGCGACCTTTCGTCCGGCGTGACAGGCGAGACCATCCACGTGGATTGCGGTTTCAGCATCGTGGGTGTGCCCGAGGCACCCAAGGCGTAAGCGGTCGCGGACGGGGGGGCGGCTGTGGCGTGACCCAGACGCTGGTGACCTCGGGGATGTGTTGATTGATCCGGTTCGGTTCTAGCCTCGTGCGATGACCCACTGCCATGCCCATCCGATTTTCGTGTGCACAATGCGACGCCCGGGTGAAGACGCCCGACGGGACGGTGGGCAAAAAGATGAAGTGCCCCCGCTGTGGCCACCTCCAACGCGTGCCCGGCCCCCCGGAAGTTCCCCCGGAAGTTCCCCCGGAAGCTCCCCCGGAAACTTCCCCGGAAACTTCCCCAGCAGCCCCGCCCGAATCGCCCGAGTCGCTGGCGGATGAGCCCACGCAACCGGCTCAGGATGCCCCGCCGGCCTTTGTAGGACCGGCGGCGAAGCCGGGCAGCAAGCCGCGAGAAGTACGCACGACGCCTGCGTCGGAAGATGATGCGCTCGCCGCTCTTGCTGCGGCTGCGGGGAGCGGTGTGGACGATGAAGAGGAGGGTGACTCTTCGGAAACTGCGGGGCTTTTTGACACTATCCAACCGGGGGAATCGGCCGACGAGGAGAGCCAAAACGAGCAAGCAGTGGTAGCCGAGCCTGCGCCTCCGCAAGAGCCAGCCCCGGGCCCGGCCGCAGCACAGTACCGCCAACGACCGACGCCCAAGCCCAAGTCGGGCGATGCCACGTCCCAAGCCGCGGACGCGCCTAAGGCGATCCCGCTCTCGGCTCACCGCCCCCGGCCCACACCTCGGCCGGATGGCGTGACGCCATCCTCCGCCACGGCGTCGGCACACGACTCCATGCTCTCAGCCCAGACGCTGTCGGGGTCTGGTGCCGCAGAGATCGCCAGCGAGGTCCGTGCCCGGAGCATGGACGCCACCGGCGACCTGCCCCACGCGCGTAGCCGTCGGCAGATCGAGCGGGCGGGGGCCATGCTCAATGTCATCGCCTGGCTTAGCCGACTGCTCGCGGTGCTGATCGCGGCGGGGGCGGTGGAGTTGATGCTGCATGTCGGGCGCAACGGCGGGTCGTGGCTGACAAGGATCATCCTGCTTGGCTCCGGCCTTGCGGTCGCAGCGATCGCGGTCGCGGTGGGTCAACTTGCCGCGACACTTCGCAAGAGCTGAATCGAGTTGCTACGGTTCACGGGATCGCGGGTGCGGGTGGGAGGTCTTCGATGACGTGACGGGCGGTGTCACGGACCAGCGCATGCTCCGCGGCATCCCGAGCGATCGCGTCGATGCGTTCCCGCAGCGCAGGGTGGTCTTGCACGCGTAAAGCGTTTGCAGCGGCTATGAGGGCGTTGCGCTTGACCATGTCCAGCTTCATCCGTTTGAGGGCTGAGCCACGGAAGTGGTGCTGGCGGTCTTCGGCTGACCAGTTGAGCAGGTCGATTAAATCAAACGAGGAGTTGCGTGGGGCATACGCGGGGTGGATCGCTTCGCTCCGTGGCTCTTGGCCGGTCTTTTCTGAATTCCGCACCCGGTTGTACGGGCACACGGCCTGGCAGATATCGCAGCCCGCGATCCAGTCGCCCATCCCCTCATGCAGCTTGGCGTCGATCAGGCTGCGGTGTTCGAGTGTGAGGTAGCTGATACATCGCCTTGCGTCGAGTTGATAGCCTGCTGGAGCGATCGCATCCGTGGGGCACGCGTCGATGCAGCGGGTGCAGGTCCCGCAGTGATCGGCAGGAGGCGCGGTGTGGCCGGGGTAGTCCATTTCCTCGGATGTCGCGATGTCCAGCGTCGTGACAATGACGCCAAGCAGGAACCACGACCCCCGGCTCGGGTGGATGAGCAGCGTGTGCTTCCCGATCCACCCCATACCCGCCGCAGTGGCGAACTCACGTTCCATGACCGGGGCGGTATCGACCGCAGCGCGGAACGTGTCAGCGGGGAAGCGCTTAGCCAAGGCATCGCACAGGGTGTGGAGGCGTTTTTTGATGACCTTGTGGTAGTCGTCACCCCATGCGTATCTCGCCACGTGACCTCGCGGCACGGCTGCTGGCGGCGGGGGGTTGCTGTCGTCGGAGGAGGCATAGCGGTCGGCCACGACGATGACCGATCTTGCCCCCTCGACCAGACGCCCCGGGTCCAGCCTGATATCCAGGTGAGTGTCGAGGTAGGCCATCTCCCCGTGCTGACCCTCGGCTATCCATTGCCTGACATAGTCTGCGTGGGGGCTCGGCGCAGCCGGGGCAATCCCAGCCAAAGCAAAGCCCTCTGCCGTGGCCTCGTCCAGCACCCACCGGCTTATCGCGATCCGATCCATCACGCGATTGTAAGCGGCCTTCGGTCACGGGTATGGGTCGCGTTCAGCCTCAGCCGACGGCGAACCATGGACGCGACGGATTTCGTGGCTGCCTGAAAGTTGCCCCGCTTTCCCCACCGACTACAATCCCGGCATACCGCAGCAAAACCCCCGCCCAACAGCCACCCGATGCCCTACGACCTAAAGCCCTACGATATCGATGTCGAGACCCTGCCGTATCTGGACGAACTCCAGAAGCACAAAGGTGACCGCTGGACGCTGAACTTCGGACCCCAGCACCCGGCGACGCACACCACCCTCCGCATCGTCATGGAACTGGACGGCGAGCGCATCGTCCGCGCTATCCCCCACATCGGCTACCTCCACTCCGGATTCGAGAAGCTCGGCGAGAAGCTGGACTACAACCAGTACGTCACCATCGTCAGCCGGATGGACTACATCAGCCCCATCGGCAACGACATCTCCTGGCACAACGCGGTCGAGAAGCTGTTCGACATCGACCTGACCCCGCGGTGCAAGGTGATCCGGACCCTGCTGGCTGAGATCGGGCGGATCCAGAACCACCTGTTGTGCTGCGGTGCCGCGGCTTTGGACCTCGGAGCCTTCACCGGCTTCCTGTACGGGTTCAATGAGCGCGAGCGCATCTACGACATCATGGATTACATCTCCGGGCAACGCTTCCACCCCGACTACACCCGCGTCGGTGGGGCGATGATGGACCTGCCCGATGAGGAAGTCTTCAAGAGCATGGTCAAGCGGTTCATCCACGAACAGTTGCCGCCCGCGATCGCCGACCTCGAAGGCCTCCTGAACAAGAACCGCATCTTCCGCGACCGCACCGAGGGCATTGGCACGATCACGAAGGATGAGGCGGTGGCCTTCTCGCTGACCGGGCCGATTGCACGGGCGTCGGGCGTGATGCGTGACGTGCGGAAGGACGAGCCTTACCTGTGCTATGCCGACAACTGGGACGGGCAGGGCAGCTCGGCTGTGAATTTCAAGGTCCCCATCGCGGAAGCGGGCGACGTGTTCGCACGCTTCCTGGTCCGGATGGAGGAGATGAAGCAGTCGGTCCACATCATCGAGCAGCTCATCGACGACATCCCCGGCGGCCCGATGAATGTCGGGGACGATGGCAAGATGACCAAGCCGAGCAAGGCAGCGGTGTACGGCTCAATCGAGGGCCTGATCCAACACTTCCAGCTTGTGATGACCAACCGCAAGTGGGAAGCCCCGGTGAACGAGGTGTATGCCGCAACCGAGACGGGCAACGGTGAGCACGGGTTCTACATTGTCGCCGATGGTGGCCCGGTGCCTTGGCGCGTGCGTCACCGCCCGCCGAGCTTTATCCACTTCTCCTGCCTGCCCAAGATGCTCGAGGGCCATACGCTGGCGGACACCGTGGCGGTCATCGGCAGCCTGAACATCATCGCAGCGGAACTGGATCGGTGACACGCGGGGATGAGCGGCCCCCGGTTTTGGCATTGCAGATCGAACATTGAACAGCGGACATTACTGATATGGCGTGGATAACCAAGAACTCGGGCGGCATGAAGATCGAGCGGCGGGAGTCGCCTTGGGTGGACCCCGAGGTGCGCTCCGAGATTGAAGCGGCCCTGTCGCGCTACCCCACCAAGCGGGCCGCGACGATGCCCGCGCTGCACGCCGTGCAGGACAAGCACGGCTGGATCCCGTACCAGGCGATCGAGGAGATCGCGGCGATTGTCGAGACCTCGCCGGCCGAGGTGATGGATACCGCCACGTTCTACGAGGAGTACTTCCTCCAGCCGCGCGGCAAGTACACCGTGTGGGTCTGCCAGTCCATCTCCTGTGAGATCATGGACAGCGACGGCGTGATGCACGCGGTCGAGGAGAAGCTGGGCATCGGCCCCGGCGAAACCACGGAAGACGGGAAGTTCACGCTCATGCACGTCGAGTGCATCGGGGCGTGTGGCGGGGCGCCGTGCGGCCTGGTGAACCATAAGCTGGTCGAGAACCTGACCCCCGGCAACGTGGGCGGCATCCTCGATGGTTTGGAGTGACACGCCGCGCCAGACGCCCACGCTCGCCGAGCGTGGGCGTCGGGAAACAGACCCATGCCCTGGTTCCAGAAACTCTGCCGCGACTCGGGTTTGATGATCCACCACATCCTCAAGCCCGATCACAGCAAGCGCGAGGTCAGCCGAACGGTTGAAGAGAAAAAGATAAGCGACAAGGTCACCGTGCGACGAACGACCATCGAAGAGATCGAGATTAAGCAGGACAAGAACGAAACCTGATCCAGTTTAGCGGCGGGATTCATCCCGCACGTCTGAAAACGGAAAACCGCATGCCCCTAGACCAACCCATCCTCTTCAAGCGCATCCCCACCCCGCCGTGGGGCAACTTTGCCGACCGTCAGTTTGTCGGCTACGACCAGTTCGTGAAGACCGGGGGCTATGAAGCACTCGACCAATGCGTGGCCATGACCCCGAAGGACGTGGTCGATCAGGTCAAGGCTGCGGAGCTGCGCGGCCGGGGCGGCGCGGGGTTCCCGGCGGGGATGAAGTGGTCGTTCCTTCCTCCAGAAGACGGCGGGCGTCGCTATCTCGCCATCAACGCCGACGAATCCGAGCCCGCCACGTTCAAGGACCAGATCCTCATCAACTTCGACCCGCACTCGGTCATCGAGGGCATCGCGATCTGCATGCACGCCTGTCGCCTGGACACCGCGTACTTCTACATCCGCGGCGAGTACCACCACCACCGCGAAGCGTTCCAGAGAGCGATCGACGAGGCCTACGCCCAGAAGGTCTTCGGCGAGGGCAGCAGGCTGGGTCAGATTAATGGGCGGTGGCCTGACTTGTTCATCCACCGCGGCGCCGGAGCATACATCTGCGGGGAGGAGACGGGTCTGCTCGAATCGCTGGAAGGCAAGCGTGGCTGGCCGCGAATCAAGCCGCCGTTCCCCGCCGTCGCCGGTGCGTTTGGTCGGCCGACGATCATCAACAATGTCGAGACGCTGGCTTACGTCGGCCCGATCATGACTCACGGCGCGGAGTGGTTCAAGGGCATGGGCAAGGGCCGGCCCGAGGGTGCGCCGCCACAGGTTCCCGCGTCGTTCGGCACCAAGCTCATGGGTATCTCCGGCCCCGTGAAGCGGCCGGGGGTGTACGAGGAGAACCTCGGCGTCACCGTCATCGATGTCATCGATCGGCTGGGCTTGGGGCCACGCGAGGGCGTGAAGATCAAGGCCTACTTCCACGGCGGGATCAGCATGGGCGTGATTACACAAGAAGAAGCCCACGCGGGCGCGGCGCTGGACTTTGACATCGGCAAGAAGTGGAACAACCTCGGCCTGGGAACAGCGTGCATCACCGTGATCCCCGAGAGCTTTTCGATGGTCTCCGCGGCGAGAAACGTGGCCCGGTTCTTCAGCCACGAGTCCTGCGGGCAATGCACACACTGCCGCGAGGGTACGAACTGGCTCTACAAGATGCTCACCCGCATCGAGGCGGGCGACGGCACGACGCGCGACCTGGATATGCTGCTCGAGCTATCCAGCAGCATGGGCTCGATGCCCGGCAACAACATCTGTGGCCTCAGCGACGGCGCCAACTGGGCCATCCGCACCATCGCCAACAAGTTCTTCCACGAGTTCGAGGCTGTCGTCAGCAAACCCACGAGCGTCAGTCTGGCTGTGGTGGGGTGACCACCCATGCAGCGCCGCGGCTTGCCGCGTAGTGGTGTTCCTGAAAATCGAGGCCGACATGCACCGCTTGCCCCAACTGGCGCTATGGGTTCTGATTGTGTCGCCGTGCGTGATGCTCAGCACACACGCCAAAGACACGATGTCTGATGCCGCACCCGGCATCGAGATGAAGCAACCCACCGATGCCCCGTGGCAAGCCAAGCCCGACATCACCGCGCCCATCGAGACGCCGGACGGGGATGCTCTGAACTTGATCTACGCCGATGCGATTACCCCCCGGCTGTTCCTGACGTTTCACGGCCTGGACCCATCGGGGTTAAGCGGGCAACGCATCGCGCTTTATGTTCGTCAGGAGCACAGTTATCGCCTCGTTGCCACATGGCATCCGGACCGCTCGGATGGCACGCAGCCATACTTGGAAAAGCCGTTTGTGTTCACAAGATTGATCGGCACGGCGGAACATCGCTTCTTATTTGTCCCGGGGCGCTATCCGGGAACCGGGCATCATCGCGCCAACGCCGTCTATCACCTTGAACACGACACCCCGCGACGTGCCTCGTTCGAGCCCGCGCCGTTGGGTTATCAACGCCTGGCTGCGGCTGGTGACCCCGGCGCGATCATCAACAACGGCGAAGGCGTCTGGAAAGGTGAAGTCAACTGCGGGCGCGGTGACGAATTGGCCTTCACCTTCTACATCTGGAACGACGGTGACGGCAACGCCAACCCCACCGCAGGGCGGGTGGACGGCACCTATGAGATTATCCGTGACGACGAAGGGGCGTGGTCCATCCGCATCGGCGAGTTTAAGCGGATAGATTTCGATAAGGGCTGAGGCATTGAGCGATCTTGGAAACAGCGCTTCTGAGGATTCGGACGTCTTGCATTGATAAGACCAAGCCACCATCACGTCATCGAAGCTGGCATCGCCGACGGCCATCACCTTGGGGCACAGGTTGTCGTGTCGTGGGAAGGAAGAATCACTCTTGACTTCGCGATCGGGCAGGCCCGGCCCGGTGTCGCGATCACGCCCGATTCGCTGATGCTCTGGAAGTCATCCACCAAGCCCATCGTCGCGGCGGCGGTGATGCAATGCGTGGAGCGCGGGCAGTTATCGCTTGATGACCCGGTTGCTGCGCATCTACCCGCATTCAGAGCGGGGGGGAAGGACGCGATCACGATCAAGCACCTGCTGACGCACACCGGCGGGTTTCGTGGGTTGCCGGGCTCGCCGTCCGGGGGTGAGCCGTTCCACTATCCCCACGACCCGTGGCCTGCGATCATCGACAGGATTTGTGACATGCCCTTGGAGCAAGGCTGGGTGCCTGGCGCGACCGCGGGGTATCACCCGACGACGAGTTGGTTCATCCTCGGCGAACTCATCCAACGCGTCACCGGCCAAAGCCTGCCGGACTACCTCCATGCACACATCTTTGAACCCCTTGGCATGTCGGACTGCTTCGTGGGCGTTCCCCCGGAACTTTATGACACGTACATGGCGGCTGGTCGTCTCGCGTCGCTGCCGAACACCACGGGCGGGAAGGCCCGGCCGGACGACACGCACACACGTGAGTGGCTCACTTCGTGTTCGCCGGGCAGCAGCGGGATTGGGCCGATGCGCCAACTCGTGCGGTTCTATCAGATGATGCTCGGCGGGGGTGCCCTTGATGGCCAGCGTGTTTTATCCACAGAATCTGTCGCAGCCATGACCCACCGCCATCGCGCGGGCCTGCGTGACCGGACGTTCACACACCCGATGGATTGGGGCCTGGGATTCTTACTTGAGATGCCCGACCGCAAGGGACGCATCCCTTATGGCTACGGCCGCCACGCGACGCCGCTCACTTTCGGGCACGGCGGGGTGCAATCCTCGGCTGCGTTTGCCGACCCGACGCACGACCTCGCGGTTGCGGTGGCGTTTGTGGGGATGCCCGGCGAGCGCATCCACCAGCACCGCATCGATGAATTGCTGACCGAGCTATACGAGGCGCTGGGCCTCGTGTGACACGACATGCCGGTCCGGGTTCAAGATTTGGCCATGAGCACCGGGTTGCTCAGCGATCCGATCCCATCGATCGTCACCGTGATCTCATCGCCGGGCGTGAGGAACACCGGCGGCTTGCGTGCATAACCCACACCCTCGGGTGTGCCGGTGAGGATGACCGTGCCGGGAAGCAGCGTGGTGTCCCTGCTGAGCCGACTGATTAACTCGGGGACCGAGAACATCATGTTCGCGGTGGTGTCGTCCTGCATGACGTTGCCGTTGAGCATGCTTCGCACGCGCAGGTCGCCGGGGTCTGCGACTTCGTCCTCTGCATCGCCGACGGTCACGATCACCGGCCCCAGCGGGCAGAAGGTGTCGAACGACTTGCCCCGGACAAACTGCCCGCCCCCGCCGTGCTTCTGCCACCACCGGGCCGAGACATCGTTGGCGCAGGTGAACCCCAGGACGTGGCTCATCGCGTCCCGTTCGTCCACATCGCGGGCAATCGTGCCGATGACGATGGCTAGCTCAGCCTCATAGTCCACCTCGGGTCCGTGGCTGGAGGCGGGGATACGGATCGGGTCGCCGGGGTGGCAGAGTGAGGTGGTCGGTTTCATGAACACGCAGGGGTGCTCGGGCACCGCGTGGCCTGACTCCGCGGCGTGTGCGGTGTAGTTGAGCCCGATGCAGTAGATGTTGGCCGGGGCGATGGGCGCGAGACGCTTGGTAATGGCGCATATCTCGCCGGTCGGTTTGATTGGCCCATCGAGCGGGCTCCCGGACAGTCGGTTGGCGGTGCCATCACCGAGGTCGATGCCAAAGTGTGGGACGCCGTTTGGGTCGAGAAAGCGGGTGAGGTGCATAGGTGCTCCCGTTTGGGCCGTGGTGCGGAGATTGTCGTGTCGCGGCCGTTGACGATATAATGGTTGATTCGAGCGTTTGCCGCCACCGGAGCTTGATATTGGCCCAGGATGAATCCAATCAGGCGTCGTCGGGTCCGTCAAGGACCAGCCCCGCCGACAACCCCGCGAATAACCCGATCAAGGGCCGGGCACCCGCGCCAGGGGCTGCGGGCCTGGATGGTTCGCTTGCGCATGCAGACGCGGCGGATAACGGCTCATCCGCGGGCCGGCCCCGTGCCTGGTCGGAAGTGGTCTCACGAAGCGAGCGGGCGGATGTGCCCGCCGGTCTGTGGATGCGTTGCCCCGGCTGCGGTGCGATGAGTTACCGCAAGACCGTGGAGCAGAACATGTTCGTCTGCCCGGACTGCGACCACCACTACCGCATCGGCGGCGACGACCGCGTGGCGCAGACGGTGGACCCCGGCAGCTTTGAAGAACTCTGGGCCGACCTTGCCCCCACCGATCCGCTGGGGTTTGTGGATCGCAAGCCCTACAAGCAGCGGCTGCTCGACGAGCAGAAAAAGACCGGGCACAAGGATGCGCTCATCAGCGGCCGGGCGTTCATCAAGGGCCGCGGCGTCGTCCTCGCGGTGATGGACAATAACTTCATCATGGCGTCGATGGGTGCTGTGGTGGGTGAGAAGATTACCCGCTGTGCCGAGCTTGCGCTCACGGAGAACAAGCCGCTGGTCATCATCTCGTCATCGGGCGGAGCGCGGATGATGGAGTCGGCACTGTCGCTGGCGCAGATGGCCAAGACCGCCGCGGCGCTTGCGCGGCTGGACGATGCGGGCGGGCTCTTCATCTCCGTCCTCACCGACCCGACCACCGGCGGGGTCACCGCCAGCTTCGCCATGCTCGGCGACCTGATTTTCGCGGAACCCAAGGCCCTGATCGGCTTCGCCGGCCCCCGCGTGATCGCCAACACCGTCCGCCAAGAGTTGCCCGAAGGTTTTCAGCGGGCCGAGTTCCTGCTTCAGAAGGGCTTTGTGGACCGCGTGGTACACCGCCACCAACTCCGCAGCGAGATCAGCCGGGCGATCGATTACGCGGGGATGTAAGCACTGCGGGTGACCTGCGCCGGGTCTTTATGGGGCTGGCAGCACGGGCATCGCCACTCGGTTAGCCCGAACATCTCTGCAACACCGCGAATCAAAGACAATCACTTCAACCCGGCTTAAGCGACTAAAATCGACCCCAAAACCGGCCGATAGCCAAGACGGTGAAGAGCCTCGGCCACTATCCCGCCACGCGATGGGTGCATCGCTTCCTGCTGCTGGCGGTGGTAGGCATTGGCCTGACCACATCGGCCCCTCAGAGTGCCCAATCTGCCGCGAGCGAGGACCGGGTGGGGCCCAAACTCGAAGTCTTTGCCTCCCGCCATTACCACATCCATACCGACCTCCCCCGGCGAGACGTGGTGCCCTTCGGCCAGCACATGGACGCGATCTACGAACGCTACCGCCAGCGCTTCGCCGACTTCAATACGCACGACCAAACCCCCATGCCGCTCTACCTCTTCAGGGCAAGGGCGGACTATGAGGCCTTCCTCCAACGGCACGACCTCAACGGGCACAACTCCGGCGGGATGTTCTTCGTTACGAAGGACATCGTCGGGTTGGCGACGTGGACCGAGGGCAAGAGCCGGTCGCAGACCCTGGCGGTGCTGCAGCACGAGGGCTTCCACCAGTTTGCCTGGCGGCACATCGGGCCCAACATCCCCGTGTGGGTGAATGAGGGGCTTGCGCAGTATTTCGAGGATGCGATCCTGGTGCGTGACCGGATGACGCTGGGCCTGGCCGGTTCCCGCCGGGTGCAGGCGGTGCGTGGGGCGATCGCCTCGGGCGATGTCATGCCCGTGGCAGCGCTGCTGGCAATGACGCCGCAGCAATGGGGTGGCATACTCCGCGAAGACCCCGCGAGGTCTGAGCTGCTCTACGCGCAGGCGTGGTCGATTGCGTACTTCCTCATTCACGCAGACGGGGGCAAGTACCGGGCCGCTTTTGGCACCTACCTGCAATTGCTCAGCAAGAGCCAGGACGCGAGTCAGGCATACGCCCGCGCGTTTGGCTCCAGCGACGTATCAAAGCTTGAGAAGGCGTGGCTCGCTTATGCCGCGAAACAGGAACCCGACCCCCTGAGCACCGCGACGTATCGGCTTGAGTTCATTGGCACAGCCATGCGGTTCCTTGAGGAACAAGGCGAACCGCTGCCCGATTCCATCGAGGCATTGCAGCAGACGCTTGTCAGCAGGGGGTTTGCGGTGACCCGCACCACGCACCACATCACCGACACCGCCGAGGCAGCCGACGCGTCGATGTTCACCTATGACCGCCCCAACGGATCGGCGGCCGCGTTCCAACTGCTCGCCGCATCGCGCAGCGACCTGCCGCCCCGCGTCATCGCCACAGGCCTGCAACCCGAACCGGTCCTCACATGGTCACGCGATGCCAATGACCAGCTTGTGATGGACATCATCTACCGCTGAACAATCAGCGCTAGTTCATAAATCTCTCCGCACGCGGCTGTCACGCTGCGATAGAGCGCACGTTCGGGCGGCGTTTGCTGTCGCGGCGGCGATTGATGTGCCGACGCACCGTCCGCTTCAATCGGCCCGCAGCCATGTCGATCGCGGCAACCAGGTCCGCGTCGATCTGCTCGATGAGCACGTCCGTCGCGTGGTTGATCTTGGCGTGGATACGGCACTGCAACTCCCGGACGTGGTTGCGGCCATGGAGATTGGTGACGATGACATCCACCTTGCCGACCCGCCCATCGAACGGGTCCAGGCTCATCATCAAACGCCTGTGGATATAGTCTTTGACCCCGGATTCCAACCCGAAATTCGTCGCGCGCACTTCGATGTCCATACGGAAATCCTTTCGCGTTAGGTTGTAGAAACGTGAGATGCAGGCCAGAGTCATTATGCGCTGCGGAGACAGGAAATGGAAGCAAAAAATTCAGGTTGTTTTCTCGGACTCATGCCGCCCACTGCGCCACCGCACCGGGACCACGAAGAAGGTGAGAGTCACCAGCAAGGCGAAAACCGTGTAACCGATCACGAAATAGTGGGTCGGCGCGTCGTAGAACAGGAGCGCCTGCACATGGTCGGCAACGAAGCCGCGGTCGCTGTAGGGCGATTGGCCCCCCTTGATCCGCAGGTCGCTCTCCCAGATGGTCAGCGGGCATATCTGCCCCAGCCACGCCTGGACCACCACGAATCCGATCGACCCAAGGTGCGCGAGCCGGACCCATCGATGCCGGACCCACCGCCAGCCCAGCGGCCCGCCGAGCAGGATCAACACCAGCCCGAGGATCACCCACAGGACGAACCCGAAGTGGACCACCAGGATCATGTCAGCAAGTAAGCGGTAAAGCATGGCAAGTGACCACCCGCGATCGGTGTCACGATACACGATGGCCGGGCGTGGGCAAGCGGTGAAGCCCTTAGTGAATCATCAGTCCAGCGAGCGGATGTACGCCACCGCGGTCGCGATATCTTCCATGCGTGTCGCGCCAGCCTCGCGCTCGATGACGAGGTGGCCGGTGTATCCCGCATCGGACAGCACGCTTAGAAACGCACGCCAATCGACGGTGCCCTTTCCCACCGGCTGCTCGCTGCCCCAGTCCCCGGGCGTTGGTGCGGGGTTCGCGTCTTTGAGGTGGACCTGCCGGACATAGGGCATGAGCAGCCGCAGGGCCGCGATCGGGTCGCCCATGCCGTAGAGGACCATGTTCGCCGGGTCGAAGTTGACCCCAAGATTCGGGCGCTCCGCAGCAACCAGCAGCTCCGTCAAGGCCCCGGCGGTCTCCTGCCCGGTCTCCAGCAGCAGGTCGAGGCCGTGTGATGCAAACAGGTCCGCCAGGTCGGTGAGGCGCGCGAGCAGGGTGGCGAACTGCGGGTTCTCCCGGTCGTGGGGGATGAACCCGGCATGGAAGCTCACGGTGCGCAGACCCATATCCTGGGCGAGCGCAGCGGCACGCTGAGCACGCTCACGGTTTGCGGGCCAGTGCTGGTCGGGTGCGACGCCGCCGGTAGCCCGGATGGTCTCGAGGGTGGTGTAGTCCTCCCCGATCGTGCCGAACATCCCCGAGACGATCTCGATCCCCTCGGCCCGCAGGGTGGCTGGGGCGTGGGCCCACGCGGGGTCACCCAGCACGGGCATCAGTGCGAGCTGCGTGCGGGGCAGGTCGAGGGTCTTGAGCAGCCGGGCCAGTTCTGTTGGGCTTTTGGGGCCAAGCGACCAACTGCACACAGCGAGGCGGTGGTGTTCAATGCGATCCACGCGGCGACCCTCTTTGCTTGCAAACTAACCAACTCCACGAGGCCCGCCCGCAGTCGTCAGGGTCTATCAGAACGACCCGCTCATGGCGGCGGCCTTGGATTCGGTCGGTTCATGCTTCACGAACGTGGAGTTCTCCGCCAGTTCCTTGAGCTTCGCATCGAAGGCTTCGCGGTCTGTCGGGAGGTCCACCGGCTGGCCACCCATCAGGCCCGACAGGAGCATGGCATTGCCGAGTTCCAGCCCACGGATCCCCTCGACCGCGGGGGCGATCAGGTCCTTCTCCTTGCCAAGGATCACGTCGATGAAGTTCTGGAACACGGTGCGGTGCTCCGGCAGCTTCTGTTTGGCGGGGGTGATCTCGTGCTCAATGACATCGACGTTGCCGAACCGGTCCGGGCTGGTCCGGCAGAACTCGCGGATGTTTTGCGTGGTCTCACGGAAGCGGACCTTGCCGCCCTCGGTGGTCTCGAGTGTGCCGTTGGTGCCGACGATTGTCAGCCGGTTGATCCCGGGGGTCTGGCCCGTGGAGGTGATGAAGGTGCCGGTCGCGCCGTTGGCGAACTCCATCATGGCGGTGATGTCATCCTCGACCTCGATCTCGTGGAACTTGCCGATGCCAGCGATGCTCCACAGCTTGGTGGGCATGCCGACGAACCACTGGAACAGGTCCAGGTTGTGCGGGCACTGGTTGATGAGCACACCGCCACCCTCGCCAGACCATGTCGCGCGCCAGCCGCCCGAGTTGTAGTACGCCTGGCTGCGGAACCAGGTCGTGATCACCCACTCGACGCGGACGATCTCACCGAGCGTGCCGTCGTCGCACATCTTTTTGATGTGCTTCCACTGTGGCCGCGAGCGCTGGTTGAACATGCCCGCGTACTTGAGGTTGGGGTACTTCTTGAGTGCCGCAGCGTATGCCTTGTTGCATTCCTCCGCGGCCTTCGCGGTGACGGCCACCGGCTTCTCGGTCAGCACGTGGACACCGGCCTTGAAGGCGTGCTCCGCGTAAGTCGGGTGGAAGTAGTGTGGCGTGGCGATCACGATGGCGTCCACCTCGCCGGAGTCGATCAGCGCTTCGGCTGTGTCGAACACCTTGGCATCGGGGTGGTCTTTCGCGACATCGGCCAACTTCTTGGCGTCGATATCACACACCGCCGCCAGGCTGGCGCCGTCAAGCTCCGGGATGTACTTACGGTGATGGCTCGCCATGCTGCCAGCCGCGCCGATGACGCCGATTCTTACGCTGTCCATTTGCTCAGTCTCTCACGATGGGGTTGATTTCCGGTCCAAAGCTTGTGGACCGGCTGCATTCGCAGGCGACCTCAAGCCATCCTTTATAACAGCGGTCACGCCCCCGGCCAAATCGCGGCCGGGTCACGCTACGATCCTACTTGGAGCCCTTCTCAAGGGCCTTGCGCGCCTTGCGCTCCTTCTTCTCTTTCACGGTCAGCTTGGGCTTGTTCTGCGCGGCGGCCTTCTTGTTGTTCTGGTCTTTGTTTGCCATCGGAGCACGGCCTTGGGATAGAGTGGCAATCGGTCGGCGGATACCGCCCGGCAACGCCGGGCGACCACACGGGGACATCTTACCACAGCGCGGCGGGACGCTCGCAGAAGGAGCCCCGGCGGTGGCGCGGGGCGGCTGGCACTATCTGCGAGTCCAACGCGTCCGCCTAAAGGCCCCGGCCGGCTGTCGATGATTCGCTTGGCCTCTCTGTCATGACGGTCGCACCAGTGCGCGACGGTCACTTTGTGGAGTCGGCGGCTTTCTTTTTCGTGGCTGCGGGCTTGGTGTCCGTCGATGCCGCGGCTTCGGCTGGCTTGGACTCGCCCGGTTTCTTGTCATCGGTCTTGGGCTTCGCGGCATCAGACTCGGCCTTGGCGGACTTCTGATAGCCCTCGGACCGGTAATCGGTCTGGTAGAAACCCGAGCCCTTGAAGATCACACCCGCGCCCGTGCCGATGAGACGATTGAGCTTCTGCTTGCCACATGCGGGGCACTTGCGCAACGGCTTTGAGGTGATCGACTGGAACTCCTCGAACACATGGTCGCAGGCACCGCACTGATAGTCGTAGGTTGGCATCGTGGTTCTCGTTTACTCGGCGACGCTGACTTGGGCAGCACGCACGGTTTTCTGGTTTAGCACATACCCCGGCTGGAACTGCTGCGCCACGTGGTCGGGCTCTATGCCTGCGGCGGGCTGCCGCATCAGCGCTTCATGGCGCATCGGATCGAACGGCGTCCCGGGCAGGGCATCGACACGCTTTACCCCAAACTTCGCCAAGGCACCCAGCAACTCATCGTGCACGATCCGCAGGCCAGCGAGCACATCGGTCGCGGTGGCCTTGCTCTCGTCCACATCCAACGCGCGGTCGAAGTGGTCCATCACGGTCACCAAACTCTTGGCGACATCAAACAGGGCCTGCTGCTCGGCGGCGGCTACGTTCTGGTGCGCACGCTTGATGAAGTTCTGGTAGTCCGCGGCTGTGCGCAGCAGTCGCTGCTCAAGGTCGTCGCGCTCCTTCTGGACCTGGGCCAGGAGGTTGAGCGGGGCCTCATCGGGTGGCGTGTCCGTATTGTCCGCCGCGTGCAGATCGTTGGGATCGTCGGGTAAGGGGTGGTTCTGTTCTTGGTGCGTGTCTGTCATGGTATTCACCCAAGCGTCAGCTTGATCTTCTCCCAGAAACTCTTGTTCTCTGGCAATACATCGTGGTTTTCTGTCGCGGCGTACTCGCGGAGCAGCGCGCTTTGCTTGCTGGTCAGCTTCTTGGGGACCTCGATAAGCATGACCGCGACAAGGTCGCCCCGGCGTTTGCTGCGTAGGTTGGGGAGCCCCTGGCCATGCACGTGGAACAGCTCGCCGTGCTGCGTGCCGGGCTTGATGGTGATCTCGGTTTCACCGTCGAGCGTGGGCACTTTCACCTTCGCGCCGAGCGCCGCTTGGGCGAAGCTCACCGGCATGCGCATGACCAGGTGGTCGTCCTCCCGGGTGAACAGGTCGTGCTCAGCGATGCGGATCACGACGTGGAGGTCGCCACGTGGCCCGCCGCGATCGCCCGGCTCACCCTCGCCGCCGACGCGGATGGCTTGGCCGTCGTGGATGCCCGCTGGGATCTTGACCGAGAGCTTGCGCTTCAGGGGCTGCTTGCCGGAGCCGGAGCAGCCGGTGCAGCGGTCGGCCTGCGCCACGGTCTTGCCCGAACCCTGGCACGCGGGGCAGGTGGTGACCATGCGGAACATCCCACCGAGGCCGGCCTGCTGGACCTGCCCCGTCCCCGCACACGTGATGCACGTACCGGGCGAAGCGCCGGGCTTCAGCCCGCTACCTTTACACTTGTCGCAAAGGTCCTGCCGGGTGAACTCAATCTCTTTCTCGGTGCCCGCGAGTACCTCTTCGAGTGTGATCTCGGTCTGCGTTTCGAGCGAATAGCCCTGGGTCGGGCGATTGCCCCCGCGTCGGCCGCGACCGCCGCCCCCGAATGAATTGCCGAAGATATCGCCGAACATCGAGAAGATGTCCTCGGCGTGCATGTGGCTGAAGTCATGCCCTGCCTGCCCGCGCATGCCCGCGTGCCCGAACTGGTCGTAGCGCTGCCTCTTGCTTGTGTCGGACAGGACTTCGTAGGCCTCGGCCGCCTCTTTGAACTTGAGCTCGGCTTCAGCGTTCCCGGGGTTTCGATCCGGGTGATACTTCATCGCCAGCTTGCGATACGCGCGTTTGATATCGTCACCGCTCGCGGTGCGCTCGATGGAGAGGATCTCGTAGTAATCCCGCTGAGTAGCCATAAAACGTCTGGCGTCTGACTGGTGGTCCTGGTCACGAATCAGACCAGCCGCCACGCGCCAAACGCCAGCTCCAAAGCGGGCGGGGGGCTGTCGCCACCCGCCCGCGAGTGTGTAGAGATTACGAGACGGCGCCCGCGACCGGCTTCTCATCCTCGTCCAGATCGGTGATCAGGACGTTGGTGGTGAGCATCAGCCCGGCCACCGAGGCGCCGTTGAGCAGGGCGGTCCGGGCGACCAGCGCGGGATCAATAATCCCGGCCTTCACCAGATCGGTGTACTCACCGGTCGCGGCGTTATAGCCCATGTTGCCCTTGCTGTTGCGGACGTTCTCGACGACGACGTAGCCGTCGGCACCGGTGTTCTGGACGATCTGCCGCATGGGGGCTTCGAGCGCCGCGGCCACGATGTCGTAGCCGATCTTCTCGTCGCCCTTGACCTTGGCCTTGGCTTCTTCCACGGCCGACTGAGCACGGAGCAGCGCGACCCCGCCGCCGGGCACGTAGCCCTCTTGCGCGGCTGCCTTGGTGGCGTGCAGCGCGTCATCGACGCGGTCTTTCCGCTCCTTCATCGCCGTCTCGGTCATCGCGCCGACGTTGATGATCGCCACGCCGCCGGTGAGCTTGGCCAGGCGTTCCTGGAGCTTTTCCTTGTCGTAGTCGGAGGTGGTCTTCTCGATCTGGTTGCGGATCTGGTCGCAGCGGGCTTCGATATCCTTCTTCTTGCCGGCCCCCTCGATGATGGTTGTGTCATCCTTGGAGATGGCGATCTTCTTCGCAGAGCCAAGCGCGTCGAGTTCGAGTGTTTCGAGGCTGATGCCCTGGTCGTCGGAGATGAAGGTTCCGCCGGTGAGCACGGCGATGTCGCCGAGCATAGCCTTGCGTCGGTCGCCAAAGCCCGGGGCCTTGACGGCTGCGATCTTGAGCACGCCACGCAGACGGTTCACGACCAGTGCCGCGAGCGCTTCGTTCTCGACGTCCTCCGCGATGATGAGCAGGGGCTTCTGCGCCATCGCGACTTTGTTCAGCAGCGGGAGCAGGTCGGGCAGGTTGCTGATCTTCTTCTCGTAGATGAGCACCAGCGCGTTATCGAGTACGCACTGCTGCGTCGCGGGGTCGGTCATGAAGTAGGGCGAGAGGTAACCCTTGTCAAACTGCATGCCCTCGACGTAATCGAGCGTGGTCTCCGAGCTTTTGCCTTCCTCGACTTCGACGACGCCATCGGGCCCGACCTTGGCGATCGCCTCGGCGATCATGTCGCCGATCTCGGTGTCGTGGTTCGCGGACACGGTGGCGACCTTGCGGTAGTCGTCCTTGCCCTTGCACTTGATGGCGGATGCTTCGATGGCCTTGCTGGCGACCTCGGCGGCCGCGGTGATGCCGCGCTGGATCGCCATGGGGTTCGCCCCCGCGGTGGTGTGACGCAGGCCCTCGTTAAAGATGGCCTGGGCCAGCACGGTCGCGGTGGTGGTGCCGTCGCCGGCCTTGTCGGAGGTGCGCTTCGCGACCTCGACCACCATCTTGGCCCCCATGTTCTGGAACGGGCTATCGAGTTCGACTTCCTTCGCGACCGAGACGCCGTCCTTGGTGACCGACGGGCCGCCAAAGGACTTCTGGATCACGACGTTGCGGCCGGTGGGGCCCATGGTGACTTTGACGGCGGCGGCGAGCTGGTCGAGCCCTTTCTTGAGCTCGGCCTGTGCCTCGGCACCGTAGATCATTTGTTTACTTGCCATATCTGCGACTCCCTAATTGTGGGGTTGTTCTTTCTGACGGAAGCGTCGCGCCATCGCGACGTACCACCTCGGGTATGAGGTGGGGATGTTTGTGCTTACTTCTCGATGACGCCGAGCAGTTCACTCTCACGCATGATCATGTGCTCTTGGCCATCGATATCGACTTCGGTGCCGGCGTACTTGCCGTAGAGCACGGTGTCGCCTTTCTTGACGGCCATCGGTGCGCGGGTGCCATCGTCGTTGAGCTTGCCCGGGCCGGTCGCGATGATCGTGCCCATCTGGGGCTTTTCCTTCGCGCCCTCGGGCAGGTAGATGCCGGACGCGGTCTTGGTCTCGGCCTCCTTGGGCTTGACAATGACCCGGTCATCGAGCGGGCGGACGGAAGTGGATTTTTTGTTTTTGGTTGCGGTGGCCATGGTAGCTATCTCCGAGTAAAAAATGGTTTGGGGGTGTATGTAAAAGTTAAAGCAATTCGATGAACTGATCGCTTGTTAAACCCGCGTCACGGATCAATCCGCGGAGCAATCCCTTGGCCAACTCTTTGTGGTTGGGGATGGAAAGGTGCCGATACGGCGGGTCTTTGCGACGGAGGATCATGTGGCTTCCTTTCTGGTGGCTAAGCTCATAGCCGATTTTTTCAAACGCCTTCACGGCATCCGCTCCCGATACGACCGGTAGCTTGGCCATGTCAGGCGACCCTTTCCACATCAATGTCGATGACATCTTCATTGATCGGCGGTGGGATCGGGTCGCCGTGCTTCTTGAGGCTATCGAGATAGCCCGCCATGGCTTCCGCGATGTTCTGCCTCGCTTCATCTCGGGTGTCGCCCTGGCTCCAGCATCCGGGGAGGGTGGGGCACGAAGCGATGAACTTGCCGTCTTCATCCTGTTCAATGACGATGCGGAATTTCATCGTGTTACTCCGGCCGATCGTGTTGAGTGACGCGCAGATGGACGCGTGTTGGCTGGCCTCGGCGACGCGGCACTTCCACGCGAAAAGGCTCTTGGTTGGCCGCTGCGACCCTTCGGGTAAACGGACGCGACATCCGCCGTTCGTTGTGGGCAGATCGGTGTCATTCTCGTAGGGTCAGTCATCTTAGTGGCCATCAGGTGCTCTCCGCTTCAGTGCCGTGGCGTAGCGGGTTACATCATGCCGCCCATGCCACCCATTCCGCCCATTCCGCCCATACCACCCATGCCACCCATCGGGTCGCCGTGGCCGTGGCCGGCGGGCTCTTCATCCTTGGGGGCTTCGGTGACGGTGCAGTCGCAGGTGAGCAGGAGGCTGGCGACGGATGAAGCGTTCTCCAGGGCGGTGCGATCGACCTTGGCTGGGGTGATGATGCCCTTGGCGAGCAGGTCGCCGTATTCGAGTTTGAGGGCATCGAATCCGAAGCTGCCTTTGCCCTCGGTCACTTTGCCGACGACCACGCTGCCGCGTTCGCCCGAGTTGTCGGCGATGGTGCGGAGCGGGACCGATAGTGCGTCGCGCACGACGTTGACGCCGGCCTGCTCGTCCTCGCTTGTGGTCTTGACGTTCTTGAGGGCAGCGATTGCACGGATGAAGCTCACGCCGCCGCCTGGGACAATGCCCTCGGCCACCGCGGCGCGGGTGGCGTGCAGCGCATCCTCGACGCGTGCCTTCTTTTCCTTGAGTTCTGCCTCAGAGCCCGCACCGACGTTGATCTGCGCCACGCCGCCGGCCAGCTTGGCCAGACGCTCCTGGAGCTTCTCGCGGTCGTAGTCCGATGTGGTGTTTTCGATTTCGTTGCGTATCTGCTGGATGCGGCCCTTGATCGCTTCGCTTGAGCCGGCACCCTCGATGATCGTGGTGTTGTCCGCGTCAACGGTGAGCTTCTTGGCCAGGCCCAGTTGATCGAGTTCGACCTTGTCCAACTCGATACCGAGGTCTTTCATGATGGCGGTTGCGCCGGTGAGCACCGCGATGTCGCCGAGCATGGCCTTGCGGCGGTCGCCGTAGCCCGGGGCCTTGACCGCGCAGACGTTGAGCACGCCGCGGAGCTTGTTAACCACCAGGGTCGCGAGGGCTTCGCCTTCGATGTCCTCCGCGATGATGAGCAGCGGCTTCTTGGCCTGCTGGACCTTTTCGAGAAGCGGGACCAGCTTCTGGATCGAGCTGATCTTGTCTTCATAGACCAGCACCAGAGCCTTGCTGAACTCGACGGTCATAGCGTCGGCATCGGTGACGAAGTTGGGGGAGAGGTAGCCGCGGTCAAACTGCATGCCCTCGACGACATCGACGTAGGTATCGAGGCTCTTGCCTTCTTCGACCGTGATGACGCCGTCTTTCCCGACGCGCATGAACGCATCGGCCATGATCTTGCCGATGGCCGGGTCGTTGTTGGCGGAGATGGACGCGACGTTCGCGATGTCGTCCTTGCGGGTCGCGTCGATCGGCTTGGATTGTTTCTGGATGTCGGCGACGACTGCGAGGACCGCCTTCTTCATGCCACGGACCAGCGCGTTGGCGTCCACCCCAGCGGTGACCTGACGCAGGCCGGACTTGAACAGGGCCTCGGCCAGGACGGTGGAGGTCGTCGTGCCGTCACCCGCTTTGTCGGAGGTCCTGGATGCGGCTTCCTTGACGAGTTGGGCACCCATGTTCTCGTCTTTGTCGGCGAGTTCGATTTCCTCGGCGACGGTGACGCCGTCCTTGGTCACGGTCGGTCCGCCCCAGGACTTGTCGATCACGGCGTTGCGGCCGCGGGGCCCGAGGGTGCTCTTGACGGCTGCGGCCAGCTTCTCGACACCTGCGAGCAGCTTGGCGCGGGCTTCGGCTTCGAAGGCCAGTTCTTTTACGGCCATGGGTGGGGTCTCCGTTGAATGCGCTGTAGGGGTCCTAGTTCAAGGCGGGTACGCCGACAGCAGGCGTGCACCGCTCACGATGCCCATACTGGAAGCAACAGCGGTGCCACTTAACGCAACGCAGCGAGAACCAAAATTAGGTCGTAACCACAATATAAGCAGTAGTTTACGAGACGCGGGCGGATTGGCCGCGGTTGAGTGCATAGCCCGCAACCTGCCAACCTGACAGAGTGGGGGCGGTTGTGCTGTCAGCCGGTGCTTATCGCGCGTAGCCGCACCCACCGTCCAATTGGATGGTGGTAGTTCAGTGTGTTGCAGGTTTGAGAAGAGGGGAGCTAGGCCGCCAGGCTTTGCCGTAGCATCGGCGCGAGCTTGCGGCGTGCCGTTTCGGTCCGGAGGTAGGGCCAGCCCTGATCCGCTGTCACCCGGTTCCGGGCGACTAGGTCGAGGATGCACTGGTCCATCGTCATCATGCCATCTTTGGCCCCGGTTTCGATGGCCTGATAGATGCCGGCGATCTGGTTCTCACGGATCATCGCCGCGATCCCCGAGTTGACCCGCATGATCTCAGCCGCGGGGGTCCGCTTGCTGCCCTCGCTGTCGATCAGCAGGGCCTGCGAGACCACCCCGCGTAGCACCGAGGCGAGTTGCACCGTCACCTGTGGCTGTTGCTCCGGCGGGAACACGTCCACGATGCGGCTGATGGTTTGGGCCGCACCGACGGTGTGCAGTGTGCCCAGGACAAGGTGCCCGGTTTCCGCAGCCGTCAGCGCGATGGAGATGGTCTCGAAGTCTCGGAGCTCACCGACCAGGATCACATCCGGGTCCTGACGCAGCGCGTGGCGGAGGGCGTTGGCGAACGAGAGGGTGTCCTGGTTGAGGCCAACTTCTCGCTGCGTGACGTAGCAGCGCTTGGAGCGGTGCAGGTACTCGATGGGCTCTTCGATGGTGATGATGTGGCCGAGGCGGTCTTCGTTGATTCGGTCGATCATCGCCGCCAGCGTGGTGGACTTGCCGCTGCCCGTGGGGCCGGTGACCAGCATCAGCCCATCTCGGAACCGGGTGAAGTCGGCGACCTGCCGGGGCAGGCCCAGGGCCTCGATCTTGGGTACCTCGTGCGGGACCGCACGGACAGCAACCGCCAGCGTGCCTCTTTGACGACAGAGATTGACACGGAAGCGGCCCACGCTTTCGATGCCGTAGGAAAAGTCCAACTCGTTTCGGCGGGTCGGGCTGTGTTCGAAGGCATTGCGCTGCTCATCGTCGAGCAGGGGAAACATCATCCGTTCAAGGTGGTCGTTGTCGATGACGCCCAGTTCGGTCAGTGGGCAAAGGTCGCCGAGCACACGGATCGCTGGGGGCATCCCCGCCATCATGTGGAGGTCTGATCCCCCGCGTTCCACCATAAGTTGCAGCAGCGCGTTGATATGCATGGTCGGTCCTCCTGGGTGCGTCTATCAATCACGCGTTGCCCCGCTCTTTTTCGGACAGATCGGTCGGTGTGATTAGGCGGGCTTGGGCCGATAAGCCATCAGGCCGCCTGACGGGGTTGGCTTTCCTGTGGCTGGGCGTCGGTGGACACGAGCTTGAACCGCATCTCGTTGACCCGCTGGCGGTCGGCATCCAGGGCCTCGGCCAGGGCCTCCTGCGCCCGGCGGAGGCGGTTGACGGCTACCCACTCTTCATCAAGCTCCACGCGCATGTCCTTGAGCTCGCCAAGCTGTTCGCGGGCCTCGTTTTCCAGTCGATGGACGCGGTGCTCGTGAGCTTCGATCTCGTGCTGCCGGGTGTCGAGTTGGGTGGAACGGTCGTTGAGCTGCCTCTCGCGATGATCCTGGGCGAGGTGTCGCTCGTCGAGTTCGCGGCTGCGGTTGTGGTTCTCTTCACGCTGACGTGCGGCTTGCTGCTCGCGGGCCTCGAGTGCGGCTCGCTCCTGCCCCATCCGCTGCTCGGCCTCAATGTGCCAATCGCGAAGCTTCTCGCACCGCTGCTGGAGTTCCGACACGATCGACGCGGCGGTGGTTTCTGGGTGTTGGTATTGCTGGCCGTGGTCCATAGTTGGGTCGCTCCCCTGACTGACGGGTGTGAATGGCAGCCGTCGGTGGTGCCATCTATGACAGCAGATCGGGTTGTGAGGTCTGCCACTTAAGGCCATCGGAGCCGAGCGCAACACCGGGTAGATAATCGGACCTTGCCCGGCTCACTTCGAGTAGCAAACCCGTAAACGCCGACCATAGTGGAAGTGACGGATGGCGCACGGCGGGTCGATTACGGAGCCGACAGTATGAAACGGCAAGTTACGCTCAAGCAGTGGCGGCAGGAGTTGGGCGAGGCGTTGTCGCTGGCGGACGCGGCCAAGGTGGTGGGTCGCCAGCCGGTGGACCTGGCGCGTGCGGCGGCGGCGCGGCAACTCCGCGTCCACCGCTTCCTGGCTGCGGATGGCAAGGCATACTTCATGGTGCGAGTCGAGGAACTGCTCGACTATCAACGCCGATGCAGCCAGGCCGGGCGGTTGATGACCCCCGAGGGGATGCGGCGTGCGTTTGCCAGGATGGTGGCCGCGTAAGGTGGCGTTTTAGTTGGCGTGAAGCCCGCAGTGCATGCAGTTGAGTAGGGCGCGGCCTGAACGCAGGGCCTGCTCGTGTGGGGTGTCCTTCGCGGCGAGGAGCATGCGGTCGGCCCGGCGGATCAACTTGCTCAGGTCCTCACGCATCCGGTCGGCCCGGCGGAAGGTCTGGCCACGCATCAGCTCGATCGTCACAAGCAGCGACTGGATCTCGACGGGGTGGGATGAAAATGACTTGTGAGCGGGCTTGGGCATCGGGTTATCCTCAAAAGTGGGCGTCAGCCTTACATGACAATCGGCCCGGCAGGGCCTGATAGCCCACAATTCAAAGCCGCCAACGGGTACGATTCTGACACCATGGACCCGATGACCCTCCAAAGCCCGGGGCTTTTCATTACCGGCACGGACACGGGTGTGGGCAAGACCGTGGTCACCTGTGCGATCGCTGCGGCCCTGCGGTGGCAGGGCGTGGGTCGCGTGGGCGTTTGCAAGCCGATGTCCTCGGGTTGTCGGCGTGAGCGCGAGGGGCTTGTCCACGAGGATGCCGAGGCCCTGGCTCACTTTGCGGACTGCCGCCTGCCGTTGGATGTCATCAACCCGATCCGGTTTGTCCAGCCGATGGCCCCCGCGATGGCGGCGGCGCTGGGCGGGCAATCGATCGACTGGAGCGCACTCACTCAGGCGCTGAGTCGGTTGGATGAGCGCAGTGACGCGTTGCTGATTGAGGGTGTCGGCGGGCTGATGGTCCCGTTGGACCCGGACAAGGCTGGGTTCACCGTGCTTGATCTGGCTGCGGCGGTGGGGTATCCCGTGCTGGTCGTGGCGCGGTCGGTGCTCGGCACACTCAACCATACGGCCATGACCGTGAAACTTCTCCGCCAACGCGGGTTGCGTGTCGCGGGTGTGGTGATGAACAGCTTCGATGCGGATGGCTCGGGCGCGGACCCTTCGATCACCAGCAACCGTGTCTGGATCGAGCAGATGACGGGAGTCAAGGTGCTGGCAGTGGTGCCCAGGTCTGCACCCGGGGCCACGCAGCCCGCGCACGGGCGGATCGACCCCGGCGTGCTTGACGCGGTGGCGACCTTGCGATGGGAGGATGTGCTTGGCAAGTGCCAGCCGGTCTGAGATGCGGCTGGCGGAAGGTTACGCGGTAGTCGCTGCGATGAGCGATCGTTGCTACTCGGGGACCAGTTGGCTTGCGATCGGGGGGCGTGCCTTGAAGCCTCCGAACAGGTCGTCCCACGATCGACGGATGCCATCGAGCGACTCGACACTTGCGTCGGGGTCTTCGAGTGTGCCCCTGACGCGGATGGCAATCAATTGATCCTTGAGCGTATTAAACAGGTCGTTCACCGGCCCTAAGTCCCACGCCCGCGGGTTGCGGTTGTACATGGTCAGGTCCAGCTCGCGCGTGGGGAAAAACATCGTGCCCGCACCGGTGATCGAGATGTTCGGGGACTCGAAGCTCAGCGAATCGAAGAGGACCCAGTCGTCCATCAGCACATACCTGCAAGACACACGGTCCAACGCACTGGACTGGGGCAGAGAGAGATTCGTCGCTTGCAGCAGCGCGAGCGAAAGCGGGCGATCGAACATGCGGGCATCGTGGATTTCCAAGGCTCCCCGGCCTTGTCGCTTCCCGGCCTCGTGGAGCGGCGACTCGATGCTCAGGCTCGCGGAGAGAAGGCCAGTGTCCGTCCGCCTCAGCGGTTGCGCCAGCAGCGTATCGGCGTGGGCGTTCGCTTCGGGTTTGCGGTTGACTGCTTTCTGGGGATCGATGAAGGATTCGAGCTCGGACTCATGCAGCGTGAGGTCCATGGCATACCAGCCGTCGGGGCCGGGCACGATCAGGCCTTTGCCCGACAGGATCCCGCCGTACATTGACCCGCGCAGGTCCATCATCGTGATGGATCGCAGGTCCGGGCTGCTCCGGAGTTTCAGGTGCAGCGGGGCGATCAGACGCTCGGATGCGAGCAGGCGCTCGGCCTCAACCACCAATTCAATCCTGGGTACCACGTCATCGGTGGTCTGCGTGACTGAAAGCCCCAGTCGCCCATCCAGTCCGGTGATAGGAATGCCCAGCGACAGCGAGGCTTTGCTCACCGCAATGACACCAGTGAATGAAGATGTGAAGCCGCCTTCTGCCAGGGGCTTGCGTGTGAGTTTGGCGGCACGCACGTGATACCCGCCCTCAAACCCCAGGCCTTCCAGCACGGTGACTGCCCCTGTCGGGAGCAGGGCGCGCGTCGTGGCATCGATCCGCTCGCCCTTGGCTTCGAGACCAAGCACGGTGCGGGTATCTCCAAGACCCACAATGCCGTGCAGGTCGGCTGTCCCGCCGGGGTAGGCTGTGTGCAATCGATCAAAATCCAGGTGCTGGGGAAACACGCGGACCTGCCCACTCATATCTGTAAGATTCAACCGATGCTCGCCAAGGTCAAACGCGAGTTGCTTCGGGTTGAATGCAAGGCCAAAACTCTCGCTATCGCCCCTGGCCGCCCACGTCATGGCGATGTCTGTGACCCCCTTGGGTTTGTACGTTTCGAACAGCGGCATTACCTTGCCCAGCGCTTCATGCTCGGCGGGGATCAGGCTCAGCACAGCCGGTTCAATGACAAGCCCCTGCGCCGCGATGTTGACGTTGAATCGGGGCTGGTCTTCATCCCACGCGATCTCCCCGCTGAGTTGATGGGCAGATTCGCCGCGATACGCGGTGACTTTGTCCAGCGTCAACGCGAACCGGCTGAGCTGAAACGCGCCGGCCACCCGGTCCAATGCATAGTCCCCGGCAAAGGGCGTGGCCCTGGCGTCTTCAATCTTTGCGTCGATGTGGAAATCGATGATGCCTTCCTCTCCGGGGGCCTGGGCCTCGCGGAGGAACACCCGGCCGGTCGCGGTCAGCTCCCCGTCAAGGTGGGCATCGCGCACCCACTGATCCTGCGGGCGCGGGATGGATGCGAGGAGCAGGGCATCGACCGGCAGGCGGATGTCGGTGATTGCAAGGTCGGGCACGATCTCGCCGCCCTCGGGCCGGGCCAGTTGGCCATGCAGCGTGGCGGTGCCGCCTGTGATGCCGCGGAATTTGATCCGGTCCACATGCACCGATTCGGACCCGATGCTCAACTTCCCGCTCTGGGCGACCATGGGGTAAGGCCAACGCTCGTAAAGCGCGTGAAGCCCCGCAACTTCCATCTCCGTGGTCACGTCGTACTCCGAGTCGTTGCCGTATGGCCGACGAATCATCACACGGCCCTTCCTCACCGTGCCGCCCAGATTGAAGACGGGCACGCCGGCAGGCTCCTCTGCCTCTGGTTGACGACCATCCTCAGCGGGTTGATCCGCGCGGATCAGGCCATCGTCGATGAGCGCCTGATACTTTGTTTGATCGAAGAACGCATCGACCAGCGTTCGGTGCCGGGGCCGCATGGCGTCTGTGAGGTGATGGTCGATGGGGATGTCGATGAGTTCCACATCGATTTCCACCGCTGCGCCGTCCACGGGTGGGCTGATGGTTCCGTTTAGAGTAAACCGCGCGCCACTGGGGCCGACCGCTTGGAAGTCGTTGAGCTTGACGTCGGTTTCATTGAAGGTGATGGTCCCCCCGGTCACCTTGGCGGGGTAGGGGAAGCGGCTGTAGGTCACGTGGGCGTCGATCAGTTGCACCGAGCCGGTGGTGACGATCGGGCCACCCTCTGCGGAGCGCTTCAATTGCACCGTCGTCTTGAATTGTCCGCTGGGGCTGAAGCGGTCGTGGTACTTCTGCGCGATGGCGGGCAGCGCGAAGAAGAACTTCGGGTTCTCCAGCAGCTCAAAGACTTCCGTGGCAAGCGTCAGGTCAAACGGGGCGTCTGGCGTGAGGCCGTGGTGCCCGATGAGCGTGTAGGCGATGCCCTCGATCGTGCCGGTGAAGCGGACCTGGATCCGGTCACCAACCATCCGCGTCACACCCGAGACATTGAGCATACGGATCTCATGCTTGTCATCCCCCAGCCCCATGAGTTCCGCTGGCAGGCTCAGCGCCAGGTCATCGAGTTGCAACTCGACATTGGTCGGGATGAGTTGGCCCTGGGCATTGGGTTTGATCTGCATGGCCAGCAGCGGGAATCTGCCCTCGGGGCGGATCGCCTGGTGCCATTGGCGGTACGCGCTGGGGATGAACCGCTGGTGCACGCTGTCCATCGTCAGCCCCTCGACCTGGACCCCGATGGTCAGCGTGTTGAGGTCGGCCGTGCCCGAAAGCGCGACTTGTTCCTTCGTGCCGATCTCCCGTCCCATGAGTTGGAAGTGGTAAACGCCCTCCTCATCGTGTTCGATGAGCCTGCCCACCACGTCGATCGAGCCAAGGACTTCATAGCTCCCGCCCCGCGTTTGCCCGATGCGTACCTCGCCGCCGTCGATGAAGGATCGCGGCAGCAGCTTGGGTGGCGGGGTGGTGGGGCCGTCGGTGTCGATGTGCAGGCGTTGCAGGTTGTATAGCCCGGTATCGGCATCTTCGGTGAGGTAGAGGATTGGCCGGCTGATGTCGAAAGTCCGCGGGGTGAGATCGCCGAGCAGGGCTCGGCCCGGCGCGATGCCGATGACGATGTGCTCCGCCTCGAAGACCCGCCCCGCATCGCTGGGGTCGCCGGGCACCGCTAGCTCGACGCCCTCAATGATGAGGCTGGGGCCCCAGCCGATTTGCGCTTTGCGTACAGTGACCGTGGTGCCTGTGAGCGCGCTGAGCATCCGCTCGACGCGTGGCGTGAGCCTTGCGGGGCGTGTGTGGTACCACCCAAGGGACAGCGCGAGTAACAGCACCACGACCAGGCAGACGCCGACGCGACGCCAGGTTTGTCGGGGCCAGATCAGCCGTGACATGGTGCTCATTGCGCTGTGATTGTAACCTGTCGTGTCTTTCCCACCCCAGCCAGGAGTCACACGATGACGCTGCGACCGACCATTGAGTTTGATGACTTTGCAAAGCTCGACCTGCGTGTCGCCACGATCCTCAGTGCCGAGCCGCACCCCAATGCCGATCGTTTGCTGAAGTTGCAGATCGACCTGGGCTTCGAGCAGCGCCAGATCTGTGCGGGGATCAAGGCCTATGTGGATGACCCCGCTGCCCTGGTGGGCAGGCAGATCGTCGTCGTCGCCAACCTCGCCCCCCGCAAAATCCGTGGCGAGGAGTCCAACGGCATGTTGCTGGCCGCGTCCGTGTCGGGCCAGGCACCCGCGGACGGCGGAGATGCCCCGACGGTTGACGTCGTGACGCTTGCACCCGCGAAGCCCGTGCCCCCGGGTTCCACCGTGGGTTAAGGGACTGTCGGTCCCCGCTCAGGTCAGCGCACCGGTGGGTTATTCGCCTTCGGCCTCCGTCTCGGGGCTTGGGGCTGGCACGACCAGCACCGGGCGTTTGATCCCCCGCAACACGCCCTCGGTGACCGAGCCCATAAGCAGGTGGTAGAGGGCCCCGTGGCCGTGGCTCCCCATCACCACGATGGTGGCGTCGCAAGCGACCGCCTGAGCGATGATCTGGTCCACCACCAAACCCTCGTCATAAATGGTCTGCACATCGCGATCCGGAGACTGAAGCCGGCGGGCCCGGTCTTGAAGCATGTGGTAGCCCGGCCTTTGCTCGACCGCCACGGTGGGTGAAGTTGGCAGGTAGCCGATGGCGTCGATACCGACGAGGTCCGGCTCAAATGGCTGGACGTGCAGGAGCACGATCCGGGCACCCAAGGCGTCAGCCAGCCGAGCCGTCTCATCAATAACCGGGACCGACGTGTCTGAAAAGTCGATGCAGCCGAGGATGGTGGTCATGGTTCAGCCCTTTCTGGTTGGTGTGAGTCGGAATAAACCAGCCGAAACGCTTCCAACCTATTGTAGGCCACGATCACAAGGCGAAGCCCTCTCCGGCTGGCTTTTGGACTCCTGATTATCAATAGGCGGGCGGGGCGGCGTGGACTGCCCGCAGAGACCGATCATGCGGTTTGACGCCCAATAGGCGTTATGGCACAATGCGTGGCTCGATTGCCCTCCCACACCGTGCCGCCCTCAGGGCAGGAATACGCCATGCTCGATAAAATCAACCTCGGCGACACCATCACCGTCAAGGTCACCAAGACCCCGACCAATGCCGCAGGCCGCAAGACCCTGCAGCGCGTGTTGTGCAAGGACCCCGGCCACGCCGCGGAAGTCCGCCGCCACCGCGATGTCCGCGACGCCAACACGGAGAAGACAACCCGCGGCGGCCGGTACCGCGTCTGGGAGTCCCGCATGGTCAAGCAGCACCCGGTCGCGGGCGAGCAGGGCGACCAGGGCACCATCAGCGCCAGCTACGATGTCATGAAGGACCTCAAGTCCGTCGAGAAGTTTATCGAGGTTGCGAAGGCCTGAGGCAGGTGAAAATTAGAAATGACCGGAGCCCACGGACAGAGTCCGTGGGCTTCTTGCATTGTGACTGCAAGGATCAGCCCTTCTGGCGGGCGGCGTTGCCGATCTGGACGTACCTGCCGCGCAGCTCGTACAGCGTCGTGGCAAGCGTCTTGGACTCTTCCTCGGTCAGGTTTCCCTTGGTTTTGTCTTCGAGGACGCCGAGCATGTCGATGTGGTGGCGGGCGATGTCCAGTTGCAGCACGGGTTCGCCGGTGCGGGGGTCCGCATAGCCACCCATGTACATCAGCGCCTGGGTCGCGAGTTGGGCCATAAGCGTCTCGAACGTCGCGGGCGGTAACTCGCGGCCACCCGCCGCCCCAGCCTTTGCCCCTCCCGCGCGACCCGCCGCAGCGCCGGCGCTGCCGGGTGTGGTGGACGCACCAGACTTGGCGGCGGCCTCCGCCTGGCGTGCTTTGGCCTGCTCAGACAGCTTCTCCTTCTCGCGCTGGGCCTCGGCCTTCCAGTCCGAATCGATCTGAATCTTGGGCATGTCGTCGCTCATGAATAAGTCTCCTGGTGCCGCGAGTATAGCGACCCGCCCACGCCACGAGCCACGATGGATGTCCCGTGCAACGCTTGGGCCAGGTCTCCAGGTGTCCGCAGATGTCAACGCCAGCCAGCGCTTCCGTCCGGTCGTGCCAATGGCCGCAGCCCGCCTGTGATGTAGAATCGCCCCCATGCAAATCGACCCCAAAGTCACGCCCAAGCAACTGCTTCCCGCCACCGGTCGCGTTTTCAATCTGGCCGCGAGCAAGGCCCGCAGCATCGATCGCTCGTGGGATAGCGCCCGCGGCACGCCCGTGTTCACCGTCGAAGGCAAGTACACCACACGCGGCTGGACCGAGTGGACCCAGGGCTTTGTGTACGGCTGCATGATCCTCGCGGGCGACGCGCTGGACGACGACCAGCTCATCCAACTCGGCAAACGCCGTACCCTCAGCCACATGCTCCCCCACGTCACGCACACCGGGGTGCACGACCACGGGTTCAACAACCTCTCCACGTATGGCAATCTGTTGCGACTAATGAATGAGAAGCGGATGCCCGCCAACGAGTGGGAGCAGATCACCTACCAGAACGCCATCGCGGCATCGGGCGCGGTGCAGGCCGCGCGATGGTCCGGCACGGCCGGCAAACCGGAGTCCAAGCACGCCGGGCACAGCGAAGCGCTGGGCTACATCTACTCCTTCAATGGCCCGCACTCGCTGTTCATCGACACCATGCGCACCACGCGCATCCTCGGCGTCGCCTGGCAACTCGGCCACGCGCTCATGCACGAGGGCGACCGCAAGGCAAACCTCCTCAAACGCTCGGTCCTCCACGGTCTCACCACCTCGCAGTACATCGTGTTCCACGGCGACAGCGGGCACACCTACGACGTCCGTGGCCGCACCGCGCACGAGGGGACCTTCAACCGCAACGACGGCGCGTTTCGTGCCCGAGCGACGCAGCAGGGCTACTCGCCCTTCAGCACGTGGACACGCGGTCTGGCGTGGGCCATGTGTGGCTATGCCGAGGAACTCGAGTTCTTCAAGACCATCTCCGCAGCAGATTTCAAAGACGCGACCGGCCTTGCCAAGGCCGATGTGATGGCTGTGTACGAAGCCAACGCAAGAGAAACCTGCGACCACTACATCGAAGACGTCACCGCAAGCGATGGCATCACCTATTGGGACGACGGCGGGCCGAACCTGCACAAACTAGGTGATTGGCAGGCCGTCCCCGCTAACCCGTACAACGAGCATGAGCCAGTCGATGCCTCCGCCTCCGCCATCGCGGCGCAAGGCCTCATCCGGCTGGGCAACCACCTCGGCAAGGCAGGCAAGGGAAAACGGTACTATCAGGCCGGCCTGACCGTCGCGCGGACTCTGTTTGACGAGCCTTATCTCTCCACATCCCAGCGGCACCAGGGCCTGCTGCTGCACTCGATCTATCACTGGCCCAACCACTGGGACCACGTGCCCGCCGGGTCTAAAGTCGCTCACAGCGAGTCAAGCATGTGGGGCGATTACCACCTGCTGGAGTTGGCCCTGCTCATCCAACGCATGGGCGAGGGCGGGGCTTACCCCAGCTTCTACCTGTAAACACGCAAGCCCTTACCCCGCACCTCATCTTGGAGTTTTTGTATGTCGAACGCAACAGCTATTGTCACCGGCGGGTCTCGCGGGATTGGGCGAGGTATTGCGGTGGGTCTCGCGGGGGAGGGGTGGAATGTGGTGATCAATTACAACAGCAACGCCGTCGCGGCGGACGAGGCCGCCGCGTTGGTGGCCGAAGCCGGTGGCGATGCGTTGACGGTGCAGGCGGACATCGCCTCGGCCGCGGACCACCGCAAGCTGTTGGATGCGGCGATCGCGCGGTTTGGGCCGGTCACCTGCCTTGTGAACAACGCGGGCGTTGCGCCCAAAGTCAGGGCCGATGTGCTGACGATGTCGGAAGAGTCCTACGACTTCGTGATGGACACGAACCTCAAAGGGCCTTACCTGCTCACACAGTTGGTGGCGAACCACATGATCGAGAGCGGGGGGCGCGCGTGCGGGCTGCGGACCATCATCAACATCGGCTCCATCAGCGCCTACACCGCAAGCGTCAACCGTGGGGAGTATTGCCTGTCGAAGGCGGGGATGGGCATGATGACCGCGCTGTTTGCCGCGAGGCTGGCCCAGGAGGGGGTCAACGTGTACGAGGTGCGCCCCGGCGTGATTGCCACAGATATGACAGGCCCGGTCAAGGCCAAGTACGACAAGCTGATCCTCGAAGATGAGCGGGGCATCACCCCGATCCGCCGGTGGGGCCAGCCCGAGGACATCGCGAAAGCCGTCACCGCCATCGCCCGCGGCGATCTGCCGTACTCGACGGGCGAGGTCATCAATGTGGATGGCGGTTTCCACCTCAAGACGCTCTAAGCCGCTAAGATTGTCAGCGTGAGCCGCATCAATCTGTCCAACATGATCCTGACCAACGCCCCGCAGCCGGGCGACTACATCAGGCGCAAGAAGCCGGACTGGCTCCGCGCGAAGCTGCCCGGCGGGCCGGGGTACGCACGGCTCAACGCCCTGATCGAAGAGCACGGGCTGCACACCGTCTGCAAAGAGGCCAAGTGCCCCAACATGGGCGAGTGCTGGCAACGCGGCACCGCCACGCTCATGATTCTGGGAGACACCTGCACGCGGTCTTGTGGGTTTTGCCACATCAAGACCGGCCGGCCCGGGACGTATGACTTTGATGAGCCCCGGCGGGTCGGCGAGGCGGCGGGCATCATGCGGCTCAAGCACATCGTCATCACATCCGTGAACCGCGATGAGTTGCCGGATGGCGGCGCTGCGATCTGGGCCGCGACCATCCGTGAGATCCGTCGGCAATCGCCCGGCACGCAGGTCGAGGTGCTCATCCCGGATTTCGAGGGGGACTGGGACGCGCTGCAGTTGGTGCTGGATGAGCGGCCGGAGATACTCAATCACAACCTGGAGACGGTGCCCCGGCTGTACTCCGTCGTCCGGCCACAGGCGAAGTATCTGCGTTCCATCGAGCTGCTCCGCAGGGCCAAGGCGCAGGGCCTGACCGTCAAGACCGGCATCATGGTGGGCATCGGTGAACGGCTCGAAGAAGTCGAGCAACTCATGTGCGACGTGGTGGAGGGTACGCGGATGGCTGGCCTCGGCTCACAGGATGCCCGGCCCGAGCCAAACGCTCGTGCCAGCACGTACAACACGATTGCGTTACCCGAAGTCCCACAGCCCGCACCGGACGCGACGGCACGGATCGAAGCGTTGTCGCATCCCCGCAGCGCGTACCCCGGCGTGCATCCATGTTGCGACATCCTCACGATCGGGCAATACCTCCAGCCGACGAAGAACCACCTGCCCATCAGCCGATGGGTCACGCCCGCCGAGTTTGTGCAGATGAAGGAGACGGGCGAGAGCCTGGGCATCCGGCACGTCGAGTCCGGCCCGCTGGTCCGCTCGTCATACCACGCGGATGAGCAGGTGCTGCAATTGGAACGATGAGACGAGTCAACGATCTCAAAGCGTAGGGCGGGTACCCCGATCGCTGCCGAAACGGGCCGTGATCGATACTTCACCGCATCCTCATGTTTCCTTAGCCGATTCTACGTGCAACTCTTGGCATTGAGATGCAGATTGTCCTTGTCATCAGGCGGCTGGGGTTGTAGGCTTGAGGGTGTTGGGCAGGCTCGGTTCTGCCCGGCCGGAGTCGCTTGATGACTGAGCAGGCTACGCCCGATCACCGCATAGGCCTGAGCAATCAGGTCCGAGCATCTGATTCGATTGTCGGCCAAGCTCAGACGAACGGGTCATCCCACGAACCAACCGATGCCAACCACTCTGCGTCAGTCAGCCACAACGGCGACAGCCAGTTCGGTGACAGCCTTTCGCCGGTGCTGCGCGCTCAGTGCGATGGCAGGCTCTCGGAGATCAACTGGTTCCGCACGGACTGGCAGCGTGGCGGGGCGTTGACGGGTTACGCCACGTGGACGGGGATGGAGGATGAGACGTACCCCGTTGTTGTGAAAATGCCGGTCCCGCCGCGTGAGCGCCGTTGGCTGTTGAGGTTGCAATCGCCCGTACACGGCGCGTATGTGGTGCCGCGTGTTTTTGCCAGCGGCGAGGCGGTGGGGGGGTACGATCTGGTGTGGGTGGTGATGGAACGGCTCCCGCATGGCCCGCTTGGCAACGCGTGGGACGCGGGTGCTTTTGAGTTGACCGTGGAGGCGGCCGCCCGCTTTCACAAGGCCGCGTCCAGCCACCCGCCCGACGGCAAGCCGCGCGAGCAGGACTGGGATGACGTGCTGCGTCGCGCCCGTAAGCACATACGCGATCAGGACTTCCCGCACGCGGCCCGGTGGTCCGCATCGCTCAAGAAAGCGAGCAAAAAACTTGGCGCGTGGAGCAAGGTGTGGGACGCGAGGCCGTTGACCGATCACGTCCATGGCGACCTGCATCTGGGCAACGCCATGTCCCGCCACGCCCCGCCGGATGGCCCCGCGGTGTTGTTTGATCTGGCGCACGTCCGCCCCGGCCACTGGGTCGAGGATGCGGTGTATTTCGAGCACCTGTACTGGTCCTGGCCCCGTCAGACGGGGGAACGCCGGATCGTGTCAGACATGGCCAGGGCGAGGAAGGCCGTGGGGCTTGCGGTGGATTCTGGTTGGCCCCGGCTGGCGCAGGTCGAGCGTGCGCTCACAGCGATGAGTGCCCCGGTCATGCTCCACCACCGGGGCAGCGCACAGCACATCTGCGCGGCGTTGGAGGTGCTGGAGCGAGAGGTCGCGTGAGCGATCCCGCGAGGGTTGTTGCACTGACAATTTCTTTGCGCGCGGTGAGTTTATTTCCTAGAATGAAGGCATGAGTGAGGCGTCGCCCTTGGAACCAGAACCGGTGCCCCCGCAGCCGGCGGTGTTGCCGTCCGCCTTTGCGCGGGCGGTGGGCTGGGCGACGCTGCGGGCGAT
>JBGTLW010000049.1:0-3065 GCA_041743835.1 Phycisphaeraceae bacterium | reverse complement strand
GACCGGGGCCGTCATCAAGCAAGGCGTCGCCATCGGCGAAAACGCCACCGTCGGGGCCGGCGCCGTCGTCCTCCGCGATGTCCCCGACCACGCCACCGTCGTCGGCATCCCCGCGAACCTCCTGCCCCCCAAGCCCCACTGACCGCCTCAACAGAGCCGCGCACGCAAGTAAGCGGTTTCCCCAATTTTGTCCCCAATTCATCAGAGCCGCCTCGTCCCCGAGGCGGTCCGCCGCGGACACGCGGCGGCTCTGTGTAAAGCACGCCCCCCGCACACACGAGAAACACATGGCAAAACCCAAACAAGACAACCGCTTACTTACGTGCGCGGCTCTGTTAAGGCGCGTGTCTGGCGACGCGCTCAGAGCTTGGCGACCGCGAGGCGGCGGGCGTGGCACAGGGCGATGGCGATCGCGTCGGTGACGTCCGGCGGGCTGGGCACTTCCGCCAGGCCGCATTGGCTGGTGACCGAGCGTTGGACTTGCTCCTTCGACGCGTGGCCGTAGCCCGTGACCGACTTCTTCACCTCGGTCGAGGGCAGGTCGTGGGTGGTGAGGCCGCGTTGCGTGGCACAGAGCAGGATGACGCCGCGTGCGTGGGCCATGAGGATCGCGGTGCGCGGGTGCTTGTAGTGCGCGAAGAGTTTCTCGACGGCCATGGCATCGGGCTTGTGTTCATCGACCAGGTCCGCGAGTTCGCGGTGGAGCTGGGCGAGGCGTGCGTCGAGCGGGTGCTTGGGGTTGAGCTTGATGATGCCGGCCTCGACGAGGCGCGGGTCCAGCCGACCGTCCACGACATCGACGATGCCGTAGCCGGTGATCCGCAGGCCGGGGTCGATACCGATGACTCGCATGGTGGTGTTCTGGTCCGTTCACGCCGCAAGGTTCACGGCTGCATCAGCCATCCGCCGCCGCCGCGACTCAGTGTATCGTGGATCGCGGGTGTGCCTTGAACGAGCCGCGCCCGTCAGGAAGCGGGTTCCCCACATCAACAGAGCCGCGCACGCAAGTAAGCGGTCTTACCCAATTAGGTCCCCAAGTCAACCGAGCCGCCTCGTCCCCGAGGCGGACCGCCGCGGGGACGCGGCGGCTCTGTGAAAGCACACTGCGCCAAACCCGAGAAGGCAACCGCTCCCTCACGGTCGCGGCTCTGATAAGGCACCACCGGGCTCTTACTCGGCTCGCTTGCGGTCGGTGAGGGTGATTTCGAGGCTGGTGGTGACGGGGACGATGGGGTCGTGCTGCTGGAGCTGGGCGTAGAGCAGGGCACCGTCTTCGAGGCTGTAGGCACTGGTCACGCGCTGGTTGCCGTGGCGCGAGCTCATGGTGAGCACGCCGAGCTTGCCCATCGGCCCGTTGTGGAAGCTGTAGCTCAGCGTGCTGCCCATGAACGGGTTGCGATCCAGCACACCCGGCTGCATGTCGCGCAGCACCTGCGGGTTGATCCAGAACCCGTCCGGCGAGCCGGGGCCCTGCACGAACGCGGCTTGTGTCGGCTGCTGGCCCTCGAAGCGTGTGGTGGTCGTGCCGGTGACCCAGTCGTCGCCGCGGTGCGTGACCTTCATCTCGGACTGGAGGTTGACGACGACCTCGGGCGCGACGGATGTGCGGTACGTGCCGCGGTAGGTCATGCTGCCGATGGTGTCGGCCCAGGCCGGGCGCTTGGCGTTATGCCACGGCAACTCGACGTGTCGGTAGGTTTCAAACTGCAGCGAGTTCTGCACCTCGCGGTTGAGGCCGTTCATCCTCGGCCCCTCCCTGCGGAAGTTGCCCGTGCCCGAGCCGCGCGTCAGCAGCAGCCCCGTGCCCGAGTCGTAGGTGGTGATGGTGGTGAAGTCCTGGCCATCGATCTTGATCTGCGTGGAGTCGTATGCCTGGCCATGCAGCGGGACCTTGCCACGGGTGACGTTGATGTTCTGGCCCGACTGCATGGCCGCGAGCGCTTCGACATCCATCCACAGTGTGTTGCCCAGCGCGACATCGTTGGCGGTGACGGCGGCGATCGACGAGCCGCCGAGCATGTACTCCTTCTGATCGTGCAGCGCGTTGGCGTAGCTGGTGATGTGGAAGAGCACGCGGTCGGGCAGCACCGCGACGACGTGGAACTCGCTGGTCCCGCCGTCGGTCGTCCCGGCTGCGCCCTGCCCGGGCTTGGGCTCGAGCGTCATCATCGACGTGTAAATCAGACGGGCGCCCGGCTTGATGAACTCCGGCACCTTGATCGGCTCCACCGCCCCCCCCGGAACAGCCCCCGGAAGTGCGCCTGGGATTGCGCCCGGTAATTCGCCGGGGCCTTGGAGGGGTTGTGTGGTGGGGTCGGGTTGTGAGCCGTCACGCGCGAGGGGGTTTGCGCCTTGGGCGGCGATCGGCCCCGCGCACGCCAGACACCCCCCCACCGCCCACACCATCATCCGCCACGATAATCCACGGGAAATCCTCATCAGCTTGCTCCTTGGTCCACGCGGTTACTCATCACCCGCTTGCCATCATAACCCCAAACCCTCGTCCGTCGCACCCGCCGCCCCGCTCCTGATGTTTCAAACTTACAAAACGTGCCGACCCATTGACGGCAACCAACCGGCGGATATGATCCATCGGCACACCATGGCAATCTCTATTGCTCCGTGGCCTTGTGAAACCCCTTATGACATCGCGTGTGCGGCCAAGCGTGCTGGGTCGATTGAGCGGACGGCTGATGGTGGCCGGGCTGTTCCTGTTGCTGTGCTACACCACCGCGTGGGCCAGCGCCAGCGACCGCACGCTCAGCGTTGCGGGCGTGACTGGCGACGACCACCCCGTCACCAGCCCGCTGCTGAGCCCCCATGATGTGCTCAAGCCCGTGTTGGTGCTGCTCCGCCCGCAGCCGCCCGCCCCAGCCGGTTTCCCCGCGATTCAAGACCTCAGCTTCGCCACCACAACCGAACCAGCCATGCGGCTGGTGCGCGTCGAGCATCATCGGCGGATGAGCATTTCGCAGCGACGGTTATAGCGCGCGCCCCGGCCGCGCACGACACGCGCAGCCAAGCCGTCACCCCCGTCCCCCCATTCACACCCTGTTGCCTTGCCG
>JBGTLW010000048.1:0-3691 GCA_041743835.1 Phycisphaeraceae bacterium | reverse complement strand
GGGCTGGCCCTGCGGCGCACGATCTGTATCGCGTCGCTGCGCGACACGTTCGTCTGTGGCGGCCTGGGGCGGCAGCGGGAAGCCGCGTGCGGGCTCCTCGGCCAACTGCTGCTGGGTCGCCTCGGCGAAGCGGGTGAGGTGTTCGGGTTCCTCGGCGTGCTTGGTGGCGACCAGCGCGTCGTTGACAATGATGGCGATCAGCAGAATAACGCCGACGCCGATGAGCAGTCCTACTTTGGTTTCGCGTGCCATGCCCGTTTCATCCGTGGGGGTTGCGGTCGTCCTGACCAGTTCTGGCGGGGAGATTGTAACGTATCGGCGGGGTTAACCGCCGCGGGGGGTCGTAGCTTTCATCCGCATCAGCCCGCGGAGCTTGGCACTTCGGGAGCGGGGGTTGACAGCCAACTCGTATTCGCTGGCGGTGATCGGCTTGCGGGTGAGCAGCGCGAAGCGATCGGTCTTAGCCAGCTCTGCAAACGCACGCTTGATCGGTCGATCTTCCAGCGAGTGGAAACTGATGATCGCCGCTCGGCCCCCCGGTTGCAGCCGACCCGGCAGCAATTCGAGTAACCGGTCCAGCGCGGCAAGCTCGCCGTTGACCGCGATACGCAAGGCCATGAACGTCCGGGTCGCCGGGTCGATCCGTTGACCCCGGGCGTGGCTCCCATGTGCGCTGCGTACCAGGTCTGCGAGTTGCCTCGTTGTCTGGATCGGCTTAGTGGCACGGGTAGCCGCAATTTTTGCCGCGATTTTTCGGCTCCGCCGCTCCTCGCCAAGCTGGTAGATCAGGTCCGCCAGTTCGCGTTCTGGGAGCGTGGCGATCAGGTCCGCCGCGGTCTGCCCCGCGGAGCGATCCAGCCGCATGTCCAGCGGGGCATCCTCGTTGAACGAGAAGCCACGCGAGCCGTCGTCGATCTGGTTGGATGCGAAGCCCAGGTCCGCCAGCAGGAGGTCGGCCCCGGGAAGGCCCATCGTGGCGAGCACCGCCTCAAACGCGGTGTAGTTTGCGTGGCGGACGGTGAGCGTGACCCCCGCCGCGTCCGCCAATGGAGCCAGCCGTGCGCGGGCGTATTCGGCATTGGATTCATCGGTGTCCAGGCCGATGTACTGGCCGCCCGGCCCGAGCATCGGGATGATCGACGCGGCGTGCCCACCCCGCCCCAGTGTGGCGTCCACGCACACCTCGCCGGGCTTGGGGTCCAGCATGGCCAGGACGGGTTCCAACAGCACCGGGACATGACCCACAGTTTCCATGCCCGCCAGCTTACCCGACCAGCCCTAAGCGGGGGGCGTGCAGCGGTGGCGGGTCGGGTGACACGAACAGCATGATTTCCAACCATAGGCGGAGTGGAGAGTTACGCTGCGACGTGGTACGCTGCTACCATGCGTGATGTGCCCGGCCTGCTGGCTCGCAACATCGAAGAACTCCGGGTGTTGCTGCCCGATCTGGCGGATTTGGCGGCAGCGCTCGATCAGGCCACGACCGCGATCCGCGATTGCCTGCTCGGTGGCGGCAAGCTGCTGATCTTTGGCAATGGGGGCAGTGCGACGGATGCCTCCCACTTTGCCGCCGAGTTTGTCATCCGCTACCACCGGGATCGCCCGGGCTACCCCGCGATCGCTTTGGGCGACTCGGGCGGGGTGGTCACTGCCTGTGCAAATGATTACAGCTTCGAGGATGTATTTGCCCGGCAGGTTCGGGTTTTTGGTCGGCATGGCGACGTGGCGATTGGGTTGTCCACATCGGGCAATTCGGTCAATGTCCGCCGTGCCATCGAGGAAGCCAACGCGTTGGGTATGACGAGCATCGCGTTTCTGGGGAAAGGAGGGGGCAGCACACGCGGGCTGGCGACCATCGATCTGTTGGTGCCGCACACCGTCACCGCTCGGATACAGGAAGCCCACAAGCTGCTGATCCATACCATTTGCGAGGCGTTGGAAGACGATTTGGCGACGGAATTGGCTTGACCATGGGGTCGGCTCGGGTTCTAATGATGTATAGTGAGCGCAGTAAGAAATTCAGGCCCGGTATCCCTACCGTTATCCCACCCCAAGGGCCTGATCACCGGTTAATTGATGTGTTGAGTGTGGCCAGCGCGGAAGCTGCGCCGATACCGAGGGTCGGGTAGTATGCCCGGCTGTACCGGGTGTGATGGGCTTCCTCAGCGGGCCTGCCCGGGGCCGATCGAGGCGGCAGGAAAGGCCTGGCCCCTGGCCCATATAGTTAACCGACGGATCCCGTCGTTTGTGCCCGGCCTCGACTCACCCCCCCCCGTGACGGAGAGCAACTGATGTCGAAAAAGAATGAAGCATGGGGTATCGAGGTTGGACAGGACGCCATCAAGGCCGTGCGCCTCACCCGGCATGGCCAGGATGTACACCTGGATGACTACGAGGTGATCCGCTTCAAGCAGATCCTCTCCACCCCCGACATCGATGTCAGCGAGCAGGTCCAGCTTCACCTTGACAAGCTGATCCAGAAGCACGACCTCACGCACTCGACCACCGTCATCAGTGTCCCCGGCCACAAGGCCTTTGCCCGTTTCGCCAAACTCCCGCCCGTCGAGCCCAAGAAGATCCCCGACATTGTGAAGTTCGAGGCGGTGCAGCAGATCCCGTTCCCGATCGACCAGGTCGAGTGGGATTACCAGGTGTTTCAGCAGGAAGACTCCCCCGACGTGGAAGTCGGTATTTTTGCAATCACCAAGGAGCGGGTCGCGCATTTCCTGTCCGACTTCCGGGCCGTCAACATTCGGATCGACGCGCTGACCCTCTCGCCCCTGGCGGTGTACAACGCGTTTGCCTTTGACCAGAACATCACCGCTTCCGACGATGGCGTCATCCTGATGGACATCGGCACGGTGTCCACGGACGTGGTCATCGTGGAGAACGGCCGCATCTGGCTCCGCACGCTGCCGATCGGCGGGAACGCCTTCACTGAAGCGCTGGTGCGGGCGTTTAAGATCAGCTTTCCTAAGGCTGAGAAGCTCAAGCGTGAGGCCGCGACCAGCAAGTACGCCAAGCAGATCTTCCAGGCGATGCGGGGCGTCTTTGCGGACCTTGTGCAGGAGGTCCAGCGCAGCCTTGGTTACTACCAATCGCTCAACCGCGACAGCAACGTGACCAAACTCATCGGCGTGGGATCGACGTTCCGCCTGCCCGGCCTGACCAAGTTCCTCAAGCAACAACTGCAGATCGAGGTGATCCGGCCCGACGGTTTCGAGAAGATCAGCGTCGAAGGCAAACGCGAGGCAGACTTTGCGGAAAACGCACTGAACCTTGCCACTGCTTATGGCCTCGCGTTGCAGGGGCTGGGGATGCAAGCGGTCGAAGCCAACATCCTCCCCGGCGCGATCATGCGGACACGCATGTGGAAAGCGAAGCAGCCCTGGCTGGTTGCCGCCGCCGCGTGCGTCGCGGTGGCTGCGACGCTCATGGGTGTCACGCACTTCACGCAGAAAGCAGCGTGGACAGCCGCGGCCGACATCGGTGGCAACACCGGCACAGACATCCAGTACAAACGTGTCGAGAACACCGCGAAGCGATTCAAGACAGAGTACGACCAGTTTGTGCGTGATGAGGACCCCCGCCAGCGGATCGAGAATCTCCGCCGGGCACTGGACTACCGCGACCTTTGGCCTCACATCATGGCCGATATCTCCGGGGCGCTAAACAGCCTCGGCACGGAGCC
>JBGTLW010000047.1:0-2685 GCA_041743835.1 Phycisphaeraceae bacterium | reverse complement strand
GGCTCGGGGCGCGGGAACCATTGGAACCCCTCGTGGCGGTAGATCGGCACGCCGTGGTCGTCCACACCTTCGCAGGCCATGCGCAACACTCCGCTGCCGGCAGTTCCCCAGATATCGCCCGTGGCCGGATCGACATAGCGTCCCCAATGCCAGGTGCGCGGCCCGGCGATGAACTCTTCGGGGTCCATCTGGCCGTCGCCATTGACATCGCGCCAGATCGAGCCGTGCCGGTCCTCGACGCCTTCTCCCTTCACCGCGCCGTCCGGCCAGCCGAACTCCTTCTCGTGGATGCCCGTGAACCGCACAGCGGGTACCGCAGTCTGGCCATCGAACCGGAACACATCCACATTGCCGGGCCACTGTGATGTGACGTACATGAAGGGTTTGCCTTCGATCCTTGCGAAGCCGAAGGTGTAGCGGTGCTTGCCGGTGAGGCGGATGTCGTGCGGGTACTTAAAGCGATCCAGCGTGTATCCGACACGGGTCCACTCCTTGCCGACTGGCTTACTGTAATCCATCTGGTAGTGATGGAAGAGCGTGTACAGGTCGGCCGCATCGTTGAGCGGATCGATGCCGACATTTTCCAGGAACTCCAGGCCGAGCAGTTCCCAATTGAGTTGACCGTCGGGCTTCAGCGATCGCAGAACCGTGCCCGAGCCGTCGCTCGCTGCCTGCCCGCGCAGATTGCCGTCGCTGGCGATATAGAAATTGCCCTCGATATCCACACCGATGCCTGTGATCCCATCGAAGCGCGTCGGGGTGACCTTACCAGCGGGCTCGGCCAGCAGGCTTTCCGCGAAGGTGCCAACTTCCTTCGGGACTTTGCTGATGTCGTAGATGATGACCTGGTTGCGTGGGCCGTTCTCCCCCACCAGCAATCGGCCGTCGGGGTGCACCGCCAGCGCGCGCGGGTTCACGATGTCGGTGATGACTTTGCCCGTCGGTTTCCCCTGCGGGGTGATCTGGACCAGTCTTGGGTCTTGTCCGCCGCGTCGTTCCATGTGCTGGATCACCCATAGGTGGCCGGTGGTGTCAGCCACGAGCTTGCCGGGGACGGTGAACGCGATGCGGCGGGTCTCTTTCATCGACTCGATGTCGAAGACCACAATGACGTCCTGCTTCTCGATGCTGGCGAACAATTCATCGCCCACGATCGCAAGCCCACGGATGTCGTGCGTGCCGGTGCGCCATTCGCCGGCCAGCGGGTAATGTCTGGCCGGGTTGCGTTCATCGCGGCGGGTCTGGATGGTCCCTTTGCGATCGAAGCGGCGGATCAGCGCGTCCTTGTTGTTGCCAAAGCCGCCGTAGCCAAAGAAGAGATAGCGGTCGTTCGCGGTGACGGCCCTGCTATTGGAGTGCCCAAACGGCGGGAACCACAGCACCTGCTCGCCATCCTGATAGGCGCACTGCTCGCGGCAGTCCTCATCCCACCACGTCGTGGAATACACACGCCCCTCGGGCGACACCCACATGTCCTGGATGTGGCCCTGCACGTACCGGCCTTCATCCCCGGCCCCGAAGGTGTTGCCGATCCACGAGGTGCGATACGCCGGCTCTTCGGCCGCGCTAAGCGTCGGGAAGACCGCCACGGCCAGCAACAGGGCCCACCAGCTATTTTTCACTACACTTGTCATCACAATCATACCTTTCTTCTTATGGATCAATCGGATCAACTAAAACCGCTGGCGGTGTCCAACGATGCATCAGCACCTTGGCGTAGGACACCTCTTCACTGAACACAAGGATCTCGCCGTTGGCGCGCTGGTAAGCGCGGATGGCGCGAGACACATCGAGGCCGCCGCCGAACCAGTCCGGCCCGCCGTGCTCGGGGCCCGGTCGCCAGGTCGTGTGATGGCTACCATCGCGGCTGTCGTACACGTGGATGGGCTGACCCTGACGCTCGCCCGCGAAAACCCAGTCGCCCGCGAACGTCATCGCGACCATCACCTTGCCGCTGGGCAGTTGCATGCGCGAGACTTCGCGCCGATCGCCGGACCACGCGTCGTAGCGCACGATCCACGCCAGATTCGTCCGCCCGGTTCCGCCGCCATAGTCCACCTCTTCATCGTGCTTGAAGAATCCTCCGAGAAACATCACATCCCGGTCGCTGTCGTACTCCAGCAGCGTGATCTTGTGAAAGACCTCCGGCTTGGGAATGACCGTCGCGGTTTGCTCGCTGTATTTTGGGATGCCGTGTTCATCAAGGCCAAGGAACGGGTAATGCACGATGCGGTTGCCCGAGCTGGGCACGTTCCAGTGATCGCCATTCTTAGACCATGCGTTAAAGCCCCATGCGAAGTGGTTCAGTTCATGGTACTCGTCTGCATTGAAGTGGCCGTCTGGCGGGTTGGCCCCGCTGCCGTCGCGCCATAGGAACTTATGCAACTCCGGGGGCCGATTCGGCGGCAGCCAGCTATTGTTGATCACCCAGGGATGCTTACCCGCAAACATCACCGCCGGCACCGCGATCTCACCGTCAAAGCGATACATGGTGTTCTGATCGCGGTACTGATCCTGCATGATCATGAACAACTTGCCCTCAAGGCGAAGCATCTGGCTGACATACAGATGGCTCTGCCACAGGCGCGGATCGTGCGGGTAGCGCAATCGGTCGAGCGTGTAGGCTTTCCACGTCCACTGTTCGCCGCTCGGCCGGCTGTAGTCCATCTCGTAGCGCTCGTTTCG
>JBGTLW010000046.1:0-8140 GCA_041743835.1 Phycisphaeraceae bacterium | reverse complement strand
GCGGCGGTGCACGCGGGTTGGCGCGGGTTGGTGGCGGGTGTGATCGAGGCTGCGGTGGCGATGTTCGAGGGCGACGCCGTTGCCGCGATCGGGCCGTGCATCGGCGTGAAGCACTTCGAGGTCGGCGAAGAGGTCGCGGCTCAGTTCTCCCCCGCGTTTGTCCGGCGGGACCTGGGCGACAAGCCGCACGTCGATCTGCGGGCCGCGGCCCGTGATCGGCTGGAGGCGGCGGGTGTCGCGGCTATCGACCTGACGCAGAGCTGCACCTACCGCGATGCCGCGGAGTTCTTCAGCCACCGCCGCGATGTCACGCACAACAACCAACCCGACACCGGGCGGATGGCGGCACTGATCTGCGCGAAGGGTTAAAGGCTCTCGGCGTGAATCGTCGCGCTCATCGTGTGCGACGCGCCGGGCGCGAGGGTCATGGCGTGGTCGCCGACGTTCGCGGTTTCGATGCAGCACATGCCCGGCCACTCGTGGTCGCCGAAGTCCGGCATCTTCGCGGCCTTGTCGATCCACGGGTTCCACACCACTGTCGCGTCCGAGCCCCGCTTGGTCAGGATGATCCGCCGGCGGAGCGCAGGGTCCTCCAGCGTGACGCGGGCGGTGGTGTTGAGATAGACGCGGTCGGTTTCCGCGGTGAAGGTGATGGGGTCGCTGCCCTGATTTCTGCGGTTGAGCCCGCCGACCTTATCGAGGTACGCGGTGTTGCTTAGGCCGGTGATGCGGGCCTGCTTCACATCGCCGACGGTGAAGTAGGTGTGCAGCGCCGCCTCGCAGGTTGCCTGGGTTTCCGAGTCGTTCACGATGACCAGCGCGGTGGTGAGTGTCTTGCCAAAGGTCACGGCGAGTCGGACATCCCAGGGTGGCTCGGCGGTGTGGAAGGTGATGGTGACGCCGGTGTGGTCTGCGGCTGTTCTGGCGACGCCCCACGCGCGTGTGCGCACCGTGCCGTGGGCCGGGGCTGCGGGGTCGTTGGCGTTTGGCCCGAACCAGGGGAAGCAGATGGGTACACCCCCGCGGATCGGTTGGCCGGTGGCGTAGTTGGACTTTCCCGAGAGCCAGAGGACTTCCTCGCCGCCGGTTGGCCTCCACGACGCGACGTGCCCGCCGTGCAGGTAGGCCGAGCCTGTGCAGGTGTCGGTGGTGATGACAGCTCGTGTCAGGCCGCCCTCCCCGGCTTCAAAGCGGAGGCGGTCGGCCAGGCTGTGGTTCTGGTTCAAGCTATCGAGGGATTGGGGCATGGCGTGGGGTTCCAGTGGGGCATGGGGGTTCACAAGTTTGACTGTTTTACCCGATCGGTGCGGGTTGTGATGAAACCACGTGGCGTGCAGGTTTTCCTGTAGAAATCGAAAATGCACTTGGCTTGGCAGAAAATGGGTGTACACTCGACAGTGCTCGTGGGCTGGGGTTGACCGATGCCCGGCGAGTCACTTTTTGCAGGGATGAGCGGCTGCCGCTGGTGGTCTGGCATACATCCGTGATTGTTTGAACGCGACTGGCTGGGTGACCCCGGCAGGCTTGAGGGTGCGTGATGGCGCGTGATGTCTTCTGGCTTTCGATGATGCTGGTGGTGATGGCGGTGCTGTCGCTCAATGCCCTGAGCCATTCCTCCGCCTGGACCGATGCCACCTTCGCCCCCACCCCCGCCCCCGGAACTGCCCACGCCCCCGGAAGTGCCCACGCCCCCGGAACTGCCCACGCCCCCGGAATTGTCACCGCGGCACGAACCTCCATTGATACTATTGCTGTGCCTGTCGCGCCTGTTTCGCCGGGGCTGGTTGGGGTGAGGTACGAGCCCCAGCTATCGAGCCGGGACCACGAGGCAGCGGTTGGTATTTCGACGCGTGGCGGGGAGATCGCTCCCTGACGGTCGCGGCTCTGTCAAGGCGTGTGAAAACCGGCATCAACAGAGCCGCGCGCGTAAGCAAGCGGTCCGATGAGACGCGCGATGCCCGAGACACGTCGGTGGCCCATCACGCTTTGTTGCGTACCGCTTTGACCTTGTCGCTGAACTGTTTGGCCAGGGCTGTGAGGCCAGCCCAGTCTTGGGCCGCGACCAGTTCTTTCTTCACCAGTGCTGAGCCGACGCCGAGGCACACCGCTCCCGCAGCAAACCAGGCCTCGACGGTGGAGAGGTCCACCCCGCCGGTGGGCGTGAGCTTGAGGTGTGGCATGGGCGCGAGGATGTCCTTGAAGAAGCCGGGGCCGTTGTGATTCGCGGGGAACACCTTGACCACATCGCTGCCCGCCTCGAATGCCGCGAGGATTTCAGTGGGTGTAAACGCCCCCGCGAAGACCGGCTTGCCGAGCTTATGCGACGCCTCGATCACCTCCGGCTTGAACACCGGGGAGACCACAAAATCAGCTCCCGCGTCCACAGCCCGCTTGACGGTGTCCGCATCGAGCACCGAGCCGACACCGATGAGACAGCCGCGCCCAGTCGGGCCCGCGAGTTGCTTGCTTGCCGCGTTGATGGCCTCCAGCGCGCCGGGGGTGGTCATGGTGATCTCCATGACATCGCAGCCACCCGCCTGCAGGGCCTTGCAGGTTTCCAGGAGCCCGGTGGACGCGTTGGCGCGGATGATGGCCACGAGGCCGGTAGCTTCGATGCGCTGGATGAGGTCTTGTCGGGTGGTCATAGCAAGGTTCTGTGTGAGTGTTGCAGCCAGAGAGAGAAGCAAAACAGCCGCGGAGCCACGCCACGCAGCCAAGCTTTCCCCCAACAGGGATTGGCCCGGGTCCGGCGCAAAAAAAACGCTGACCCGAGGGCCAGCGTTTGTATCGTGACGTGGTCCCATCCGCAAGCTTCACACACGCTCAACCGGCTATGCAGCCGCCTGTCGTAGCCGGATCGCCCGCGCCCCCGGCAGCGTCGGTAGCCCAAGGGCACCTTCCGGGGGGGGGTGGTTAGTCGATGATTTCGAAGATTGACTGTGTCCGCAGGACCGATCCACCGCCAGCGAGGAGGTGGTAGCTCTGGATGTGGAACTCCTTGCGGTACTTCTGGAAGTCCAGGACCGAGAGGTTGGTTCCACCGCTGGGGCTTTCCCACCGGTGCGCCAGTCCGCCGGTCTCTTTGGCGAAATCGACCATCTCCCGGAGGGTGGAGGTGAACAGGTTGTCGGTGAGTTGTTCGGTCTGGATGGTGGTGACGTAGCCGATCCTGCCCGGCGGGTCGGTGAGCTCGTAGTCCTTTTCGCCGATGCAGGGCAGGGCATGGACCAGGCCGGTCTCGGGCAGGTGGTCGCCCGACTCGATGACGGTCTCGCACAGCACATGGCCGAAGGCTGAGAACCGCACCACGTGGCCACCGGGGGTAAGCCACATCTCGACCTCATAATCACCGTGGCGATCGGTCCTTCGGACCTCCAGCGGGAAGAGCTCGGGGTGGAGCGGGCGTTGATAGAGCATCATGCGGTAAAGCTGGGCGGCCGCAGATTTTGGACTTACACTCATAGGTATATCCCAATTCATTGATTAAAAAAGGTTTAAGGTAGCTAGGCCTTCACCGAGAGGCCCCCCTGATTTGCACGAGGCGTGCACCGCGTGTGGCTGTGATTATAGCTTTTACATCCCCATTGGGAACCCCAAATCACGGATTTTTGCTTATTTTCCTCTATTTACGCACCGGTTGGCCGGGTTGTTCGTGTCCAAGCCCGCAATCTGGCGTTTTTGGCGTTCTGGGCGGGGTTTGGGTGGGCTGGGGGGTTTCCAGCGGGGCTGCGGGGATAGCCGATAACAAAGACTGAGGTTCGATTTGAGCCGGTCCCCCGGCCCCACCGGTTCCCCCGGCCCCGAGTTGTTGGCAGGCATAATTGGCGATGCTCAAGATCTTTCACATGATCCGTGGCCTACCGGACCCAGCGATCGACTTGGCGTTGGCGTCCGCCCTTGGCACCGCGACGCCGCAGACCGCCGAGCCGATCGTCGAGGCCCTGCTTGAACGTCGGCGGATGCCGGCCGTGACCGCCCTCGTCGAGCAGTTCCACCGCCTATCACCTGCATCCCAAGCCAGCATCCTCAGCCGGGGCCACCTGCTCGATGCCCCGCTCCGCCGGGCTGTGTCGCACCGCCGAGCCGAGGTCGTCAGCAACGCGGTCACCATCATCGTCCGTGGCCGGCTGTGGACGCTGGCGTACCTCGTGACCGACGCCCTCCGTCATGGCCCCCCGGAACTGCGGCCAGACGCAGCCAAGGCCCTGCTCACCCTCGCCCAAGCCCTGACCCCGACCGCACTTACGCATCGTGAGCGTGAGTCCGAATCGCGCGAAAAGCCCACCCCCGATCAGGCCCGGCATGTCCGCGGCGCGGTCGCGGAAGCGGTCATCCACTTCGCTCAGCATCAACGGCGGGAAGCGCTGCTTGCCGCCCTATCGCTGTTTGAACAGCGGTTGCCCGGCCTCGATAACACCCTGGCCGACCCCGCGCACCCCGCGGTTGGCCCGCTTCGTGCCATGCTCAGCAGCGCCAACACGACGCAGGCCCGCGGGGCGCTGCTGCCAGCGCTTGGGTTCCCAGTGTTGGCGGCAGATGCCGTGGCAGGGCTGGTGCGGCTATTTCAGCAAGGCGATCCAAAGGATATTTCCGGGGGCGGGGGCGGGGGAGCTTCCGGGGGGGATGCTTTGCGGTATCACGCGGCCTGTCTGCGTCGGGCAGAAGTACGCAACGCCCTTCGCAACAGCGAACGGCCGGACCGGCTTTGGCCAGACCCCCGGCAGGCAGCCAGCTATCCACCCGAAGCGCAGCGGGCACTCCCCGAACTCGCGACGATCCTCAGCCCCAGTCAATCGCTGTTGGCACAACGATTGGCCTCACTGACTGCACTCTCCGACGAACAGGCACGGCTCGAAGCCCTCCGCAGACTCACACACCTCCAGCCAAAGTCAACGCTGTCTGACAACATCAACAGCCATATCGCTGTTTTCACAGCGGATCGTTCCGAGACGATCGCCCGTTTGGCGACACGGCACCTGGTTCGGGTCAATGCGTCCAACCTGCCGCGCGTGCTTGCGCCGCTTTGCAACAGCCCGCACGCCTCCGTGGCGGAGTTGGCTGAGTCCACGCTGGGGCCGATCGGGTTTGCCCGGCTGTGGGATGGGTGGGATCGGCTGACGATCGACCAGCGCCTGGCGCTTGGCCGGGCCATGATCAAGATCGACCGCCAGTTCCACGTCGTGCTTGCCCGCCGATTGGCCGCGTCAGACCCCGCGACGGTGCAGCGTGCCCTCGCGATGGTGCAGACGCTCGGGCAGGCAGGCTTCTTTGAGGCCGACCTGTTGCGGTTGCTCTCCCATAGCCGACCACGCATCGCCGCCACCGCCGTCCGCGCGGTGGGCCGGCTCCAAACACCAGCCGCGACCAAGGCCATCAAGCAGGCTCTCGATCACCCCGATGCGCGTGTCCGCGCCAATGCCATCGAGGCCCTGGCATCGCGTGGCGAAGAGCCCCTTGCTGAGCAGGCCAAGCGCCTGACCCAGATCGCCAGCGGGGAAGCGAATCGGCCCCGCGCCAACGCGATCCACTCGCTGCTGCGGCTGGTGGGGCACCCCGAAAAGCAGGCGGTTGCCGAGGAGGAACTGGGCCGGATGCTGCACGATGCCAGGCCGGAGCACAGGCGCTCGGCTTTGTGGGTGATTGAGTCGGCCGCGCTGGTAGGGCGTGTGGCCGAGGTCGCGGAGATGGCGGTCGCTGATGCCGACCATCAGGTCCAGGCCCGTGCCCGCCAGACCTTCGAGCGGATGATCAACCTGCTCACGCCGCAAGGCCTCGCAGCGTTGCCCGGCTCACCAGAACAAGGCGCCATCGCACGCATCCAACCCGATAATCCCGCACCTATCAAACAACAGGGGGCCGCGTGATATTTGTTGCAACAGTTAATCTGGAAGGCGCGGGGCTGACTTTGTCCGCTGATTCGCTGTTTACTCAGGCTTTTCTGTCGCAGGTCGATCCGGTCGCGGTCAGCGAGGCGATCCTCAACAGCAGGCAGATCAACGACGCCGGCCCATTTGCCTTGTGCATGGGCTTCATGCTCATGAGCGCGGCCGTGTTGTACGCCCTCTGGCTTTACCGCCACCGCGACCAGCACCCGCTGCCCCGCTTCACGTACCACCGCATCGCCCGGTTGATGGGCCTGTCACTGTCGCAGGAGCTGCGTCTTTGGTGGCTGGGGCGGAGCTGTGGCCTGCCAAGCCCGGTCACGCTGATGCTCTGCCCCGCGACATTCGACCACCACGTCAACGCCTACTTCTCGCGCTTTCAAGCCGCGCCCAAACCGGGTCGCCAACGCCTGGCAGCGATCCGCCAGCAACTGTTCCCAAGCGACACGCCCGAGATCGGCTGATAGAATAAACCCCTAAGTTCGCGGCCGGGGTTCCGGGGTTGTCTTGGGTTGTCCGGGAAGTTCCGGGGGTTTCCGGGGGTGGCGTGGTTGGGCATTCATCAATCTATACCCTCGTGAAGAGATGTCACGACAGGAAGGCGATCACTTGTGAAAAATATCGAGATCGAGGCGAAGATGCGGCTGGCGGATCGGCCGGGCATGGAACGGCTGCTTGAGTCGCTGGGCGCGAAGCCCGTGGCCAAGCTCACCGAGACCAACACTTTTTTCGATACAGCCGAGGGCCTGCTCAAGAGCTCGGATCAGGGGCTGCGCGTGCGTGTCGAGATCGATGAGCAGGGCAACCGCCGCTCCATCATCACCCACAAAGGCCCGCGGGCGCATGGCCAACTCAAGAGCCGATCCGAGACGGAGGTGGAGGTCGCCGACCCCCGCCGGGCCGCGGAGCTGCTCGACGCGCTGGGCTATCACCAGGGCGTGAGCTTCGAGAAGCGGCGCACGCGGTGGAGCCTGGAGGGTTGCAACGTGGAGCTGGACACGCTGCCTTTCCTCGGCGACTTCATCGAGATCGAGGGCCCCTCCGATGAGCGCGTGCTGGCGGTGCGCGACAAGCTGGGGCTGTCCGATGCCGCGCTGATGCGTTCGAGCTACATCGCCATGCTGTGGTCGTACATGCGGGAACACAACCTGCACACCACACACATCGCCTTCAGCGAAGCCGAGACCAAAGCCAACGCCGCCGCGCCTGCGTCCGCGTGACGCGGCAGCTCAGTGGAGGCCGGGGTCGGTGCTTGTGTAGCGGGTGAGCGGGTAGCTCCGGGTAGGGTCAGAAGGTGCGGACGATGCCGATGGCGGCGCCTTGGATCTGCACATCGTCCGCGTCGCAGATCAGTGGCTCGTAGCTTGCGTTCGCGGGCTGGAGGCGGATGCGGCCATCCTTCTCGCGGTAGAAGCGCTTGAGGGTGGCTTCATCGTTGGCGACCAATGCGACGACGGTTTGGCCATTGAGCACGCGGTTGCGTTTCTCGCAGATGACGAAGTCGCCGTCGAGGATGCCGTCGTCCTTCATGGAATCGCCACGGACACGGAGGACGAAGATGTTGGCTGTCGCGCCGCGTTTTCTGCCGGGGACGAAGAGTTCTTCGAGGTCCAGGTGTTCGCGTTCTTCGACCGCTTCGATGGGTGAGCCGGCGGCGATGGAGCCGACCAGCGGCAGGCGGGTGTGGCGTTGTTCATCCGGCAGCTCCAGGTCGGGGGCCAGCACCAAAGAGCGTGCTTTGTTCGCATCCCGGATGAGGCAGCCCTTTTTGATCAGCGCCTCGACGTGCTCGAACACGGTGACTTTGGAGACGCCCAGCTCGTCGGCCAGCTCCTGCATGGTCGGGGAATAGCCGCGCGATAAGCGGGTGTCTCGGATGCGCGTGAGGATTTTCATCTGTTTGGGGGTGAGATTGGGGGGTGTTCATCGGTCGGCCTTTCGATTGTGACGGTGGGGGATTGGTAAGGGTGAGTGCAGGGCCCCAGCCGGATCGGCCGGAGTCTGGAGCGTGGGCTGGTCCAGGGGATGATGCTGACCTGGTTGGCGGGGAGCAGCCGGGGCTCCATCGCGTCGTCCAGGTCCGCGGCCAGTTCGTCGTGATTGAACGCCAGCTCGTCGAGCACCTGCTGCTGGGCTGTGAGCCAGGCGAGGAGGGCCGCCCAGAGCGAGCGCTGCGATTCGGGTGCTGGTGCGGCTGCCGTGCCCGGCACCGTTGGGCGATCCTGCACATCGCTCGCCGCGGCTGTCGTGGCAACCGC
>JBGTLW010000045.1:0-9344 GCA_041743835.1 Phycisphaeraceae bacterium | reverse complement strand
CACCATCGCTGCCGCGACTCGCCGGGCGGCGCGGCCTTGATGGCCGTGCCGTCCACCGCGAGCTGCGGGGCCTGCGCACGCAACGTGCCCTCGGCCCGGCCAAGCATCTTGGCCGCGACATCGAGCGGCACCCAGGCCGACCAATCGATCGGGCGAGACGGTGCGGCGAGTTGGAGGGGCAGTGCGGACATTGGGTGGTAGGCGCTGGGTGTTCGGGGTTAGGCGCTAGGGCTTGCGGGGGTTAGTTCCGGGGGGTGGGGGTTAGCCGCCGTGGCGGCCGGTGGTGTCGGGGTTGCGGTCGCGGTCGTGGTAGAGCGCGGCGGCGAAGATCAGGGCGTCGAGCCAGCCGAGCAGGTAGTGGGCGATGCGTCTCATCAGTTGACTCCGCGGGCTTCGGGGTGCTTGGCCAGGAAGAGGTCGATCGACTTGCGGCCGCGCACGAAGCCGGGGCCGCTGAGCACGAGGCCGCGCGGCTCTCCGCGCTCGTTGCAGGTCTCGACCCAAGCGAACACGTGATCGCAGTGGTCGCAGTACGTCCCACGCACGATGGTCCAGCAGCCCGCGTCGTTGCAGTAGAGCGGCGATCCGTCTGGCACGATCGCGCCGCCCGCGATCGTCTTGTCGCACTTGGGGCACGAGCAGCGCTTCGCGCTGGGCTGCGCTACGCAGTCCTGCGGCTCGACGGTGCGCGGGGGTGAGGCAACGCTATGCGGCATGTTGAGCCTCCGCTGTTTGGGGCAGGTCGGCCGGCCCATCGAGGTTAAGTAGTAAGCGGCGCACATCTGGGTTGGTCCGTAACTTTTGCATGGCACGCTATCCGATGTCTCGGCATAGACTCGCGCTGATCTTGCGGTCGGGGTAACGCCGGTTGAACTCCGCAGTGACCTCATCCCATGACCGCAGCGGCCCGTTGTGATGATTGGCAAAGCATTCGGGGGCGGGCATAACTCTCATCTCATCGCCTTAGTTGGAGTTGACGCCGGGGATGGTCGTGTAGTGCGTTTGGTTCCGGGGGTCGAAGGTCAGCAGCGTGAGTCGCGCATGCGCATCGCCGGGCCCGAACATCAGCTGTGCCGCGCGGAAGCGTTCGATCGGTCCGAGGCAGCGCACCAGGCAAAACACCACGAACCACGACGGCTCGCACTTGCCCTGCAAGACGCGGTGGATGTGGCCCTTGCTGATGCCGGACTGCGCCGCCCAGTCGTCGACGCTCGGCGTGCGGCCCGCCGCCTTGAACTCATTGAGCAACTCACAGATCACGCTCACGGCCTCTTCGGGTTTGGGGTTGCAGTCGCACATGCGCGATCCTTCGCTTTCCGCGGGCACGGGCCGGTCCATCGGCCGCTATAAAAAGGTCATGTCCAACCCTGACCCTGATCGATTTCGTGGGCTCTTCCTTGAGCCCGGTGTGTCCGCCCATCCGTGGGCGGGGTTAAAAAACCGCGCTGGCGTTTGCACGCCACACGCGGCAGTGGTTCAAATCCCGCCCCTCGCGGGGCGGGTGGGGTTATCATGGGATCGCCCGCCGGCCTGCCAGGGCATAAGGCGAAACCATGCAAGAACAACTCGAAGACATCCTCCGACGAGACTACGACTGGAACGACCCGGAGACACGGGTCCTTGTGATCCGGGACGTGCTGATCCCCCCGACATATCAAGACCTGATTCGCGCCTTCGTAGGCGCGCTGAAGGACCTTGTTGGTCGAACAGAGGTCGACGCGGATTCGATTGGAATAATCGAGGATCACAGAGCGGAGTCGCTCGAAGACCTGCGCCTGTATTTTCACAACCGATCAAGCTGGCCCACGCTGCTCGTCCTGCACTGGTCTTTAGCAGCAGCGGCCGAAGCTGCTCGATCCGGTCCGGATCGCCTCGCCCTACCGCACGCTCCAGGCGAACTGCTAGTACGTGGGGCGGAGCTGTTTCGTCGCCAGCTCGTGCCGTGCGGTCCGGGGATTTACTGGCTCGATCTGTCGTTTGCTCGTTGAGCATGGCAGGCTCCTGTCGGGCGAGGCGGCGGGCTGAACTAAACGGCGGCGGGGGCTTTCGCCGCCCGCCACCGCTTCCGGGGGCAATCCCGCGCCAGGCTGTGGGCCGGACGCGGGGTGGGGTTATTCACCCCGTCACAAAATCGCGCCGCACAGGCGACGCTGTAGGGCAAAGTCAGGCCGCATCGGACTCTGGCTCGGCGTTTTCAAACGCACGGTTGCGATCGGTCCATACAGGCGGCCACGCTTGGGTGTCGTCCAAAAGCCAATCCACCGAAACGCCAAGCGCATTTGCAAGTGCGAATGCTTTGTCCGCTGGCGGTATGGAGCCTTGGTTCGCGTACTTGCTGAGCAGTGAACGGCTGATACCCGCGCGGTCAGCGATGGCTTGAAGCTTGAGGGTTGCCTTGAACTTTTGGAGTTTGTCTGCAATCGTCATTGCGTTCACCATCGCCTATACGCGAGATAATAACGCCTGTTTCGGAAACGGCAACGCCCAAACTGTAAAAATTATTGATTTTTCCCGCCAAGAGGCGTTGTTGTCTCGCCTTTAAGCAGCACTAAGTACTGTGTATGTATGGACTTCGCAGAGAAAATACGTCGGTTAACCGCCGGGAAAAATAAAAGCGCCTTGGCTGAAGAAGTGGGTTTACGCGCAGCCGCGGTCTCTGACATCATCAACAAAGGGCACGAACCCAAGTCAGCGACTGCCCTTAAGCTTGCCCGCGTTCTGAATGTCCCCCTCGACTGGCTCGTAGACGATGATCGCGACGACTACCCGCCACCAGAGCAACCCGGCAGGTCCCTTTCGGAGTACGACGATGAAGAACTCATGATTGAGGTTGCCACGCGATACCGACGTGAAGCCGTCCGTCTTTACAAGGACCTGATGCGGCTAGACCCTGAACTGAAGGAAACCCACCCCGACTGGGACCAGATTGCAGCCAAAGCACTGAGTACCCCACTCAACCAGCCCCTGCCGCCGGAGATTGAGCGAGATGTGGCGCTGGCTAGAGAGTTGCTGATGCTCCCTTGGCGTATAAACAGGCTCTCACCGGAAAGCGTGGCGGAGCTGCATCACAAACAGATGCCAGGAGGCCAGATGTCGCCTGAAGCACTGCAGTCTGAAGACCTAATGATCACCTACCGAAGGTGTCTCGACAACCCGCCGCGCGGCGTGACAGCGATCCTTGGTTACCTCGATTTCCGGCTGGCCTATAGCGCCCTGAAAGACCGCCGGGATGAGTTTGATTACTATCGCGAGCTCCTCCTCAAGGCCATCGAGAATGACAAGCCAGTGCCCGATCAGTACCAATTGACTGCTGCCTGGGACATCGCGAAGAAATTCAGGCAGGATCAGGTTGAACCGGACGAATCAACCCGACAAGAGAGCTTCGCCGGATTGAAAACCGCCGCCCGCAAAGCCAGCCCCCGGCGCGGCCCTCACAAGACGAATCCGCCACAAAAACAAAGGAATTCCTAACTCGCGGGGTGATTCATGGTCTTGTCGGGATGTGCCTCACAGAATGCAGCCGCCTCGGCACCGCCGATGTATGTTGGCTCCAGCGCACATACGCCGGTAGGGCGACCGCCCGCGTTTAAGAACTCCGTCCAGGACTGAACATGGTCGCAATGCGGGCAGTGGAAAGCCAGACCGACGATGGGGGCTCCGTTGCTGGGGTGGGCTGTCGGCCGGGTGACCAATACGTTGCCTGCCGCGATGCGCTGCTGGCACACGGCGCAGGAAAGGCAACGGTCGCGGTCGAACTCGGCGAGCGACTTGCCGAAGGCGGCGGGGTCGAACCCGGTCATAGTGTCCATCTCCAGCGCCATGAGCGCGGCCGCGCCGCCCTGGGCCTCGATTTGCCGGAACAGAGAAGCGGTCACAGTCGCGTAGTAGTCCGCCATCGCCTCTTCGTCGTGCGTAGGGGGCGGCGGGTAATGGTGCGCGTTGGCGTGCCACCACTCGTGGCAGAGCGTGTCGAGCCGTTCGCCGGGCGGGCAATCGGGCGAGAACTCGATCATGCGACGGTCACCGTGAATCAACGCCATCGCGGGGCTGTCGTTGTAGGTCAACGGTTGATCTGCAAATGCAGTTTTGTAAGTAAAACAACCGATCCGGAAGTGAAGCTGCATGGGTATGACTCATCGCAGGAGTGTGGGATATGCCCCGTCCTTGAGGCCCTGTCGAGTAACGTACTAAATCCTAACAAACTTATTATTTCTGTCAACGGGGTCTCGCATGAAATGGATTGTCACCGGTGCAGATAGCTCCACAGGTAAAACCCGAAAGGTCGAAGTCGAGGCCGAGAGCGAGAAGCAAGCGGTGTCATGCGCCCGCGGCCTGGGCGTTTACACATATCGAATCCAACGCTTGCCAGACACCCTAGCGCCACCACCACAATTCACTCCACCACCACCGGAAGCTGATGATGTGGAGGTGCGTTGCCCGGCCTGTAAATCCAAGCAAATCACAGCGGATAAGCGCGGATACTCGTCAGGCGCTGGGGCGGTTGGTTGCCTGCTCTTGGGTCCCCTGGGGCTGATCTTCGGCGCACCGGGCAGCAACCAAGTAAAACTCACATGCCTGAAATGTGGGTTCCAATTCGATCCTGGTGGGGGATAAAAAGATTAGGGATTGACAAGCTACCACCGATTGTGCTAGTGTTAAGTTGCTGGCTGTAGGGGCTAGCCGGTTCGGTCCGCCGAACCACCCGTCACAAAATCCAGTTGGACACCCTCCGCAGGGCGTCCCAATCGCAACATGGGGTCATTCATGCCGCGATTGGTGCGCCCTGTTTTTTTGCCTTGTATTCAAGGCAAAGCCGGCACGGATGCCGGAGACTGGGACCAGCAGGGATGCTCGTGATTTCGCGCAAGGTTGACGAATCAATCCGGCTCACGGTCGGGCCTGAAGGCCTTGCGCCCGGCACACAGCTCTACGTCATGCCCACCGCCTACCGCGGCGATAGCGTGCGCCTCGGTGTCAGCGCGCCGCCCTGCGTCTACATCGAGCGGCTCGATCGGCTCGGCAACGTCCAACACAACCCGCGTCCGGATTGTGACCGCAGAGGCGCGGAGGGCGCGGAGGACGCGGCCCCCGGAAGTTTGAAATGGGAGGCCGATGCCGCTGTAGGTTTGATCCCTGAACTTCCGGGGGCGCTGGTTAAGCAAAAACTTGAAGACCTTGAAACGCCTTAAAAAACAAGGCGAAACGACACGCCCACGCAGGGCCGGAGCATGATGAACGACTGCAGCGGACAAACCGAAACGACGAAGGACGGCCTGGCGATCCAGCCCGGCAACTTCGCCACGCTCACCTTCGAGGACGGGCACACCGAACCCGTTCGCCTCCTCTCGGGCGTCTGCCGGGGCGTGCGCGTCGATCGGCTCAAGCTCGAAAAACACGAGCCCGACGCCACGCTGTACGTCGACCCCAGCCGCCTCACACCACCCCCGGAACCCCCCGCCCCCGCCCCCGGAACTTCCTCCGCTTCCGGGGGCGGGCAATACGGCAAAGCTCGCAAGCGGACACCCTCAAGCAACCAACCCCCTCACGGAGACAAGCCATGAACGGAACGAAAGGCATCCTGCAAAGCAAGACGATCTGGAGCGGCATCCTGCTGCTCACCGCGTTTGTCCTCTCCCAGTTTGGCTACGCACTGACCGACGAGGACCAGTTCACGCTGCTGGACCAGGTGCTCCAGGGCGTCACCGCGATCAGCGCGTTTGTCGGGTCGATCGGCGTGATCTACGGCCGGATCGTCGCGAGCAAACAGGTCAAGCCCGGCGGCGGTGCGGCGCTCGCGCTGCTCATGCTCGTCTCTCTGATCCTCGCTGGCGGCTGCTCGATGTCGCCCACGCAACGCGCCGCCGCGATCACCCGCACCTACACAGCGACCGTCGAGGCCACCACCGCGGCCGCTGACGCGGGGCTGCTCACGATCGAGGACGCCGAGCAATTCGAGGCCGCGAGAGCGGAGGCGAGCACCGAGCTTGACGCCATGTGGGACGCGATCCTTGCGGGCCAGACGATCACCGCGCAGCACATCATCAAACGGGCCGAGTCCGTCGTGGACCGGCTGTACCAGGCGCAACTCAAACGCGAGAAAAACCATGACACACTTAGAGGCGATGGCGCTGATGCTCGGCCTGCTACGCGCGGGGCAGGAGATCGGCCAACTGATCCAGGATTCGCAGGGCATCAGAGATATCTCGCCGGAACGGATCGAATCGATCTTGAGGGCCAGGGCCGAGGCGGACGAGCGCTGGCAGGTAGCGCTCGCGCGGCTGAGGGAGAGCCGCGACGCGGCCCCGGAATCGCCCACAGAAACGCCCCCGGAACTCACCTGACGCGCATCGCCTGAACTTCTTCTTTGCCGCCCGCCGCCCCCGGAAGTGGGCGGCGGGCTTTTTCCCCCGGACCCCGGAACCCGGCCCCCGGAAGTGCACCATGGACTACACCACACTCAGCCTGGCGATCAGCGACACATGGACGATCAGCCTGTTTGTCATCAACCTCATCGTCGGCGCGCTGGTGGGCTGGCTCATCCTGCGCGAAAAACAAAGAGACACCCGAATCTCCACGCTCGAAGCCAACCTGGAACGCAAGGCCGACGAAAAAATCCAGGAGAAGTTTTCCATGCTCATGAGCAGCATCAGCGAGATCAAGAGCCGGCTGGACCGTGGGGACAGCGAGTTCCGCCGCCAGCACGACGCGGACCACGGCATCGAGATCAAAACACTACAGGCCATCGAGGCGCTCCGCGGCGACCTGCAAGTCGTCAAGTCTCAGATCACAGGCGCCCTGCAACTGGGTAGGCAGGTCCAGCGCCACGAGGTGCGCATCGACGCGCTCGAAGCAAAGGGAGCCTCATGACCGACCACGCCGCACAACATGCCGACCGCCGACGCTTCGCCCGCATCCGCTGGCACCTGCTCAAGGCGATGCACGGCGCGCGAGCCAACGAATGCGGGGGCTGGTCCACGGGCCGATGGCTCATCGCGACGCTCGAATACTGCGGCCGCGATTACCAGGTCAACGACGCCGATGCGCTGGGCCTGCTGCAGGACCTGGTCTGCACCGGCTACGCACTTGAAGAAGACAACCGCGAGGATATCTCGCAACCGTTCGGCCTCGAACACTTGACCTACAAAATCACGGGCAAGGGCATCGGGTTTATGAACCGAACCGAAGCGCCGGACGCGCTGATCGATGACGGAAGACTGATTAAGCGGTAGCCACAGATGGACGCGGATGAACACGGATAAACGCAGGGATTGAGCCTGATCGCCGGAACTTGAAAACACCATGAGCACGGACGCTCACAACCAGACCGCCGCAACCAGCGCGATGATGCCCGCTGTCGAGCAGCTCGCAGCCGAGGCGATCTCTCGCCTGGTCACAGACGGGTACACCTCCTCGCTGATGAAGCTGGCGCGTCCGACGCTCAACGAACTGGCACGCCGCCTGGTCACGCCCGGCGCGACGACGGACAGCGCGATTGAGTGGCTCGACGCCGAGGGCCACGCCCAGCCCAAGACCAATGTGTACCGCTTCGCCCAGCGCTTCCGCGAGGTTTACAAGGAGGTCTGGGGCGCGTGGGCCGACAAACTCATCCTCGCGCAGCTCGCGGCCGATCCCGCGTTCGACGGCGCGCGGCTTGACGATGTGATCAAAAACCGGGTCCGCACGCTGATCGCGCAGGAGGTGATGACCAGCAGCCCGGCTGACCTCGACACCGGCCGGCTCAACGCCGCGCTGTCGCTGGTCTTCGCCGCCGACAAGGGCAAGCTCGAGCGCGAGAAGCTGCTGCTCTCCCAGGCCCAGGCCGAGCACCGGGCGATGAAGCTGGAGGCGGAGGTCGAGAAGCTGCGGATCGAAAACGAGCAGCGGCGCACCGCGATGCAACGCTCGATCGATGGCGCGAAGAAGACCATTCAAACCGCCAGTGAAGGCGGCTCAAAGCCCGTGTCCGCAGACGATGTCATCGCCATCCTCGACCGCGTGATGAAGGGAGAGGCAGCCTGACCCCCGGAAGCTTATGACCGCCGCCACCACCGCCATCCCGACGCCGCTGACCGACCGGAAAACTTCCGGGGGCCGCGTGCTGCTGCCCTGGCAGGAGGCGTGGCGGCGTGACACGTCGCGCATGAAGATCTGGGAGAAGAGCCGCCGCATCGGCGCGACCTACGCCGAAGCCAATGACTGCGTCATGACGCGGCTGACCAAGGCCCGCCGCTCGCACTACTGGTTTAGCTCGGCGGACGAATCCGCCGCGTATGAGTTCGCGGACTACTGCCGCTTCTGGCTCAAGGCCGCGGGCACGGTGGTCGAGATCGTCACCGAGGATGTACGCGATGACCTGACCGGCCGCGATGCCAAGGCGTTTGTCGTGACGGTCAACGGTTTCCGCATCACCGCGATGTCGAGCAACCCGCGTCGGTTCCGATCCAAGGGCGGCGACGTGTGCCTGGACGAGTTCGCGTTCCACGATGACCCTGCACGCATGTGGGCGGCCGCCTACCCGAGCATTACGTGGGGCGATTCGATCCGCGTCCTGTCCACGCACAACGGCGAGGGTTCCGCGTTCCACAAGCAGGTGCTCTCAGGCGATGCCTTCGCCGAGGGCGTCACGCTCCGTGATAAGTTTTCGGTCCACCGCGTCACCATCATCGACGCGGTCGAGCACGGCCTGGTGGAGAAGATCAACGCGATCAAGGGCGCGGACATGACGCGCGATGAGTTCCTTGCGTCCTGCCGCGCGGGCTGCCGCGCCGAGGACGACTGGCTCCAGGAGTTCATGGCGATCCCATCGAAGGACGCGGCGGCGTGGCTCACATACCAGCTCATCGAGCAGTGCGAGGACGACGTGGCCGGTGTCGCGCCCTCCGGCTTCTGGTCGGCAACTTCCGGGGGGGGGCAGCGGTACATCGGGATGGACATTGGCGAGTCGCAAGACCGCACGGTGATCTGGACGCTCGAGCGCGTCGGTGATGTGCTGTGGACGCGCGAGGTGCTCGTGATGACCGACGAAGATTTGAGCGTCAAGCAGGCCAATCTGCTCGAGCGCCTCCGTCACCCGAAGGTCGTGCGGGCTTGTGTGGACGCCACCGGCTTGGGCACGCAGATCGCCCAGGAGGCGGAGAAGACCGGCAAGGGCGAAGCTATCAAATTTACGCTGCCCGCGAAGGACGAGCTTGCCTCGCCGCTGCGTGGGTACTTTGAAGATCGAACTGTCAGGGTTCCGGGGGACAGCAATACGCGCGAGCAGCTCCACGCGATCCGCATGACGCGCACCGCCGGCGGCACGCCGCGCTACGACGCGGCCCGCACCGAGGAAGGCCACGCCGACA
>JBGTLW010000044.1:0-4834 GCA_041743835.1 Phycisphaeraceae bacterium | reverse complement strand
GTTCGACTACATCGAGGTGTTTTACAATCGCCAGCGTCTGCACTCGACGCTAAACTATATGAGTCCCGCGGCCTACGAAGCAAAGCACCAGGCCGCTTAACCATGTTGTTCCCCGCGCCCGTCACTTGGGGGGAAGCTCATATCGCTTCAGACCGGCTGCCTGCAGGCGAAAAAATTTGGGGTTAGTACGATGCATGATCAAAACGCATCTACTCTATTGGGTTGGGAGCATCGTAATGGTGACGCCACCCGGCGCGCCTTGCCACTCGATGGAAGCGGGGCTTTTCGAAGTGATCGGGGGCCGGAAGTCATAACGTGATTATATCGCGGAGGCGTAGGTACGGACCGGCTTTGTGGGGATTGAATTGCCAGGTGCTACACTTCGCCGCAGGCGATGTGTGAGGTCCGGGCCTAATGTGCTGTCGGCTAACGCGATGGCGGCGGGGCTGGGGGACTGCTGTGGCTAGGGCGCTGCGGTGTCGGGGGACCAGAACGTGGTGCTGCGGGACCGCTGCTTGGTTCCGGGGGGCCGGGGTTTGGTGCCACGGGATCAGCGGTGGGTGCTGCGGGACCAAGGGTTAGTTCCGGGGGACCAATGGTTGGTGCCGGGGGACCAGTGGTTGGTTCCTCGGCACCGGGGGTTGGTTCCTGGGAACCGATGATTGGTTCCGGGGAACCAGTGACTGGTTCCGGGGGGCCGGTGATTGGTTCCGGGGGACCGCGCGGGGGATCGGGTGGTGTGGCGCGGGCGCGGCGAGCGGTGTGGGCGATAAGAACCGGATTTGCTGACGATCAGCGGGGTTTGCGGGCGCCCGGGCGGGGGTTGTGCGGGTATCGGACGCGCGGGTGGGCCAGCGGCGCTGCGCGGAGCGGCGTGAGTGTGGTTTTCCTTTCAGCTCGGGGGCAGCAACCGGCGCAGGCTGCGGCCGTACTCCACCGCGAGTTCCACCACCGTCTGCATCGACTCGGCCACGATGATCGTGTCGCCATTGATCAGCCGGATCGTCGTGTCGGGATTGCTCTCGACCGTGCGGATGATCTCGGCGTTGACCACGAACTTGTTGCCGTTGAGGCGGGTGACGGTAATCATGGGTGGCGGCGTCCGGTGGTGATCTTTCAGCCAGCGGCTCGGAGCTTAAGGCTCACGGGTTATCGCGCGGTGGCGAGCAGCTCCTGGATGAGCCGGTCTGCGGTGCTGATGACCCGGCTGTTGGCGCTGAAGCCGGTGGTCGCGCTGATGAGGTTGACGAACTCGTTGGCGAGGTCCACGTTGGAGCCTTCGAGTGATCGGCCGACAACCCGCCCGGCGGACCCGCCGCCCGCGGTGACGATGATGGCCGACCCCGACCCGGGTGTCTGCGAGAACATGCTGCCGCCGGTCTCGCGGAGGCCCTCCTCGTTGGCGAAGGTCGCCAGCGGGAGCCGACCCAGTGAGCGGAGCAGGCTGTTGGAGAAGATGCCGGTGATGGTTCCGTCCGCCTCGACGCTGAAGTCCACGAGCGTGCCGATGGGCGCGCCGTCCTGGTTGATGGCGGAGAACTCGCTGAGGTTCGACGCCAGCGCGGTGAGCGTGCCAAATGGATCGGTGAACGACAGCGTGATGGGCTGCGGGGTGTTGGCCCCGGTGCCGGCGAGGTCGATGGACAGCGTCGCCGAGGCCGTGGTCAGCAGCTGCCCGTCGGGGTCGAACTCGAGCGTGCCCGAGCCGAGCAGGCGGTCTGGGTCGGTATCGTCGGTGGAGGTGGCGTAGTAGCGCCACTGGCTCCCGCCGTTGTCCGTGCCTTCGAGGACCATGGTGAGGTCGATGGAGATGGGTTCGCCGAGCGAGGTGAACGCGATGAAGGTGGTGCGTGCGGATTCGCCATCGGCGGGCTGTGTCTCGGTGAAGCCGAAGGGGGCGCTGGGGTTGACGCCGCCCTTGTTGACGACGAAGTTGCCGGGGTTGATGCGGATGCTGTTGTTTGTGCCGGTGTTTCCGGTGACGGTGATGACCCCGCTGCCGTCGATCGCGACGCCAGCGGGCGGGAGCGACGTATCGATGCCCAGCGCGTCTGAGAAGAAGTCCATGATGTCTTGCAGCGTCGTGCCGAAGGCATCGGAGCCTGTGGTGTTGGCCGCGCCGACCTCGAAGGTGGCCGCGCCGACCTCCGCCCCGCCTCGGGTCGCGCCCTCGAACGTGATGACATCGCCCACGGTGAACAGCGGCGTCACGCCGTCGGCATCGAAGATCGACGCCAGCGCGGTGCCTGCCCCGGCGGGGACTGTCGCGGCGGCGTCTGAAAACAGCGCGTCGAGCGTGGTGACCGATCCCTGGGTGGCGACATCGCCGCCCGCGTTGAGGTTGCCCGCGAAGCGGACCTCCTCGGTCTGCTTGGCGATGGTCTGCACGCCGACGGGGATGAACACGTCTTGCAGCAGCCCCTCGACGATGTTGAAGTCGTTGTCGATGCCGTAGCCCTGGACGCGGGCTCCGGTGGTGGTCACCAGATTGAAGTTGGAGTCGATGGTGAAGTCGCCCTTGCGGGTGTAGCGTTGGGTGCCCGCGTCATTGACGATGTAGAACCCCGGGCCATCGATCGCCATGTCGGTGCTCACGCCGGTGGGCTGGAGCGTGCCGTTGGAAAAGTCCTTGCGGATGGAGGAGACGGCGGTGCCCAGCCCGACCTGGAGCGGGTTGGTGCCGCCGAGCTCGGCGCTGGGGGCCGATCCGTTGGACATGGTGCGTGCGAACTGCGCCTCGAAGGTGATGCGGCTCTTCTTGAAGGCGGCGGTGTTGACGTTGGCGATGTTGTTACCGATGACGTCGAGGTACGACCCCGCGGCATCGAGGCCGGTCAGCGCGGTGGAGAGTGCGGTATTCAATCCCATGATCAGGCTCCGTTGGATGCTTGGGCAGCGGCGTGTTGGGCCATGAGCTGCCGTAGTGTGGCGTTCTCGATCGTGCCCAGGCCGGACAACGGCCCAAGCACCTGCGTTCGTGAGGTCGCCTCCGCGACGGGGCTTAAAGCCGAGGCATCCTGCCGCGGCATATCGGTCGGGGACGCGGGCGCTGTCGCCGCGTCTTGCTGAGCGGTGGCCTGCACCGGCGGCCGCTGTGCATCCTGCAACAGCGACTCGAAGCTGCGCGACTCGAACGGCTGAGCCGACGGCTTGACAGCACCGCCGGTGGGCAGGCCCGTGGGCCTCACCGCGGGTTCAAGCATCCGCAATAGCATCGCGCTGTCGCTCAACGTCGCGCCACCTTTCGGCTCACGCCTGGGTAATCGTCGTCACACGCTCGAGCGGCACGCTGCGCCCGGTGTCCAGTTCCAACTCGGCCTTGCCATCCACCACACGCACCGAGCGCACCTCGCCGGAGATCCGCTCGCCCGTCGGCGTCAACCCCTCGACCACCTTGCCGAGCAGCGCGCCGGCCTGCGAGATGTTGTTCTGAAGCACCAATGCTTCGAGCGACTTCTGCAACGAGGCCTGGCTCTCGATGTTCCGCAGCGAGGAAAGCTGTTCGAGCAGCGCCTGCGAGTCGTTGGGCTCGAACGGGTCCTGGTTGGTCAGCTCCGTCAACAGGATGTTGAGGAACTTGCCCGAGTCGAGCTCGCCGAACGCGTTGCGGTCGACCTGGGTCTCTTGTTGTGGTGCGGCAAATGCGCCGCTGATGGCTCCGGCTGACATGGTTTAACCCTTTCCAAAGAGCGCGGTGGCCGCGCCGGTGTCGTGTGACTGGAACATACGCTCAAACTCGTCGCCCGAGCCGTCGCGGGTGTTTCGGCCCTGCGACTGGCTCTGGGAATACTGGCCCCGGGTGTGGCCGTCGTTGGCCGAGCCGTCGCCGCGCGATTGCCCGAATTGGCTGCCCGTGGAGCTGTTGCTGGTCTGCACGGTAAGGCGATCGACCTGCAAGCCCTGCGCTTCGAGCGCGGTCCGCAGCGTGCTCATCTGCTGCTGCAGCAGGCTGCGGGCGCCTGACGTCTCTGTGTGGAACTGGGCGCTGACGCTGCTGCCCGAGAGCTGGAGCTGGATGCGCACCGTGCCCATCTCGGCCGGGGTCAGCCGCAGCGTCACCGCGCCGCCCTTCTGGTTCAGCACACTGGTCAGGCCACGCGCCAGGCGTGCTTCATTGGCAATCGAGGTTGGATCGTCGATCGTCACGGTGCATTCCGGACAAAACACGCAGTCGAAATTCAGCGCCTGAAAACTGAGCGCCAGATCCAGATCGAAATAATGGGTATCCAGTTGCGCATCACATTCTCCCAATGCGGTCAGCAACGACCGACGGTAAAAAGCCGCCCAGGACGATGGCCCCAAGGGCTTCAGTTTCGAGAGACGACGGGAGTTGATCCGCTGGCCAACGCCCACCAGCTTTCGATTGAAGGCCCAATCTCCCGCAACGCCTGTCGTGACCAACCGCTGATCGGATAGACGGTTGACGATCGCCGGAGCAACGCTGCCTACTGCTGGATCGGCAAAAGCTGCTACCACGGGCCGCTCCCAGTTTTCCGTCAATTGAATTCCAGGGCGCAGGCAGACCACGATTTCGCCGCGGGCAATTTTGATGGCCGCATTCATCCGTGAAATCAATTCTGAAGGCGCATCGTCATCTGAATCGGTTCCGACAAAATCCACTTCCTTACCCAACCCATACGGATCATCGTAAACGCCATTGTGGGCGACAATGATCTGAGCTGCCTCGCAACGGTATCGCAATACCGAGGCGAGTGTCTCTTCGAAACGGGAGAGGTTGTCCATCACTGGAACAATCAAAGAAAACCGGACCATCGATAAACCTTGCATGGAGAAAGGAAACAAGGAGGGGAGGTGGTTGAGAATCGATCGGAGG
>JBGTLW010000043.1:0-5684 GCA_041743835.1 Phycisphaeraceae bacterium | reverse complement strand
GTTGCCAAAGCCGATCGCGCTATCGCCCCGGGCCGCGGCCGCGAGGTTCACCACCAGCTCCGGCGTGCTGGTGCCAAACGCCACGATGGTCAACCCGATGATGACCGGCGAAATACCAAACTTGGCCGCGAGCGCCGACGCGCCCCGCACCAGAAACTCGCCACCCACAATCAGCAAGCCCAGGCCCGACACCAACAACACGAGGTTTAACATTTTCTAGCCCTTCTAAGCCCAGAGTATACGCGCAACAGACCCGCGCCCGTAAAGACGCGCTGCCCCCCTCAACAGAGCCGCGCACGTAAGTAAGCGGTTCCCCACGCCATCAGAGCCGCCTCGTCCCCGCGGCGGTCCGCCGCGGGGCCGATGCGGCGCTGTGACAGCGCACATCGGCACACCCGAGAAAGACAACCGCTTACTTACGTGAGCGGCTCTTTGAAGGCAACCAAGGCAACCGCTCCCTGACGGTCGCGGCTCTGTTAAGGCGCGTGGGTAGTCGTAGAAAAACCGCCCGGCGGCGCGATGCCTCCGAGCGGTCTTGGGGGGGTAGGGTTGGGGGTCATCCTCTGCGGGCACTTCTGGTGCGTGTCGCTCAGGCTGTGTCCCTCGTCGCGTCGCGCATGTCGCGGATCGCGTCGTGCCACACCTTCACCTCGGCATACTGCCGCATCAGGACATCGTTGAGCGGGCTGCCCGCGGTGTCCTTAAGCACATCCTCGTACATCTCCTTGATCTTGTCTTCGCCACGCTCTGCCTCGGCGAGGACCGCGTGGTCGTTGCCGCTGCTGAGCAGCGCCCGCACATCCAGCCACCAGCGGTGGAACATGCCCTCCCACGAGGTGCTGATGTCGCCATCCTCATCGTTAAGCTCGACGTAGCCGCGCAGCTCACGGGCGAAAGCCTCGCGCTGACCGGCGATCTGGAGGAACAACTCGGTCAGCTTGAGGTCCTGGATCAGTTCCGCGGCCTTGCGGAAGCCCTCGGCACTGTCGCGGTTGATGCGCACAAGGTCTTGCAGGTGCTCGATGGTCTGCGTGTTTAGCGTGGTGGTGGTTTCGTGGCGTGTCATGGGCTTGGCCTTTCGTGTGAGGAAAGTGGTACAGAGCAAGGCATGATGAAAGGCCGAGCGACCTGGTGGGATCGCCCGACCGCAGGGTTGGGCAAAAGGGTTACATCATTTTCTTTCCGCGGACCACGTTGAAGATGAGCGACACGACGAACAGGATCAGGAACACAACAAACAGGATTTTCGCGATGTCCGTGGCACCTTCCGCGATGTTGCCGAAGCCGAAGACCGCCGCGATGATGGCGACGATGAAGAAGATGACTGCCCAGTAAAGCATGATGTGTCCCTTTCGTTTTCGTGCTCGGCACAGGAACAATCCCGTGCCGACACAAAGGGTGCAGTAGCAACCCGCGTGCCGCAACGGCGAGCATGTCAGCGGTCGCGGGTAATTGGTTGTTATCGTGACGGTACCGCGTCATTTCGCTGCGTCGGAGCCGGGTGGTCACACGCCAGACAGAGGGAACCGGTTACACGGTCGTGTAAGAAGTTCTCGGTTTGGGCGGGCGGTGGCGCTCGTGCATCCACGCTGACAGATGTGCTCGTGGCGCTGGGATGATCCCTAAAGGCGGGCGTTTGCTGCTGTAAACAGCTCTGCCCGCAACCACTCACTCAGTGCGCATGACCTCTGGCACGCTGCTTGCAAACAGTATGCCATCATGCATGACAAACCCAAGACAGGAGGGGGGGGGCCAACCAACGGGGTGCATAACCCCGACCTGCCTGTCATCGGAGACTTTGGACACATGACCTGGAGCAAAGACTCCATCCCAACCGCGGGCCTGTGCAAGCACCATGTATGCAATGTGCAGGGAGAGTCTCTTGGCGTCATCAAGGATGTCGTCATCGATGCGCGCTACGGCGTGGTGGCGTATGCCATCCTCCTCTACCAGGACGCAAAAACATTTGCGATCCCGTTTGATGCGCTGGTGTTCGATCATGACCGCGGGCTGATTACGGTGGATATCGCGGTGGAGGTGCTCGACCGAACGCCGGGGATGCAGGATGAGGCGTAGGTAGTCAACACAGGCCCGGCGTTGACCGGGTCACGGCGAGCCTCGCGTGAAGCTTGCCGACGGGTCCTCAAGATGGTCGAACACAAGGAGTTCATCATGAACAAACTACGGAATTGGTCGCTGCTGCTGATGTTGGGTGTGTTTGTGTTGACGCTCAGCGCGTGCAACACGATGGAAGGCGCGGGCGAAGACATCGAAAGCGCGGGAGATTCGATCCAGGATGCAGCAGATTAACGGATGAGACCTGAATAACCTCGAAATGGTTTGAACCGCCAAGGCGCGAAGAGCGCCAAGTCAAAATTCAATCTTGACTTTATGAAATGCCTTTTTTGGCGGTGACTCAGAGAACTCGGATGGTCGGCTGGGAAATCCCCTGATGGCAGGGCTTCACTCAAGGAGTACGCTATGTACATGAACTGGTTTACAAAATTTGGCGTGTTGGGTGTGTTGGCCTTGAGCTTCACCGGCGTAGCGCTGGTGGGTTGTGAGGATGACAACATCATCGAAGAGGCGGCTGAAGACACCAAGGACCTCGCGGAGGACGCGGCCGACGGAGTGAAAGAGGCGGGCAGAGATACCAAGCGCGCAGCGGAAGATCTCGTGGACTGATCGGCCGGCCCGGCCAAGGGTAGAAGTGACCCGTCGGCACGTGATGCAATGGGCACCACCCCCCAAAAGGGGGTGTGGAGGCGAGAAAGAAGGCGCGGAGAAAGTGCCGACGGGTTTACCCCCAGTGTCGTCTCCGGCTTAACAGCCGGAGGCGTCTTTCCAGGAATTTTCGCACAGGGTGATCGTCACTAAGGTGAAAACGACCGCGTGAGAGTACAATGGTTACTTCTCGTGACGGAGCCAGCGCGGGGTATGACGGTTGATAACCGCATGGCTATTGGCGCCACTAGATAAATAGATGACGATGAAACGCGTACTGACAGTAGGGCTGGAACGTGAGACACGTCGCCGGTTCGTCGAGATGATTGAAGCTGCTGGCCTTGCGGCCGAGGCGGTTTCAACACTCGACGAGGCGCTCGAGGTTTTCGAGCACTACACGCCCTCGGTCATCCTCATCGACAGCGGCGAGCACGGGAACAGCGCGATGGACGCGCTGGCGACGCTTCCCATCCAGGCCGGGCAAGTGGTCGTGGTGCTCGATGATGACGAAGAGGGGTCGCTCTCCGACGCGCTGGGGGGCACCGAACAGAACCGCTTCCACCTGCTGGCGCGCACGGCGGATGAGGCGCGGGTGTCCAAGCTGCTGCGGTCCCTGCGTGAGCGGGAAGACTGCGTGCCCGATGAGTCGCCCAAGACCTACGGCGCGATGCTCGGCAACTGCCTGCCGATGCGCGAGGTGTATTACATGATGGCCAAGGTAGCCCCGACCGAGGCCACCGTGCTCATCAACGGGCAGAGCGGCACGGGCAAGGAACTGGTCGCCTACGCCATCCACAAGCGCAGCGAGCGCCACGACAAGCCGTACCTCGCGATCAACTGCGGCGCGATCGCGCTGACGCTGATCGAAAGCGAATTGTTCGGGCACGAGAAGGGCTCGTTCACCGGGGCCGACAAGCAGCGCCCCGGCGTGTTCGAGCAGGCCGATGGCGGGACGCTGTTCCTCGACGAGATCACCGAGTTGCCCGCCGAGGCGCAGGTCCGGCTGCTTCGCGTGATCGAGAACGGCACGCTGCGCCGGGTCGGGGGGCAGAAGGAAATCAAAGTCAACGTCCGCGTCATCGCCGCGACCAACCGCGATCCGAAAAAGGCGGTGGAGTCCGGCGACTTCCGCGCCGACGTGATGTACCGCCTCGCCGTATTCCCCATCAGCCTGCCCAGGCTGGCCGATCGCGGCGACGATGTGCTGCTCTTGGCCAACCACTTCCTGGCGCAGCACAACCTGAAGAACTGCACCAGCAAGCACCTGAGCGACCGGGCGATCAGTCGGCTGTACGCCTACGACTGGCCGGGCAACGTCCGCCAGCTCCGCAACGTCATCCACCGCGCGTATATCCTTGAAAAGGCGGAGATCCATCTCGATTGCGTGGCCGACCTCATCGCGGAGCACATCGACGTCGAGTCGATCCCCCGCCCCACGCTCACCCCAGCCGGCATCGAGCCGACCGACCCCGACGGATTGACCGCGAACCCGGGATCGGTCACCGTCGAGGTCGGCACCACCATCGACGCGGCCGAGCGCCAGCTCATCCTCAAAACCCTCGCGCGCTACAGCGGGAACAAGACCGAGGCCGCGAAAATCCTGGGCATCAGTGTCAAGACCCTCTACAACCGGCTCAATCAATACGGCATTGATTACTAAGTGGTCCCTCTCCAACAGAGCCGCGCACGTAAGTAAGCGGTGTCTCCTGCCTTAAACGAGCCGCGCACGTAAGTAAGCGGTGCCCCCGTCATCAGAGCCGCCTCGTCCCCGAGGCGGTCCGTCGCGGGGACGCGGCGGCTCTGTGGAGGCGCACATCGCACGCACGAGAAAGACAACCGCTTACTTACGTGCGCGGCTCTTTGAAGGCAATGGGCAACCGCTTCCTTACGGGCGCGGCTCTGTTGGGTCGCGGCTCTGTTACGGCTGGTCTTGATACATCGTGCGGAAGAGGACCCAGGGGTCGAGCAGGTACACGCGCATCTCGCCGCGGTCGCCGGGCTCTACGATCTTGAACTCGAAGTGCGAGTGGGGACAGTCGCCCACATACACCCCCGCGCCGTCGGCGATCTGTTGCCCCGCTTTGACGGGCGTGTGCTCGGGCACGGTGAGGAAGTTGAGGTGGTGGCACTGCACGTGCCACTCGCTGCCATCGTCCCAGCGGTGGATGCCCCGCCAGCGGTTGTTGTTCTGGCCCTTGGCGAGGGAGTTGAAAAGGTAGTGGTCGTGGATATCCAGCGGGGCGTAGATGGGCGTGCCCGAGGGGTGGTTGATGTCCAGACCGCCGTGGGCCGCGGCCCCGAAGTAGGCGCCCAGCCAACAGTCTTCACCGGTGTAGCAATCCTCGATGCGCAAGCCGCCGGCGGGCAGCGGGCAGAACGGGTGGATCGGCTGCGGGCAGACCCGGCAGGCTGCGTCATGCACCGCGAGGCGACACGCGGCTGAGGGTCGGCATCGGCCGTGCGCTTCGATGAGGAAATCGAACACGGCATCGACCGCGTCGAGGTAGATCACCAGGCCGTCGATGACCAGGGGTTCATAGAAGCTGGCGGGTGTGGAGGCTTCGCGTTGGATGGTGAAGGGCTTGCCATCGAGTTGGAGGTCGGCCTCGAATCGGAAGTTGGTGACCGCGCCACGCACCTCGTGCAGCGGGAGTGTGCGAGGAAGCGGGAGTGTGGTGTCGGTGATCCACGCGCGGGTGGCGATGACGGTGAGCAGACGCATCGAGCCGTCACGCAGGGTGAGTGCTGCGGAGTCGCCAAGGTTGAGTTCGAGCGCGATGAGTCGATCGGGCAGGCAACGGCTGATTGTGGGCATGGCGGTATGGTAGAGCGCGTGGGTGTGTGGGTACCCGAAGCCCACGGACTGAGTCCGTGGGCGTTTCGGGCTTCCTGGGGGGCTTCACGCCGCGTGGGAGGCGCGGGTGCGTCGCGTGGGTGCAGACGCGGCGGCTGCGGCTGGG
>JBGTLW010000042.1:0-8357 GCA_041743835.1 Phycisphaeraceae bacterium | reverse complement strand
GTCGCCCGCCACACGCGGGCGTGGATTGAAACCACGACGAGTCCCATGTTTCCCGCCGCCTTGATGTCGCCCGCCACACGCGGGCGTGGATTGAAACATAATCACCCTTTGCGGACCCAGTGACCCTGTGCCCCTCCGCGGGGGCCAGGGGCCAGCCGCTGATTTCCCCTATTGCACGGCAGTGAAGTCTGCTGGCGGGGTCCACGCGGCGGGGCTAAATCTAGATACTAATAAACAAACACAACCTCGCACTGAGGACCTGCCTGAAGGCGACCTCGTCACGCAGGTTAAGTGGGTCGAAGGTGACCTTCACCCGCCACTTGACAGCCAGGGCTATCTTGAGCAACTCAACCTCGCGGTGGGCGAATGCCCGCCTGCAATGCGACGATCACCGCCATCTACGTCCAGGCACCCAGCGTGCTCATAGCCACAGTTTCGTACTTCACCACGGCCGACGGGGCAGAGGCTATGTACAGCCTGGCCTCTAACTCCGGCCAGCTTTATGGCCAGAACCCGATGGCCGGTCTGGAGTAAAGCCGAACTTGGGTGATCGGAGCTTCTTCCATCCTGCATACGCTATTGGCGGTGACCCCTAGCGATCTGGGTACCGCGGCGTCCTGTCTGAGAACTACGCTCCACGCAAACCATGGCAATGCGACGCTCTATGCCACCGCTCCGTTTCTCTCACCCCAAACGCCAGGCGCAGTCTCGATCGGGATCAGAACTCCTGTGCCATGATTGCAGCATGCGTCCTTGTGGTCACGTAGCAGTTGCGTAGTCGCCTCGGCGGTGGTGGGCCTTCCAAGGTGATAGCCCTGGCCGAAACCGCACGATAGCGCCTGGAGCAGTGTGAGTTGCTCGCTCGACTCGATGCCCTCGGCGACGACGCGCATACCGAGGTTGTCGGCAAGCATGATGATCGCCTGGATGACCGCGGCGTACTGCCGGCTGTTGGCGATCGTCTCGGTGAACTGGCGGTCGATCTTCAGCGTGTCGATCGGGAAGCGGTGCAGCGATGCCAGCGAGGAATAGCCGGTGCCAAAGTCATCCATCGATATGCATATGCCCAGCGCCCGCAGCCGATTGAGCACCTGCACGATGTAGTTCACCTCGTGCATGATGACCGATTCGGTGACCTCCAGATGCAGTTGGCCAAACGGCAGGCCCGCGGTTTCGCATGCCACGACGATGTGCGCTTCGATGTCCGGGTGCATGATCTGCGCCTTGGACAGATTCACCGAGATGTGTTGTGCATCGCTGATCAGGCCCTGCTCGCGCCACGCGACGAACTGTCGGCACGATTCTTCCAGAACCCAGCGTCCGATCGGCACGACGAGCCCCGACTCCTCCGCGATCGGTATGAACTGGTCCGGGACGATGTTGCCGCGCTGCGGGTGGTGCCACCGCATCAGCGCCTCGAAGCCAGCGATCTGCGCGGTGTTGATATCGACGATCGGCTGGTACGCGACCCAAAGCTGGCCGTTGCTCAACGCCACTTGGAGTTCCTCCTCAATACGGACGCGTTCTCGTGCATCGAGGTGCATCTGCTCGGTGAAGAGCACGCAGCGGCCCTTGCCCTGCTCCTTCGCGGCATACATCGCGGTGTCGCTATCGCGGACCAGATCCTCGGGCGTTGCGTCCCAATCGCTACAGATGCGGATGCCCAGTCTCGCGCCGACGTGGACGTGGTGGCCATCGATCGGGAAGCCCACGCCAAGCGCTGCGCGCAGGCGTTCACCCAGAGCCATCAGCGTGTGCACATCTTCGTTGCTGTCCACAATGACCACGAACTCGTCGCCACCCATGCGCGCGATGAAGTCGGAAGCCAGACGACCGGCGGCCTTCGCCGCGGCCGCTACTTCATGCTGCAACACGTCGGCGACCTGCACCAGCAGGCGATCGCCCGCGGCGTGGCCGAGGCTGTCGTTCACGTGCTTGAAGCGGTCGAGGTCGATGAACACCAGCGCGAAGCTCGTGCCTTGGGACCGTGAGCGGTCGAAGACCCGCTGCAGCCGGTGCTTGAACGCCGAGCGGTTGGGCAGCCCGGTGAGCGCATCGGTCTTGGCCTGGGTCTCCAGCGCGGCGACCAAGGCTTGCAGCCGCAGCGCGGAACGGACACGGGCACGCAGCTCGTTGGCGTTGAACGGCTTGGTCACGTAATCCATCGCGCCCAGCTCGAAACCGCGCGACATTTCGTTCGCGTTGTCCGAGCCGGTGAGGAAGATCACCGGGACCTCTCGCGTGCGGACACCGTGCTGCAACTGTCGGCAGACCTCGAACCCATCCAGCCGCGGCATCATCACGTCCAGCAGGATCAGGTCGGGCGTGTGCGCATTCGCCATCGCAAGCCCCTCCTCGCCGTCCTGCGCGTGGAGCAGCTGGACGTTGAGCTCCTTGAGCCTGACCGGCAGCAGCTTGTGGATCATCGGGTCGTCGTCGATCACAAGGATCGTCTGTGGGCGGTTCATGGGCTACTTCTCATGGTTTGAAGCGTGGCTCGGTCGCACAGTTCGCACAACTCTTCGATCTGCTCGGCAACTCGGTCGATCTGACTACCCTCGCGGGCGGTGTGCTCAAGCCGCTTGGCGGCCTCGGATATCTTCGGGTAGCCGTAGCCACCCGCCGCGCCCTTGAGTTGGTGAGCCGTGGTGATTAAGAGGTCGCTCTCGCTTTCGCGCAAGGCCTGCTGAAGCGTCATACATCGCCTGGGCAACTCGCCGAGAAACTCCTGCACGAGTTCTGTCATGCTGGGGTCGTCGGCAAACTCACTTTGCAGCAGGTCGCCGCCCGAGTGCGTGGGGATCGGCTGTCGAGGCGCATCGTCTGACGTAGCGGGTTGCAATGCCGATCCCTGCTGCTGCATATTGACGGCAGAAGGAAGCGGGCCACCACTCTTTTGAATGTATCGCGCGACCAGCTCGATCAGGTCGCGGCGGCTGATAGGTTTAGAAGCGTAGTCGTCGCAGCCGACATTGATGCAGCGGTCGCGGTCGGATGACATCGCGTGAGCTGTCAACGCGATGATCGGCCACGTGTAGCCTTGCTCGCGCAAGCGCGTGGTCGCCGCGTAGCCGTCCATAATCGGCATCTGCATGTCCATGAGGATGACATCGAAGCGGCGTTGGCCGTCGTTGGTCCACGCGGCGTCCACCGCCTCTTGTCCGTTGTTGACGACGGTGACTGTGAATCCGGCACGGGTGAGCGTGTGGCGGATCAACCGCTGGTTGTCCACGCCGTCCTCTGCCACCAGGATCGAGCCGGTGAGGTTCACCACGTTGGGCAACGGGTTGGCGGCTCGGTACTCGCCGCGATGCATACCCATCTCGATCTCACTGGGTTCGACGAGCATGACGGCGTCTTCCAGCGGCCCGGTGGGCAGGCTCAGCGTGAAACAACTCCCCTCACCCATTGTGCTGCGGACGGTCACATCGCCATCGAGCATGCGTGCCAGGTGCCGCGTGATCGCAAGCCCAAGACCGGTGCCCCCGAAGCGCCGGGCCATCGTCTCGTCTGCCTGGGTGAACGGGCGGAAGAGCATGGTGAGTTGATCGACCGACATGCCAATGCCGGTGTCCTCGATGACGAACTGGATGCAGGGTGTTTGGCCGTCGCCAGTTTCGCAACGGATCGTCAGGCGTACCGAACCGCCGCACTCGGTGAACTTCACCGCGTTGCTGATCAGATTCAGCAGCATCTGGCGCAACCGGGTGGGGTCGGTCTGGAGGAATCGCGGGACGGGCGCCTGGTACTCGGTCGATAGCGTGATACGCCTCTCGCCCGCTTTGGCGCGGGTCAGCGAGACGACATCTGCGATCAGGGGCACCAACTCCACCCTCAACCGCTCCACAGTCATGCTGCCCGCTTCGATCTTGGAGATGTCAAGTATGTCGTTGATGACATTGAGCAGGTGCTGGCCGTTGCGGCGGATGGTCTGCACCGCGTCCAGCCGCTCGCTCCGCGACAGCCCCGGGTCCACCAGCACATCGCTGAACCCGATCACGGCCGTCATCGGCGTGCGGATCTCGTGGCTCATGTTGGCAAGAAAGTTGCTCTTCGCGGAGTTGGCGGCCTCGGCTTCGATCTTCGCCCGCTCTAACTCGCTCGTGCGCTCCTGCACCCGCGCCTCAAGGTTGACCTTCGCATCGAGAAGCGCCCGGTCGCGGCCCTGGGTATCCGCGAGCATGTGGTTGAACATGTCGGTCAGGTCACCTAGTTCATCGTTGCTGTGTCGCTGCGCACGGAGGGAATAGTTGCCGCTCCGCGAGACCTCTGCGGCCACGGACGAGAGCTCCTCGACCGGCCTCACAACGATCCGCCGCAGCCTTGACGCAAGGCACAGCGCTAAACCGACGGCCGCAAGCCCGATGCCCACAGCGACCAATGCGTTTAGGCGCAGCATCGCATACATCGGCTTCAGGTCATAACGTAGAACCAGTGTGCCTAACGGCGTCTGCTTGTCATTCACCGGCCGCGTGACGATGAGGTGATCGCCCTCGGTGCGTACGCCCGGATTGCCAACAGTGATAGGTAGAGCCACCTTCTCGGATGCTCCATAGCTTGCAAAAACACTGCCATCTACCCGCACCAGATGCGCATCCACCACATCCTCGATCTCGTCGAGTGCGGCGAGCGTCTCGCGGCCGGCCTCGGGGTCGTTGAAAAGCATCGCGGCTGTGCTGTGGATCGTGAGCATGTCCGCCTGCGTCACGAGCGATTCGACCTTGTGCCGGCGCAGGGTCACCAGGTCCATCGCAAGCAGCGCTGCGATCACCACGAGTGTCGCAGTCGCGCTGGTCACGCCGACCAGCAGCAGCAGCTTGTGTCCGACCGTCAATTTGGGTTTGATCCAACGCATCAGTATCCCTTGCTACTTCTTGTCCCGTGCGAGGCGCAGCAACTTCGAGCTGATCTTGTATTGCGCCTGCTTGATCGTCGGGTGGTTGGCGTAGAACACAAACCGACCATCCACCTTGACCAGGTCCAACGCGGTGGGCGTGCGCACAAACGCATCCCCATCGCCGATGGTGAGTGTGTGCTCGAACGTGGCGAAGTGGGGCTGGAGGTCTCCCACCCACCGTGCATGCTCTTCGCCAAAGAACACCACGTGGCAGCGGCTGATACCCTCGGCGACTTTCGTCAAGTCCGCGGCATATGCCCTGCGGTCGTCGGGCCTGGCCTCTGGAGGGACGATCAAGACAACCTCCATGGTGCGGTTGCCGATCGACTCGCCGTGCAGCGTGGCCCGCAGCGCCTCGCGGATGTCGTCGGGCCCGGTGACGCCGATCACCAGCGGGCCCTTGTCATCCGCGAACGCCTCATCCGACCACTGCACATACTTGATGAAGTTGTAGACGAAAGCCGCCTTGATCTTCATCACGTCTGTGCTGCCCGGCTCGGGCGCGCTGAGCGTCGGCATGGCCGCAACGGTGCTCGCAGCGATCGTCAGCATCATCAGGATGTACCGGAACTGTCTCATAACGTGATATCCCCCCGAGTTAGAAGCGGTACCGCAGTTGGACATAGGCCCCGCGGTCGATCCCCGTGTCGCTGGTGAGCGTGCCGACGAACTCTTCGTGGCTGTCATCGAGCAGGTTCTGACCCCACACCGAGATGTCCAGCCGATCGTTCACGCGCCAGGTAAGCCCCAGGTCCAGGCGGTAGTACGCATCGACGCTCTCGATAGGGCTGACGTAGTACAGCGCGGTGTTGAAGGTCATGTCATCGGTGATTTTGTAGTTGCTGCGGACCTGAAACTGATGCTTTGGGCTTGCGTTTTCATAGGTTGCGGTGTTTGCGTCTTCAATGCTGAGTAACAGGAGGCTGTAGCTTCCGGTCAGCTCGAAGTTCGCGTTTGGCATCCACGTCGCCGACGCCTCGAAGCCGTAACCCTGGGCGGTAGCGTTGTTGTCGAACACCAGGTCATTACCGACGTTTGTGAGCGAGAACACATCGTCGTAGCTGTTCCAGAAGATCGTGGTGTCGAGGATCAGTTGATCGCTCGGCCGCACACGGTAGCCTAGCTCCACCGCCAGCATATCCTCCGACTTGTAGTCGGGGTTACCCAGCAATTGGATGTCGTCGCCCATGCCGGGGAGAATCGTGTTGACCACTGTGCGGTCCAGCGGCGAGGGCCGGCGTATAGCCCGCGAGACGGAGGTCCAGAGCGTGTGCCGCTCGCTTGGCGTCCACCACAGCCGCACGTTGGGCTGCACCTCGAAGCCGGTGTAATCGTTGTGCTCGAACTTTGAGCCGACCATCATGAACAGGCGATCCGGGACAAGTGTGATCGTGTCCTGGATGAAGCCGGTGAACAGGTTGAGTTCGTCCGACGCAGGATCAAATGCAGCGCGGATGTCGCTGCCCGTGTCGTAGGTGTTGTGTCGGTACTGGAGTCCGTAGATCAGGGCGTGTCGCTCATTGAGCTCGAAGTGGTGGCGCCAATCGAGGTTGAACGTGAACAGTTGCTGGTCGTATCCCGTGTGTGAGTGGTCTTCCATGAAGTCCACGTAGGCCGTGGCCTGCCAGCCCTGCGTGTCGTCGTCATGCCGGACGCGGCCGACCAGGTTGCCGCCGTGAGCGCGGCTGTCTCCGCGCAGAAGCTGGGAGGTGAACGGGGCGGTGCCGGGGGCCGTGGTCTGCTCGCCGATGCGGCCGCTGGCATACGCGCTGCCGTGTATCGTCGAGGTGATGTTGTCCGGGCCGTCGTGATCGAGGCGGAAGCCGCCGTAAGTCATGTCCCAGTCGTCAAACCCGCCCCCGTTGCCGCCGTGTGCCGAGCTGTCGCGGTTGGTGTACTTTCCCCAGACGCGGTACGAAGTGTCTTCGCCGCTCTGTGCGCCGTAGCGCACAGCCGTCACGTTCCGCAGCTCCGTGCCGACGATCTGTTTGATGTAGAGCCCTTGCGTGTCCTTTGCGCTCTTGGTCTCGACGTTCACCACGCCGTTGACCGCATTAGCGCCCCAGAGCGTCGCGCCGGGGCCGCGGATGACCTCGATACGATCGATGTCGTCGAGGATCATGTCGTGGAAGCGCCATCGCACGCCGGAGAACAACGGCTCGTAGATTTCTCGCCCGTCGATCAGGACCTGCAGCTTGTTGGCGTACTGGTTGCTGAAGCCGCGGGAGCTGACGGCCCACTCGCCCGCGTTGATCCGCCCGACGTGCATGCCCGGCGAGAGCCTCAGCAGCTCGGCCAAGCTCTGCAGGCCAGAGTTCGCAATGTCGCTCGAATCGATCACGTAGATCGCGGCCGGGGTCTTGAACCAGTCTTCCGCCACGCCGGTCACCGACTCGACCTGGATCGACATCAACTGCGACAGGTCCATCGCCGCGTAGGCGTTGTTGAGCGAGATGTCGAGCGTGTACGGCCCAAGGTCCAGACCAGCGGGTTGCTCTTCAACTTGTGCCGCTTCCGCGTCCTGATTGATCGCGGCCGGCGCGTCAGGTATTGAGGGATTCCCAGACGGGTCGTTCTGGAGCTGTGCCCAGGCAGGGGTCGGGGCACCTGCGAAAGCCGCCGTCAGGATGATTGCCGGGATAGCCAGGGGGCTGAGTCGTAGAGACACCGCACGCAATGTGTTTGACGATTCCATGATTAATCTGCCTCCTCCAAGCCCGCGTTGCCTCCGCGTGGCCGCCGCTGCGTTCATCGGCCCCGCAGCGGGCTAACTCCATATCGCTACCTACAATCAGCGGAACACCCGAGATGCCTCCCCGGCCTCAGAAACCCGCGCTCGGCTGCCCCACCTGCCGCTAGACCCACGACATACCGGATGACGCCGTCCACACGTGGGGGCTACTGACCCGACCGAAGCGGCCTGCAAGACCCCACCAGGCCACGCCTCAAACGCAGCGGCATGCACGCGCCCACGCCCTAGCCAGCGTCACCGCCCTGCATCAGAACTATCCTTTGCAGACCTAACGTGCATTTTCAACACAGTCCGGGGCCAGTCGCTGATTGCACTATCAAGTCGAAACTCACGTCTACTACTCCCAGCCACTCGGCGGGGGCCAAATCTGGCCACGGGTCAACAAACACAACCTTGCGTCCAGTGGCGTGCTCGAACTGTGTGGCGGACATCATGTCGGACGAGGCGATGCCCAGGGCCGCTTCAATGTCATCCCGATCCTGATCATCCACCTCGCGGTCAAACACCATGACGGGCCGGCCGTCGGGCCCGTGTTCGAGTCGAGCTGCGGCAAGTTTGGGCTTGCCACGCTGGCTCTTGTTGTTGTCGGCGAGTTTGTTGCCCTTGGGCTTGCCACCGGTTTGCAGGCCGTTGACTGGTTTCTTAGCCGCCGGCTTGGCTCCCCCACCACCCGCGTGGGCCGGTGCAGCGGGCGGGGCCAACTTTGCT
>JBGTLW010000041.1:0-5034 GCA_041743835.1 Phycisphaeraceae bacterium | reverse complement strand
CCGCACACCGTCTTCCACGCCGACGTGCGCCGCCCCGCGACGCTGCAGTACTTCCGCCTGGCGCTGCGGCAAGCGGGCAGGCTGCTGCACGCGAAGGGCCAGCCGATCATCGCGCAGACCACCGGGCCCATCCGCGATGCGCTGAGCCGGCTGCACGATGAGGTCCAGTCGCCCAGCGAGCACCACGCGCTGCGCCTCAAAGCGATTCTCACGCTGCTGCTCAGCGACGCCTACCGCCTGTCTCAAACGCCACAGCAAGCCGACCCGGCCCTGCGCTACAGCCAGCGGCGGAAGGTTTACGAGTTGCTTGGCCGACACACCGGCCAGCGCCTGACCCCCGCGGACCTCGCGGACGGGCTGGGGTTGTCACACGACCGGTTCACCCGGCTGTTCACCCGGACCTTCGGCAGCCCGCCCCGCCGCTGGCTGGTGGAGCAGCGGCTGCGCGAAGCGGCGACGTATCTGACCGAGTCGCCCCTGAACATCAGCGAGATCGCCCGCGAGCTTGGCTACGCCGACGTGAATCAGTTCAGCCGTCAATTCAAGCAGGTGATGGGCGCAAGCCCGACCCGCTACCGCCAACAACACGCGCCGCGCGAGGCGTAGCGGTGCTCCGCGGAGCCCCAGCGGATGACACGGTTAGAAAACGCGGGTGGTACGAAGGTGTGGATATTGCTTCGTTGAGTTGCCCCCACCGAGCCGCCTCGTCCCCGAGGCGGGGCCGCCTTCAGCGGCAATCAACGCGACTTTCGCCCGCCCCGTCGCGGGGACGCGACGGCTCGGATGATGGTGTTTCAATAGAGCCGAACTGAAACCTACTCCTTGCCTATTCCGCTTTACGGAAAAGGCGAATACCAGCTTCTCTCTCAAGTTCGTTGCATATCAGTGTCATACGATCGTTCATAAACTGTTTGAAGCTTTTCCTAGCATCGGTTTGCCACACTGCGGCATTCTCCCCGCACGGTATTAGATGCCGTGCCACTTTTGCTTTGAAGTAAGTCGTTGACTCCAAATACTCTTGCAAGTAGGACCTCGGCCTTCGCATGCCGATAGAGCGGTTCTCTTCTGCTGTCAGAAGGCAAATATTACAAATGCTGTTGTAGACTTTGGCTGGTATCCCCAATGGTCCCAGAACACCCTTTGGAAAAATGTGATGCCGATCCTTCTTGCTCGTAGTGCCCATGAAATACTCTGGTACGATGGGATTCACGCCGTTCTCGGTCAGGTGCACTGGGCCGCGTCTAAGCAGCATGCAGTAAAACGCCGTAGTAATTCCAGTGCGCGACGCATAGACAGACTTGCGCACATCAGCACGCTCGACCTCCGGTTTGTAAGTGAACGACACATTGGGATTACGAGCCAACTTTTTGATGAACCTCAAATCTTCCGTTAGGCTCCGTCTAAAACTGCTGCCCGAATAGCGGCTTCCTACCGCCGTCGCCCAGAACCACTTACGAATCTGTCTTGCCTGCTTCGCGCCAGGACCATTGCCCTGCCAGAAGTAGAACAGCGCCAACATTGCCACCATGTAGTCTGAATAAAGGAAGTTCCGATTTAGAACACTGAAATGCATTCTCAAGTATTGGACGGCTTTCTCGAAGCACTTCACTAACCGATGCCAATCTTTTGATAAAGTCTTACGTATGGCCGGGTTCGCCTTGCCTTCACTCTCCAGTTTTTTTATCGCGGCGCGAAGACCCTTCCCGCTTGGTTCCGTCGCTCCCCGAATCGCGGCCATTGCAAACAGAATGGGCATCTCTGGAATCTGCCCAAAATCATGAGGTACCTTCATATGCACTTCATGTTTAATGTCAGCAATATTCAAGTCATCCACTTCACTGATAATGCTATCTGCAGTTGCAAGCTTCATGCCTAGCGTATTGATTCGACGAAATGCCTCCTTGATGATATTGACGTCATTCCGGACGAACATCATCTGCATCGGATAGTTACGTATTCGATCCCGGCATTTCCTGACGCGAGCCAAATGTTGTTTGCCCAGATGACTTAATTTCGCTTTCCAATTTGGATGCAGGATGTCAGACAATGACTCGTACTGGCCATCGACTCGTTTACGATAGCGAATCTGTTGTCCGTCCTCCTCCTCTTGGAGCGCAAAGACGACACGTCCGAAATGCACATCCTTGCGCTTTGCGTTCTGAAGCGTGCCGCCCTGAGCTACGTGATGGGAGACTGATATGCGTTGCTGTCCGTCGATGAGGAACCAAACTCGTTTGTTCCTACTGTTGAACGGTGGGAGAATGTGATATTTCTGCCGCAGGTATAGCATCTGGTTCTTGGGCGTATCCCAGATCATCACCACGCCAATGGGCATATGGGCCAGCATGCTATCGAAAAGCTTGGCGGCCTTGGGCCCGTCCCAAACGAACTCGCGCTGGAGTTTGGGGATCGCGAACCGTCCCTCGTCGATGAGCGACATAAGCTGCGATAGTTTCTTGGTCTGAATCTCAATCTGCTTTGTGCTCAACAGGTCACCTCCGGACACTGGCAACTGCGCTTCCGGACTTGCCTCAGCCGTTGTCGTTGTAGCCCCATGGCCTACTTCACGAATTGCTCGATTACCGCGAAACCGGTACTAACCTCATATTACTGCAGTACATGGTAGCGTACAACACTCCCATCCTCGGGCCTCTTTTGCCATGACGTTGATGTCAAAAATGCCTTGTCCACCCCGCCCCCACCCCCTCTCCCCGCTGGCTTCCGCTAAACTGGCGGGGTCGGCCCAATCGCCCCTTGATGGAGAGCTGCGGATGAAGCATCGATGGCTGGACAACTTGCGGACCGCTGCCCTGCTCCTGCTGGTGGCGGTGGTGGTGCTGGGGTGCAAGCAGGCGCCGCGGGTTTATGTCGATGACACGCTGGTGCCCGAGGCTCTGGCTAGGGGTGGCTCGGGTGCGTGGGAGGCTCAGACCGGGGCTGAGGCGGACGCGAGGCGGGTGTTCCCGCTTGATGGCATGGTCGGGCAGATCGATGGCAGGCCTATCTACGCCGACTCGGTGTTCCATGGCGACGACCCGATCCACGACAGCCTGGCCGCGCTGGGCCGCCGCCTTGCACGGGCGCAGTTCCGCAATGATGCGTCGCGGCTGATCGAGTCGAAGCTGCGCGCGATGGTGATCGACGCCCTGGTTCTCGCCGAGGCCGAGCGCGACCTTTTGCCCGGCGAGCGGGATGCGCTGCGGGGCGTGGTGCAGCGTCACCGCGAGGAATTGATACGCCAGTTTGGTGAAGGATCGCCGGCGGTAGCGCAGGAGCAGATCCTCGAGCGCACGGGCAAGAGCTTTGACGCGGCGCTGCGCGATTACCGCAACACCATCATCGTTCGGCGATACATCAGCAAGGTCATTGACCCCAAGGTGAACGTGACCCGCCGGGACGTCGAGCGGTATTACCGTGAGCGGCAGAGCGAGTTTCGTCCCCCCGCGACGCGGACGCTGCGTCTGATCCGCGTCGCCGACACCGCCGAGGCCGAGGCGATTGCGGGGCGTCTGGCTGCGGGCGAGCCGTTTGCCGCGGTGGCACAGGACGAGCGGAATCGTTACAGCGCGGGCACGGGCGGGCTGATGACGGGTCTTGTGGGCGACCGCCCGTTGGCCGCGATGCTGGACCCGATTAATGATCGCGTCGCGGGCCTGTCGGTTGGCGAGGCGGCCGGGCCGATCGCGGTGGATGGCCGGTTGCAGGGGCAGTGGTTTGTGTTCGTGGAATCGGCCGACACCCCGCCGCAGCGCTCGCTGATGGACGTGCAGGTGCAGATCGAGAACACGCTGCGCAACCAGCAGCGTCAACGCCTGACCAACCGTTACTACGAATCGCTCCGCAGCGAGGTCAGCGAGTCGGCGGTCCGGCAGATGACCGCGGCCCTCACGGAGATCGCGGTCAGCCGCTATGCCGCGATCGACAACCCCGGCTCGCTGGCGCCCGCGAGCAACGAGGGCTAAGCGGCACGTTCGCAGGGGTCGCGGGTCGGCGTACTCCGATGTGGTTATCGCAACGCCGTGCGGGCTGGCGCCCGCCGCTACACTTGATGGGGATCGTGTGTCATGCGGTGGATTGCTCGCTGGCTGGGACGGGGCAAGACGCGCGGCGAGCGCGGCGAAGCGCTGGCCGCGAAACTGCTCACCCACCAGGGCTACCGCATCCTCGGGCGAAACCTGCGCAATCGTTATGGCGAGATCGACCTGCTGGCTGAGGCCCCGGCCCCGGGCCGGGCGCTGGTGGTCGTCGAGGTGAAGACCGGCACGCTTGGCCAGGCCCCGCCGGAGCTCCGCGTGAACCGCCAGAAGCAGCACCGGCTGGTCACGCTGGGGATGCAGGTTGCCCGTCAACACAATATGACCGACCGCGCGATGCGTTTCGACATCATCGCGGTCGAGCTGCCCAGCGAGGGCGCTAAGGGGAAGGCCGTGGTGCGTCACATCCCCGGCGCGTTTGAATCGCGGTGGTGAAGATAGCGCGGGGCAGCGATCACTTGGCGGCGAGGTGCGAGGTGAGCACCTCACGGAAGACATCGAGCGGCGCCGGTTTGCCGGTCCATAGCTCGAACTGCGCGGCGCCTTGGCGGACGAACATTTCTGTGCCGGGGATCGTGATGCACCCTGCCTCGGCCGCGTCGCGCAGCAGCTTGGTTTCGATGGGGTTGTAGATCGTGTCGAACACGACGGGCGCGGGGTTGCGCTTGCCTGCGCGGCCGTCTGTTTTCAACTCATCAAACGCATGGGGCATGGGTGTGGCGTCGGTGTGGGGGTGCATGCCGATGGGTGTGCAGTTGATGATGACGTGGGCGCAGGTGTCGCAGAGCTTTTCCATCGGCACGGCCAGCACCTTGGCCGTCGGCTGCGCGGCTTGGTCGCGGGTCTGCGTTTGGAACGCGTCGGCGAGCGCGGCGGCCTTGTCGAGCGTGCGGTTGTAGATGACGACGGTGCAGCCGTAATGCGCAAAGCCCGCGACGATCGCCCGCGCTGCGCCGCCCGCGCCGATGACCGCCACACGCAGCCCCGCAAGCTCTGCTCG
>JBGTLW010000040.1:0-8426 GCA_041743835.1 Phycisphaeraceae bacterium | reverse complement strand
ACGCTCTGCTGAGCCTCGCTGAGCTGGCCCGCCGCCTTGGCCTGGTCCAGCGCCCCACGTGCGGCCTCGGCCGTCCTGGCCTCGACCTGCTCCAGCGCAGCAGACGTCTCCTGGGCACCGCTGGTATCCGCGGTGACCTTGATGAGCTGCTCGATGGGGCGTGGGTCGGCCATGTGGTAGGCGCTGGGTGTTCGGGGTTAGGCGTTGGGATTGTTTCGCGGCCGGCCAACGGCCGGGGCTGGTTCACTTCCGGGGTTTGTTACTCGTCCTCAACCACGGTGTAATCGGTGGCCTCAAAGTTGAGCGTGCCCTGCGCTTCCTGCGAGTTGCCGCCGCCCGAGCCGTAGAGGCCAAGGAACGTGGGGGCGGTGATGGTGATGGTGACATCGTCGCCGGTGGCCAGGTTGGTCCCCTTGACCGTCGCCGTCGCGGCCTGCGTGTTCGCGAGCGCTTCAAGGGTCATCGAGTCGGACTGGATCGACCCGTTGACATCGGCCGTGGTCTTGGCGACCTGCTGCAGGCGCGAGGGCTTGAGCGCGGCTTCGGGGATGTAAGGGCGTGTGGGGTTGGGCGTGCGGCCGATCTGGAATTGCCGGATGTCCGGGTAGACATCCGTGCCGACGGTGAACAGGCGGACGTCGATGAGGATGATGGGTGCGATCGTGGGCATGGTGCGGTCCTTTCATTGCCCCCGCCCCCGGAAGCTGTTCCGGGGCATGGGGGCGGTGTTGAATTTCCGGGGGCTACACAGCGCCCTGGTTTCTGCGGTAGGTGACGTGCCACACCTCGCCGATGCGGATGCGGCCGTCGTCGTCTTCCCAGCCGTCGCTGGTGATGCCCGGGTCCTCCTGGACGATCTTGAAGTGCCCGAGCGCGGCGAAGGGCGTGGCGGCGGTCTTGCGGTTGAGGTACGCGTTTTCGATCGCGGCGTGGATCGCGTCGTACACGGCCGACGCCTCGATCAACTGCTGGTCGCGCTTGCTGGGGATGACGGTGAACTTGAGGGCTGTCACCACGCGGATGGTGCGCTCCTGCTTGCTCTCGATGTGCGAGCCGAAGTCCGAGTGCCACCAGACCTCGACCTTGTGGCGTTGGTCGATCTTGTCGGGTTTGATGATGCCGTACTGGGCGGTGGCGCCCGAGACGGTCTCCACCGCGGCCCGGAACGCGGCAAGGATCGTGTTGCGTGTGCTCATGCGCCACCTCCCCCAGGAAGTGCAGCCGCCAGCCGCTGGCTGAGGATGTCCTGGGCACGCGGCATCATGCGTTGCACGCCGCGTGCGAGCGCGTCGGTGCCTTGGATGGTGACCTCGTCCTTGAGGACAAACATCAGCTTGCCCTTGAGGTCGCCGGCCTTGCGGCCCGCCTTGGTGTCGCGCTTGAACCGCGAGCGCTTGCCCTCTTTGGTCTTGGGGTCCTCCACGAAAACCACCGTGTTGCCCGCTTTGGACTTAAATATTTTGACGCGCGAGCCGAACTGATCGAACAGCGCACGTGGCGTGAATTGCGCCACGCCCGATGGGTTGAGGTTGTCCGCGATCGGCACCCAAAGGTGCTTGGCCTGCTTTGGCTTGATCGTCGTGGTGTCGGGGCCAAGGATCGCCTTGGCGTAGGGGCTGGTGACGCCGGCCGAGGTGCCGACGACACCCTCGGCCGGGCCGGTCTTTTCAAAGGTGATTGCATCCCGCAGGTTGCGCGAGCGCATGCCCGGGCCCCCGTTGGCCCCGCTCAGCTCGTTGACCTTGAGTGACGCCGCAGTCTCTGCGAGCACCTGCGTCATGCCGTCATCGAGCGCCTGGGCGATCGCCTGCGGCGCGGTGCGCCACTGGGCGATGATCGCTTTGGCCTGCGCCGAGAAGCCGATGGAGATGGCCACGCTCATAAGCACTGCCTTAAAGATGGTTCCGGGGGCGGGGGTCACATGAGCCTCCGGTATCTGGACGTTGCGGCGAGCAGCTCGGGCAGCGGGCCCGACTCATCGCGGAAGCCGCGTTGCTGATCGCCGGAGTTGACGTAGCGCATGCCCGCCTTATCGCGGAGGTTGTAGATCTGGACCGCCTGGCTGATGACCGCGCGTTGCAGGTCATCGGGCGGGAGGATGGCGGACGCCGGTGGCGTGGCGTCGGCCGGGTCGACAAAGCCCGCGGTGTAGGTGACGCGGAGGGTGTGCGGCTCGCCCAGGTACCAGTACTGCGCGTTGAGCCGGATGAGTGTGCCCAGGTCGGCCGCGTGGATCGCGTAGTCGTCGGGAGCCAGTGGCGTCGCGGCGTCGAAGTCGGCGACGGTGGCGCTGTGCCACAGCTGGATGACCTCGCTCACCGATTCGATGGGCCGCGACGCCAGGTAGAGTCGGCGCGATGACTGATCGCCATACCAGCCGGTGATTTCGACCGTGTCCACTTCTCGCCGCAGCCCGCCGTTGCGTACCCCGGCCGCGCGTTCGGCGATCGAAGTCGCGGCCGCGAGGCAGGACGTGAGGACAGCGTCGAGCGTGCTGGTGGTTTCCCCGAGCGCGGCCTTGACATCTGCGAGTTTGGCGAGGTACGTGGTGGTCATGGGGTGAGGGTTCGGCGCTGGGCGCTAGGCGTTAGGCGCTGGGCAAGTCATTGGTGGGGGAAGTTCCGGGGGCGGGGGCGGGGGCGGGGGCGGGGGTTGGGGCTGCTCGGCGGACGATGGTGTAGGCATCGGGCGTGACACCGCGTGCTTTGAGCTCGGCCTCGGTGGTGGCGATCTTCATGCCTTGTCGCCAGCGCGGCGATCCGTCCGTGTGCGCGATGTCGCGGTTGCATCGGATGAGGATGGCCTGGTCGAGGTCGGCGGCGGGGCCGGGGCTGCTGGTTGGTTTGGTTGGTTTGGTTGGTTTGGTTGTCTTGGGCATGAGTGTGTCCTTGTGTGGCATGGCGCGTGAGCGGCGGCGGGCGAGCGGGGGGATGGCGGTTATCGTGTGACGGTGTCGCCGGTTTTGATGGCTCGATCGGTTTCGCCGGGGAAAGGTTTGCACTTGCCGAGGATGCCGAGTTGCTCGGCCTGCTCGCGCCGGAAGGTCTCGCCGACCTGGTGGCCCCCGGCGTTGGATGTGAGCTGGACGACGGCCGGGAGCTGCGGGGTCTCAGCGGCGGGGGCGGTGTCTTTTGCTTCAGTCTTCTTACTCATCGCGATGTCCTTTCATGGGTGGGTTTGCGGATGGTTCAAGGGCCGTTCAAACCCCGCCCCCTAATCAGGGGCGGGGATGTGAGCGGTCGTTGCTCAGGCCACGTCGAGGGTGATGGCACCCAGGCTGGCGGCCGTTGCCTCGCTGACTCCGGGGTGGTCGAAGATCGCGATCGCAGACATGAAGGTGCCCGCGTCGCCGTTGCCGGCGGTCGCTTGCAGCTGGAGGTACTGCTCGGTCCACGCACTGATCGGCACGTAGATCAGTGCGATGCCATTGTCGTTGTCGGCCGAAGGCTTCGTGGCCGCGTCCACCACGGTGGTGGGTGTGCCGCCCAGCGCAGTGGCGGTGGAGAGCGTGTCGGATTGCTGCACACGAAGCACAGCCATCGCGATGTCCGTCGCCCCCAGCGCGACGGAGAACAACACGCCCTTGCAGTCGGTGGGAATGTCGGTCTGTTTGTCGAGCACGGTGGACACAAAAGCCGTGTTGTCCTTGATTGCCGTCGGCGGGATCACGTTGCGAAACTTGGTCAGGTTGAGGAGGTTCATGGTATTTCCTTTGTTTGCGGGTTGTTTCAAAATGCGTGGGCCGTGTTGCCTGGCTCGGCCCGCGCGTCTCTGGCTCTCGGCGGTGACTTACGCGGCGTTATCCAGGTCGCCGCCGCACCTTTTTATGCGGTCACTTCAGCCTCGCGGGAGGCTGTGCTTAGCTGGCCGCCGTGATCAGCCCCACGACCGGCCCGGCCTCGGTGGCCGTGCCCAGGTCGTGTACATTGACCGCCGCGCGCCGTGTCGCGAGCGTGGTGATCTGATCTTCCGCGAACTTGTACTGGTCGGACTGCTTGATCGTGAGCTGCCGGCGGTTGCCCACCGTCGCGGCGGAGCGTAGGTCGCCGTAGACGACGGGGACCTGGCTGTTGCCCTCGGTGGTCGGCAGGACCTGGCTGATCTCGACGGGGTCGCCGCCGAACTGCAGCTGGCGTCGGCCCTCGATCTCCGCGGCGGTCACGCCGCCCGCAGCGAGCATGAGCTTGACCATGACGTTGAAGAAAAACGCCCGGCTGGCGTACCACTTGGCCTGGTCCGCCGCGTACTGCGGCAGCGCCGCCATCACCGCTTCGAAATCCACCAGCGCGAGCTCGGACCACGCGTTGCCCGAGCCGAGCGCCAGGCCACCGCCGTTATCGACGCCGTTGATCGTCTTGAGCCGCGGGATCACCCCGTTGATCCCGAAGTAGGTGCCGCTGCCGTCGCCGTTGAAGCCGACGTTGTCCATCTTCTTGGCCATCGCGCGGGCGATGCCGCGGGCGAGCAGCTCGCCGACCGCGATCGCCGCGTCCTCGCCCAGCTCGGCGCTATAGAAGTTGAGCACGCCCCACTTCTTGGCGTTGAGCGTGATGTTGCCGGTGTCGATGTCGCTGGCGGTCGGGGCGCTGCCCTCGCCGACCAAGAACACCGTAGGCTCGCCGGTCTCCTTGAGGAAGATCAGCGTGTCGCTGCTCATGGGCATGCTCATCGCGTTACGCTCGAAGACGCCGTAGCTCTCGAACAGCGACTGCATGCGGGTGGAGAACTCGGGGAACACGATCGACGAATCGTTGACCGTGTCCATCGCCTTGGCGACATCGGGGAACTCGCCCTTGAGCGCGTCGAGCAGATGCGCGTCTTTCTGACAGGCGTACATCGCCTGGAGGCCGAAGGCGCGGGCCTGCTCCTCGGAGGCGAACACGCCCTTGTAGTGACCATTGGGATCGAAGCTCATGCGGCGGGCCTTGGCCAGCGACGCCTTGACATCGGCCGCGTCTTTGGCCTGCTGATCTTCGAGCTGCTTGATCGCGGCGGTGATGGCGGGCACGAGCTTCTCGCTCTCGATGCCGCAGACGATGTCCACGATCGACTCCTCGACGGTCTTGCCCTGGTCAGCCAGAGCGACGAACTGATCGAAGAAGGTTTTCTGTGAGTTGCATGTGTGCGTCCTTGCAAGGTGGGTTGGAGTTGGAACCATTTGGAACGGATGGGTCAGCCCAGGATGTAGTCCAGGGCGGGGTGTCCCCGCGCACTTGCGGGGGGCGCGGGCTCGGTGACATCGCCGGTCGGGTCCGACGCCGGGGCTCCGAGGGGCAAGGACCAAGTGTCGGCGATGTCGAGCAGCACCTGGTAGAGAGGCCCGCCGGGTTCGGCGTTGAGCAGTTGGGGGAGGGTCTTGTTGACTTCTTCAGCGACGAAGCCGCGCAGCTCATCGGCCAGCGCCTTGACGAGTTGGGCGGCGTCGAATGTGTCGCCGGCTTTGTGCGGGTGGGCGGCGGCGAGCGATGCGGCGCGGACCAGCGCCTGCCGATTGGCGGGCACCGCCACCGCGGAGATCTCGATCAGCTCGCACTCGGTCAGCACACGCACGCGCTTTCGCACGCCCTGCTCGAGCTCGAACTCGCGCATCTCCCACTGGTGGACGATCACGCCGACGCTGAACGCGCGGAGCACACCCTGCCGGTAGCGCTGCCAATACTTCTCGGCAAGCGTGTCGCCGGGGTCCATGAACCGTGCGGTGCCGTCGAGCCCCTCGTCGCTGATCGCCAACGCCGTCCACTGGCCGATGCTGGTCGGCTCGGCCGCGTCGAAGCCGACGTGTTTGTGCCCGGCGAGGAACTGCGGATTCCCCATGAAGGTTGGGAGCCAGGACTTGAAAGCCCGCGGCTCGATGATCTCTTCGTAGCGATCGATGTTCTTGGTCGAGACCATGCCGCTGACCGATCGGGTCTGCTCATCCACGCCCTTTTGCGACACCATGCCGGTGACGAAGGCGCGATCCCCGTCCGCCGGCTCATGCTCGCGGTTGTACGGGTTGAGCAGCTTCGAATCTTCATCGAGGTACTTGAGATCGAGGAAGGGGTTATGCATCGTTGTTCTCCGTCATCGGTTGAGCCGTCGTGAACCCGCGGGCCAGCAGGGTGCCGACCACCGCCTTGATCGAGTCGCCTGGATAGCGGGCGATGGATGTACAGCCGCAGTTGATGTCGTGCTCGGCCAGGCCGGTGGCACGGGGGTGCGGGCAGGTGATCGAGGTGCCCACGATCGTGAAGTCGCCGTCTGCAGCGATCGGGTTGGCCAGTGTCTGCCGCTCGGTGGCCGCGTGCTTGGGCCGGCCAGTTTCTTTGCGAGACCACAGCCAACTCTTCAGCGGCACGCCAGCCTGCTTCATGCCGATGCGGCGCGACTCCTCGACGGCGGTGGATGTTTCCTGGAACGCGACCAGCTTGGGGTTCTCGGCATTAAAGCGTGTACGGATGCGGTCGCTGATCTGGGCGGCGGACTCGCCGGCCTCCATGCCCTGCGCGATCGTCGCACGCAAGCGTTGCGACACGCGGCGGTTGATGCCGGTGATGCGGATGTCGCGACGGCGGAGCGCAGCGACCGCCTCGGGGTCCCTGATATTGAATGGGTCGAGCTCGCGGCCGGAAACCGCGGCGGCCTCATCGATCGCCTGCTGACCACCGAGCCGGACCGACTCGCGGGCCAGCGGCCGCAGCGAAGCGAGCAGGCGGTTGTCGGCCGCCTCCAGGTCAAAGAGGATGCGGCCGATGATGTCGCGGCACTCAACCGGCAGCGCGAACGTCTTGGCGCGGGCCACGCCCTGATCGTCGATCCACTTGAGCGGAAGGCTAAACGTCTGGCCCGCGAACGCGCGGCCCTCCAGCTCTCGCGCCGCGTTACGCAGCGTCTCGCGGCGCAGCCGCTTGTAGTGGGTGTCTACGCGCTGCCGCTCGGCGGTTTCGATCGAGCGCCATGAAGCGCGCCACGCCTGCCACAGCTGCAGCAGTTGATCCTCGGTCACGTCGAGCCGTACAAGGCCGCGATCCGAGCCGTCGGCATCAGGAGTCGGCTCCCCCGGATCATCCCCCGGATCATTCGCCGGATCATCACCGACGCCGGGCACGTCTAGCGTGATCGGCATCTCGCTGGTGGTCTGCCACGCGAGCTCGTGGTGCGGGTGGATGGGCAACCCCAGGTCAAATCGGCGGATGAGGTCGGCGACAGGCACCTGCAGCCCAGTCCGCAGGTCGCCGACGGTCTTCATAAAATCGGCCGAAGCGCGCTGCACGGCAGGGATGGCGCTGTCGTCGAACCAGACATAGAGCCGGCTCGAATCGCTCTGCGATCGGCGCGAAAGAGCCAGTCGGTGGCCCGGCGAATACAACTCTGCGTTGCGAAGCTTCCGAGTACGTGATTGACGCAGAGCATCTCTCCACGTGAGGGAGCGGTCTCGCTCGAAGCGGCTGATGACTCCGCGATCGAACTCGTCGGCGAGATACGCGGCGGCGGGGATGTCCGTGTTGAGCCAGGCCGCGTCGTGAACCGCCTGGACGTGGCTCTTAATGCCGCCCTCTGCGGGGAAGTTAACAGCGATCGGGTCGTAACCAAACGCGGCGCAGATGGCCGCCACGGAGCGGTCCAGCAGCTCCGTGAACTCCATCTCGCTAAAGCTCTGCTGCGTTGACTGCACAGTGACCGCTCGGCTTACCAGCAGCGGCTGGTTGCGATTGCGGTAGCCCCCGTACTGCGATCGCAGGTGGTCTGCGAAGTCGTTCCACTGGTCTTGCGTGACGGGCTGCTCTGGGCTGATGACGCCGCCGAACTTCATGTTGTTGTCAAGGCTCAACTCATTGGCGGTGTCTGCTTTGTAGAGCTGGTTAATTTTACGCCGCACAACATCCGCGACGGCCAGCCCCTTGTGCGGGTTCTCGGGGTCGAACGACCGCAGGCGCAGCGGCCAGACCTCGTCCAGCTTGACCGGCTGGGCCTCGCTCCACCGTTGGCCCGGCTCGCGACGCAGATAGCCGACGAGTTCGCCGGTGGTTTTGTGTGGCCCGCCCGCAAACACCTCTCGCATCATCGGACCCGGCACACACTCGATCTGGGTCGGGGTGGGGCCCCGCATCTCCGCGAAGTGCCAATAGGCCCGGCCGCTGAGCAAGAGCCAGCCCCGCGTGTCTGCCATCAGGTCACGCATCGACTGCTGCGCGTTGGGCGCGTCGATGAGCGCGGCGATCGGCCCAGACTCGATGATGTTGTCCTGATCCGTGCCGACGCACAGGCGCAGGCTGTATGTGTTCTCAACCGCTCGCCGCACACACGCGTGGAGCGCTTCGATCTGCTCGTAAGGCCGAGCCGGCCCACGCTGCCCGCCTCCCCCGTCCGCCAGCCCGGCGCGGCGGAAGTGCTCGGCGACCTCGGATGCGCTGCGGGTTTCGACGGGCGCGCCTGCCATCACGGCC
>JBGTLW010000039.1:0-6772 GCA_041743835.1 Phycisphaeraceae bacterium | reverse complement strand
ATACCGGCTCGGGCCCGGGCGGCATCGGGGGCGGGGAGAAGGGCGACGGCCGGCCCGCCGCGCGAGACCCCGAAGCTGAACGCGCCAAACTCATGGCGCTGGTCGATGTCGGACGCGTCGTGCAGGACGGCGAGCCGAACTGGATGTTCGTCGATGGCTGGTACACCATCGGCCCGTTCACCGACGGCACCTCCGCAAGCCTCAGTAGCAGCTATACCCCCGAAACCGTGGTTGACCTGGGCGCGACCTATCGCGGGCCTGATGGCCGAACGCTCAAGTGGACCTACCGACGCGAACCACGCCCCGGCACCAGCTACTTCTCCGACCAGGCTGGCAACTCCGTCAGCTATGCGTTCACCTACATCAAGGCCCCGCGCGACATGACCGTCTGGCTCGCGATCGCTTCGGACGACGCCTCCACGGTGATCCTCAACGGCGACCAATCCATCGCCGGGCCGACCTGGCACGAAACCGAAAAGGAGCAGTCCTGGCTCTTCAGCTTCGGCGAGACCATCGAAGGCAACAAGTCCGCCCTGCATTACCGCGGCTACCGGCAAGCCAGGCTCAAGGAGGGCGTGAACAGTTTCCTCCTCCGCGTCGAGAACGGCCCGGGCCGCAGCAGCTTCGCGATCTACATCAGACCCGCCACACAAGCTGCGGGTCAGTAGATGCGGCCAGCTTTTCGAGAATGAATCCCGCCGTTTTTTCACGGATGCTCACGATCCCTTGCACACGACATGAGTCAGCCCCGCCCCAATATCGTCTTTGTTTTCTGTGACCGACTCCGCCAGGTCGCGGCCGGCAAGCCGGTGCCGGTGTTGGTGTTGGTGTGAACGGTTACAACAGTCCTTGCAGAGATTCGTCGTCCAGTTGATCGCTGCCGCGAGCATGCGGCAGCACTTCGATCAGCAGCGTGAGCGGGAGCATTCGTCGAAAATCGTTCGGCATCGTGGGGTTCCTTTACTTCAATGGGTCAGGGGGTTTCGGTTTCGGGGAGGGTGCGACTGCGCGTGCCGGGCATGTCGAAGGCGAGCACCTGCTCACCCTCGGGGGTGATCAACGTGACTTTCACAGCACTGGCGGTCGGGCAAGAAGCGGTCACCCGCGTTGGTGTGACCGACTCGTCCACCAGCAGAATCACCGGCGCGTCCACAGCCATGGTGAGCTTGTCGTGGACCTTGAGCCGACCGACACTTGCCGGATCGCGGAACACGATGCCGGTCAGCCGCTGGCCCTTGTGATGCACCGCGGCGACGTGCGGCGTGTTGGAAAGGATGGTCACGTGGTCCTTGCCGCGGTAGGTGTCGAAATCCTGGCGCGACAGGCCGGGCACGGCGACGTAGGCATAGCTCTCGCCGTCGGGCTTGTCGCCGTGGTCGAGGCTGATGGTAACGCGGTCCTTGGTTTCTGTAAGTTCCTCGTCATAACTGCGGTTGATGCTGCGCCAACTGCCGGTGAGCTGCGACTCGTTGCGGAGCACAACGTGCTGTTGCGTCGGGAAGAGGTAGCCGACTTGGCCGTGCCAAAGCCATTGCAGGCTGTCGTCACTGCGGCCTTCGGTATCCGGCTCACCGGTGCCGGCGGGATGGATGTTGCTGAAGATCGGCGTCTTGCGCAGCATCTGATTGACCGTGGTCTGCACAGGGGCGAACTGTCCGGTGTAGCGGATGCCAGAACCGAGCGCGACCATTTCCCGGTCGAAGAAGAACCAGTTCTTGTGAACGTAGATGCGCCCGGGGTCGAGCTTGTGGCTGGGCCCGCGTCCACCCTCCGGGTCACCGTCGTGCCAGTCGACATCCATCGCGGCCACGCCGACGGAGCCGTTGGATGCAGCCCCGGTGAATTCCGTGTATCCGGACACGCCCCAGTTGCCAGCCTGCATGACGCCCCGACGACCGGTGGTATACGCAGTCGTGGTGCCTGGAATCCGGCGCCAGTCCCAGACAGGAAAGATGCGTTCGTACTCATCGCCATCGACCATGATGGCAGTCGCTCCCTGCGACAGATAGCGGTTCTGAGTGTTCTCATCGTTGCCGGCTTCCTGCCCGGAGGTACGGCTGGAGTGCATGCGCACACTCAGGCGGTAGCTCGTGCGAGAATGGACCATGTAGTCGGACAGCCAGAAGTGGCGGTTGCCCACAGCCGGTGCATCCGCTTTTCCGGCAATGTGATCGAGGATCGCTCTATACTCCGGCGCATGGGTCGGATCGATCCGGGTCATCCGCTCCAGCCAGCTCAGACGGGTGTACTGTTCGGTGGGGCGCGCCAGACCGCGTCCCATGACGAAGGGGTCGTAGAACTTGCCGCGGATCATCCAGCGTGCCCCGTTGAGGATGCCCTCATGGAGAAACGCCTTGGAATCGGTCTCGAATGCCCAGGGCAGTTCTGCGAACAGCTCGCCCCACAGCGAAACCTGCTCGAAGTGCGCCTGCCAGTAGCCCGGGAAGTAGATCTGCCGGCCGTGGTACTGATAGCTGCCGTCCGGCTGCAAGCCCTCGCCGGGTTTGGCGATGCGTGCCTCGGCCTGGATGTGCCTGCTGGCAATCGTGATAGCCTCAGCGTCGTCGGTGAGGAGCCCGACACAGATGTGCACGTAGGCACCGCGGACCACGTCGGGGCCGGATTCCCGATGCCCGTCGTTGCCGGCTCGGCGGGAGTAACCGCCTTCCACGATGACATCACTCATCTTTTCGGTGACGATGCGGTCGCGCAGGGCCGGGTCGATTCGGCCGTGCATTATCACAAGGATGTGCCCCAGCCGGATGGGTGTTCCGATTCGCCTCTCAAAGGGATTAGCGCTGTACGGCGCGGTCTTGTCCCAGAAGAGCAAGCCGCGGCCAACTCCATCGAGCATCGCCTTGCTTTGATGATGCTTTGAGTCGGGATGGTTGTACGCGGCCGCCATGACCTCTAGCCTGGACAGGTGCTGTGCTGGTGACCAGCCCGCGCGGGACCGGTCGTTGTAGTTGACGTCCTCCCAGCTTCCATCCTCGCGCAGGGTCGCCAGGTGTTCGCCAGCCTTGCTTGCATCGATTTGCTGTAGCAGGTGCGTCGTGAAACGTTCGCGAACCACAGCCATGTGATCCTCCGTCGGCGCTGCCGCCAGTATCACGATCATGCTTGCCATCAGGGATGAAATCATGGTTCGCTCCTGTTTGCGGCGTGCGACGGATTCACGGCAGGCTCTGAGTCACGCTCCGGGGACCGGACACCACAAAGTTCAAGCCGGGATTTCTCAGTTGGACTTCGGCCAACGAACACTGTCGGCCAACGGTTCGCAGTTTATCATTTGCCTCCGTTTGCGCAACCCATAAACCGCCAAACGTTCGAACCACATAGTATATCCTTTTCGCGGCTGGTTTTGGCGGACCAACAGCGATGTCGCGCATGACGCAAGACGCTGCGAATGCTTGACTTAACCCTGTTAACCACTTTTCGCCGCCGCTCTGGCGGCCTCTGAAAAGCGCGAACTTTTGAAGGGGCGGGGTTGCCCGAAGGGGCTCTCTGCAACCCTTGGCGGTTGTCGCTTCGCAGTCCGGCTGCGTTGGGGGGCTACGCCGCGGCCCACGAGCTGAGCCTTTTCACTGCATCGATACGGCGGTGGGGCGGTCGCTGGTTGAAGTGGCCCCGCGCCCGTGCTCGACGCGCTCGGTGTCGAGCTGCGCAGCACGGTCGAGGTGCCGACCGAGGACCAGGCGATCGCGGAGTAAGTACGAGGCATTGACAATAGGTGGACACTTATGACCACCGCATCGGTCGCATGTCGCTCCGCCGCAGCCATGAAACCGAAGGCGCACGGCCGTTTCTCTGCTGGGCGGGACGAAGCGTCGGACATCGCGACGAAGGACCGACGTTTCGTAGCATCACCCCAAGCACACCACAGCCTCTAAGTATGGCCGCATGACGCTCGACCCGGCACATCCGCGCGTATTCCGGCACCGTCTGGAACCCACGCAAGCGCAGTGACTAGCTGACTTGGCCGGTTGCTGGATCGGACATGAAGCAGAGAATGGTACATCGCTTCAGTTGACCGCCCGTTCGTGAAAGCGTGGTGCCACTCAATGCTGGCGTTTCGGGACCGGGCGCAGGGCCGAGCCGAGTTGGCCCACCGCCATTCCACATTTTCGTGACAAAGTGCTTGACACGAGAGAAGGAGGTGCTAAACTTGGCTCAGTCTCAAATGCGAGTGGTGTATTGTACTTTGGTCAGTCGATGCATCCCTCATCGTGCATTCAGGTGTCGAGTCCATACATGTCACAAGTCACCATCAACCAGATCGCCGAAAAGACTGGCGTCTCGCGTGCCACGGCCGCCCGCATTGTCAACAGTGACGTGACGTACAACCGACCCACGTTCGCCAAGCGGGCCGAAAAGATCCGTCGCCTCGCATCGGAGATGGGCTACCGTCCCAACGCCGCCGCGAAGGCCATCTCCACCGGCAAGTTCCTCAACGTCGCGCTGGTGATGGGGGCCCACTACGAGCGGTCCAACTTCACTCGTGAGATGATCCGTGGCATCCATGACGCCCTCCAGCGCCGCCACATGCGGCTCACCGTCTGGTTCCTCAGCGACGAGCAACTCGACAGCGACGCGTACCTGCCCGCGTTCCTGCGCGAGCAGATGGTGGATGGCCTGCTGATCAACTACACCCACGACATGCCGCCTCATATGACCGAGGCTATCGAGCACGCCCGCCTGCCGGTGGTGTGGGTGAATACCAAACGCGATGCCGCGTGCGTCTATCCCGACGACATGTCGGCGGGGCGGCAGGCGGTGGACCACCTGCGCGAGCTGGGGCATCGGCGGATCGCGTTCGCCAACTTTATCCACGGCCCGCAAAACAAGTTTCAGCCGCACTACAGCGTGCTCGACCGCCTGACGGGCTACGAGGCGGCCATGCACGGCGCATCGCTGGTCCCCCGGCGGATCGACGTGCAGAGGTCATTGGCTGGCACCGAAGCGGTGTCCCATGCCGTCGACGCCCTGAGCCTGTCTGATCGGCCTACCGCGGTCGTCTGCCAGTCCCCGCGCGACGTAGCGATCTTCGAGGTCGCCGCCGCCCGCACGGGTCTGGCCGTGCCCGGCGACCTGTCCCTGGTCACCTTCGGGGGCGAGCGTCAGATCAACAGCGTGACCGACCCGACCCTGCTGGTCGAACCCCGCGAAGCCATGGGGAACGCCGCCGTCGAAGCCCTGTTCCAACGCATCGACGACCCCGACCGCCCGTGCCCCGCCGTGAAAGTGCCTTATGTGCTCCGGTGCCGTGAAACCACCGCAGCCCCCGTTGCCCGTTGATTATCAGTCCCTTTAAGTAGAACCGCCATGCGACTCACCCCCCGCGCCCGTGTCAGTGACCCATCCCGCGTAACCCGACCAGTGACCCGTTCCACCCCACCCCTTATGAGGAAGATTGCCATGCCACGCAACCGTCTCCCCCTCGTCGCCTGTGCCATCCTGTCTGTGGTTGGCTTCACCACCGTGAGCAACTCCGCGTCGGCTGACATCATCGCTCAGGAAGCGTTCGCCTATGACGCGGGTTCCCTGGCCACCAACAACGGCGGTTCCGGCTTCGCCAGCGGCTGGACCGGTGCCGGCAACGTCACCGCCGGGTCGCTCGATAGCCCTGTCACAACCGGCGAGACGGGCAACAAGGCGACAGTAACCGGTGGCGCCAGCAGTGCCACTGCATTCCGCATCCTTGACGCAAACGTCAACACCGGCACCGTGTACGTCGGTTTCATCTTCACACGCAAGACCACCGGCACCCGCACCACGGGTCTCAGCCTATTTGACGGCAGCAACGAAAGGTTGCTCATCGGAGTCAGCGGCAATGAAGGCAACGGTGATCTGTTCATCAGCGGCAGCAACAGCAGCAGCGGCGATACTAATATCAACGCTACGCCCGGCACCGCGTTTCAACTGGTGGCGAAGATCGTCTTCAATGCCAGCGGCGACGAGACGGTCAGCCTCTTCGTCAACCAGGCGACGGAAGGCATCGCTGACGCGACGAACATCGCCAGTTTCGATGGCAGCGGCTTCGACCGCATCCGCCTCTTCGGCGGCAGCACCCGCTCCGCACCGGAAGGCACCGGCAGCGGCGACTTCGACGAAATCCGCATCGCCGACAACTATGCCCAGGCGCTGATCCCAGAGCCTGCATCGCTGGCGCTGCTGGGTTTAGGCGGGCTGCTGATGCTGCCGCACCGGCGGCACGGCTGCAGCCGAATCTGAACCTCCGGCGTCTGGTCCCATGACCGTGGCCAGCCGCCTTCAGAACGACACGCAAAGAAGCCGCCATGAAGAAGCGAAACCCAGCACGCGACGGATTCACGCTCATCGAGCTGCTGGTGGTGATCTCCATCATCGCGCTGCTGATCGCGATGCTGCTGCCTGCGTTGAAACAAGCGCGTGAGACGGCACGAGCGGTCCAGTGCATGAGCAATCAGCGTCAGATCGGAATACTTCTTGCGCTCTACAGCACCGAATCGGACGGCTATTACCCCGTCGCCGGGGGTGCCTGGGACGACCCGTCGGGATTCCAGAAAAACATCTGGCGGTCGCAGTTGAAGCAGCACGGGCTCATCAGCCACATCTACGAGGTGGGGATCGCGCATCGGTCGAAGGCGGAGTCCGCGGCGCTGACGCCCAATCGCGATGTGTCGATGGCGAAGCTGTACTGCCCCACCGCACCCAATACCGTTAAATTCCCCGGGACCAATGCGGGCAATCCGCTCAAGACCTACACGATGCTCATCACGACGAACACCAATGG
>JBGTLW010000038.1:0-4419 GCA_041743835.1 Phycisphaeraceae bacterium | reverse complement strand
GTGTCGCGGTACACCTCCGGCTCGGCGAGCTGGCCATCGAGCTTGGCGAGCTCGCCCTCAAGCTTGACGATCTTGGCTTCTAGCTGCTCTTGATTGAGGTGGCTGAACGTCTTGGCGGCGGTGGTGACAGCGGGCTTGCTGGGCTTCGCGTCCTGGCGGGGCTTGCGGGCTGCTTCGCTGCGCTCGGCCTTGACGTCACTGGCTTTGGCGGCGGTGTCGGCCTCGGCCTTGAGAGCCGCGACGTAGTCGCTGTACGTCCCGAGGAAGTGCTGCACCCGGCCGTGGCCATCGAAGATGATGAGCTGATCGACCAGGTGGTCCAACAACATGCGGTCGTGCGTGATGAGGATGAGCGTGCCTTCGCCCCCGCCCGACGATGAGCCGGTGGAGTAACGCTTCTTCGAGGTGTTGTACTGCGCCAGCGCTTCTTCGAGGCGCTCGGCACTGGGGATGTCCAGGTGGTTGGTCGGCTCGTCGAGCACCAGCAGGTTGTGCCCCCCCACCATCAGCCCGGCAAGCACCGCCCGCGCACGCTCGCCGCCCGACAGCATCGACAGCACCTTGTCCTGGTCCTGCCCGGAGAAGAGGAACGCCCCGGCCAGGTCGCGGGCGTTTTGCTCGGCCTCGCCGATGACAAACGGGCGCAGGTGCTCGATCACCGTCCGCGAGGTGTCCAGCCCGTCGTGCGTCTGGCGGTAGTAGCCGACGCTGACCTGCGCACCGACTTTGGTTCGGCCGCGCGTGGGTTCCTGTTCGCCGAGCAGGCACCGGATGAGCGTGGACTTGCCCGCGCCGTTGGGGCCGATGACCCCGATCCGATCGCCCCGGCGGATCGTGATGACAAAGTCCTTGAACAGTGTGTGGTTGTCGTACACGACGCTGAGGCCCTCGGCCTGCACGACGATGTCGCCGCTGCGCGTCTTGGGCGCGAACGACAGGTTCATCGTCTCCAACTCGGCCGGGGCTTCGAGCTGCTCCGCCTCGATGAACCGGGTCAGCCTCTTTTCCCGGCCCTGCGCCTGCTTGGCGCGCTGGCCGGCGCGGTAGCGGTCGATGAACGCCTGCTCCTGCTTGATCTTGGTCTGCTGCTTCTCGAACGCGCGCTGCTGGTCGAGGTAGCGCTCCTTGCGCAGCTCGACAAACTTCTCGTAGTTGCCGGGGAACTCGATGAGCACGCCACGCTCGAGCTCCAGGATCTTGCTCACTACGCGGTCCAGCAGCCATCGGTCGTGGCTGATGAGGATCACCGCGCCGCGGAACTGGCGCAGGAACTCCTCAAGCCATTGCCGACCCGCGATGTCCAGGTGGTTGGTCGGCTCGTCGAGCAGCAGGATGTCCGGCTCAGACAGCAGCAGCTTCGCCAGCGCCAGTCGGCCCTTCTGCCCGCCGGAGAGGTCGTTGACATTCACATCGAAGAACTCATCGGTGAGACCCAGCCCGTGGAGCGTCTCTTCGATCTTGTGGTCCACCGCATAACCCCCCGCCGCCTGGATGCGCTCTTCGAGCTGCTCGTAGCGGCGCATGAGCTTTTCCAACGCATCGCCCTCGGCAGTGCCCATGCTCTGGGCTGTGGTTTCAAGCTCCTCGTGCAGGGCGGAGAGCTCCGCGAACGCGGTGCCCGCTTCCTGGCGCAGCGTGTGGGCCGGGTCGAAGTGGTGGTCCTGCTGGAGGTATCCCGCGGTTGCGCCGCGAGCGATCTGGACCTGGCCCCCGTCGGGCTTGTGCGTGCCGAGCCCGGCGATCAGGCGCAGCAGGGTGCTCTTGCCGCAGCCGTTGCGCCCGACCATGCCGACGTGTTCACCAGCCGCGAGCGTGAGGTTCACGCCGGCCAGAATGGTGTGGTCGCCGAAGCTGAACTCGAGATTGGCAACAGAGAGCAGGGCCAAGCGTATGGACTCCGTGTGGATTGCGGCGGGATAGCCGGTGGCTTCCGGGGGGCATCCGGGGGGCTTCCGGGTGATAGCCGGGGACAGCCGGGGCGGCGGCTTCCGGGGGGGGGTCGCCTTGTTAGGCGGTCGCGTAGTGTAGCGGGTGCTGGCGGGGAGCAGCGTGACCCATGCGGACGTGGCGTTGCCACATGAAGCGCGAAGAAGCGGCGTGGGAGCAGGTGCGTTCGGTGCCCGCCCCACCGCGGGCGCTCACTCCACGCCGGGCAGCTCGACGATCGCGGCCGTCAGCTCCGTATCGCTGCGTCCATCGCGCGGGAGCAGCGTCCACACCACGGTGTTGTCCAGCTTCTGGCCCTTGGCGAGTTGGACTTGCGGGCTGAGGGTTTCAAGCTCGACGTATCGGCCATCGGTATAGACCTGCATGTTCGACGCATCGGGGTAGCCGCCCTCGGGGTCGAATGCGGCGTGCTGGACCCAGACGTGCTCGTCAAAAACCGCGGCACACCACGTGCCCAGCGTGCCGACCTTCCCGCCGCCCTTGTGATTGAAATCCCACCGCACCGCAGCCACGCGATCGCCCACGCGCATGGGGGTGATATTGGCTGAGACGTTGTCCTTTTGGCCATAACCCCACATCGCGTGGTACTCGCCACCGATCGGGCCCTGGGGCCTTTCTCGCGTGACACCCAGCAGCGAATACTCGGGCATGAACGTCTGCGACACCGACCAGATGTGGACCGGGAAGGGGTTGGTTTCCACGCGCTCGATCGTGTTGTGGATGACGACGCGGGGCTTGGTGGCATCGAGTTCCACGGTGCGGATGACGCGTGCGTTGATGTAGGGGCTGACCGGGCTGGTCATGCGGACTTTAAGGTCGCTGAGCTTTTCGACCTCCCAGGGTGCGCCGTCGAGCGTGTGGTCGGGCGGGAACCCGCCGACGCCGTGGACGCGGTTCCACGCGGTTTGCAGGGTGGTCCACACCTTGTCGCCGCCGTAGTTGATCCACGTGCGTTTCTCGCTGTCGCGTTGCTTTTCGATTTCCTCCGCGCTGCCCAGCCACATGAGGCTCGGGCCGTCGGCCGCGCCGAAGTGCGTGATCCGGCCGAGCTCGGCTGAGATGCCCAGCACCGCCGCGTCGTTGCGCAGCGTCACCAGGTCGTTGATGGTCACGGTATCGATCTGTAGCGTTGTCGTGGTCGGCTCCTTCACGGGTTCGGGGTTGGCCTCGGGCGCTTCGGCGGACGCGGGGCGGAGCAGGGATGTGCCCACCACCAGCGCCACACCCACGCATGAACACAGCACCACGATCCATTTCTTACGCTGCATGATGAAACTCCCAAAAGGCCAGAAGCGCACAGCATACCGCACGACACGCCTCAGGGCGAGCCGCGATGGACGCGCGCGAAATGACATAAGAGATCTATGAATAACCGCCAAGGCTCAGAGATCGCCAAGGGTGGCAAATTCATACAATCAATAACGACTTTGCCTTGGCGCTCGCGGCGCCTTGGCGGTTCAAACGGTTTCGAGGTTATTGAGAAGGCCCATCATGCTGGGCTGGGGCTCAAACGCTGGCGGTTCCACTCACGCGGAGCGTCGGGCGTGGTCGCGGGCGCGGATGGCTGCCAGCGGGCGGTTGGATTCCAAGCGCTTGTTGAGCTTGCGCAGGGCCTCGATCTCGATCTGCCGGACACGCTCGCGGGTCAGCCCGATGTGGGCACCGATTTCCTTGAGGGTCAACGGCTCGCTGCCGTCAAGCCCGTAGCGGAGGCGGAGGATGGTCGCCTCGCGGTCGTCGATCGCTTCGAGCAGCAGGCCGATGGTTTCGAGCTCGTCATCGCGGATCACGGCGTCGGCGGGGTCCATCGTGCGGGTGTCGGCCAGGGACTCGGAGAGCGAGGGCAGGTCGTCGCTCCCGCCCGAGCCGGGCTGCGACGGGCGCTGACTCGCACGCACAGCCTTGCGGATGATCTTCACCTTCTTCGCGGGCAGCTCCATGCGGTCGGCCAACTCGTTGATATTCGGCTGACGTCCAAGCTCTTCCTCAAGGTCGCGTGACGCCTTCTTCCACTTGGCGATCAGCTCGACCATGTACGCGGGGATGTGGATGGGTTGCACGGCATTGATGAGCGCGCGTTTGATCGCCTGCTTGATCCACCAGCAACCGTAGGTGGAGAAGCGTGCGCCCATCTCGGGGTCGAAGTTTTCGACCGCTTTGAGCAGGCCGATGTTCCCTTCCTCGATGAGGTCTTGCAGCGGGAGCCCGCGGTGCATGTATCGCTTGGCGATGGCGACCACCAGCCGCAGGTTGGAGCGGATCATGATCTCGCGCGATTCCATGCAGTTGTCATGGATGATGCGGCGGCAGAGGTCTTTCTCCTGGTCTCCGTTGAGCAGGGGCAGCGCGTCGATGTCCTTGAAATAAACCTCCAAGTCGGTCTTGACGCGTGTGCTGGCCATCGTGTGGTTTCCTCTGGTCCTGGATCAGCCCCGGCTTGTTCGATCCCGGCCGTGTACCGCAGCGGGCAAC
>JBGTLW010000037.1:0-16269 GCA_041743835.1 Phycisphaeraceae bacterium | reverse complement strand
TGGAACTGCAGTTGGACGATGCCACAAAGCGCGTCGGCGATCTGATGCTCCGGCGAGTCCAGCAGCGCCCGGGCCATGCCCACCACGGTCGCGCCGTGACCAACCACGAGTACCGGCCCGCCGCCGTCACGAACAAGCAGCTCGATCATCTGACGCAGCCGCTGCCGATTCTGGTCGATTGTTTCAGGCCAGGTCGGCTTCACGCGCGAGCGATAGGCACGGCACACGGCCGGGTACTGCGAGGCGAGCGATGCCACCGATTCAAGCGGTGATGGACTGGAAAACCAGGCGATGTTCTGCCACTCCATGACGCCGTGCTCGATCTGGATCGGCAAGCCGGTGTGGCGGTTCATGGCGGCAGCGGTCTGCACGGCACGCAAGTAGGGGGAGCAGAACAGTTGCTTGATGCCTTCCCTGGCCATGCGTCGTCCAAGCGCATCGGCTTGAGCGTGGCCCAACGGTGAGAGCGGCACTTCGGTGTGGTGACACCGCCGGGGCTTCCACGCAGGATCGACGTCCATCCGCTGACCATGGCGCACCAGCCAGACGGTGTTTACGCCCGGGCTGGCCTGCAGGTCGGCTGGTTGCTCGTTTGTCATAGTCTCCTTCTACCTCGTCAGTTCCACCACGAATACCGGCAAATCGGCAGACACCTCAAGCCGACCTTCTTTCACCGTTCCCTCGGCGATCGGCCGCAGGTGGAAGTCCCGCATCACGTACTTCATGCCCTCAATCTCCGGAGACTCCACCACCAGGCCGACCCGGGCGACGAGCACCGGCTTGTCACCGGTCTTCTCCATATCCGCCCCGCCGAAGGGGCGCAGCGTCTGCGGCCCGATCTCGTCGGGTAGTTTGAGCTTGTAGTCGGTGTTGAAACTCGTGCTCACCGCGGAGAGCAGCGCCCGGCCGGTTTCACTCAACGGCTTGCCATCGGTGCTGGTGAGCGAGACGACCACGTAGCCTTCATCCTCTGTGACGGGGTATGCGATGCCATCGGGGTTGTTGAAGTGGATGCCGGAGAAACGCACCGAGTTGTGTTTGAACGCTACCTTTGGCTCTGGGTACTGCCCGAAGAAGCCGGTGTAGCTGGCCACCGCCGGGCTATCGAACTTCAGGTAAGCGTGCTGCCAATTGAAGGTGATCTGGTCGTTAGGCTTGACGGGGTGCGGCTCGAACACGGCGGGGTCGTAGGATGGGCCGACGATCTCATCGTCCTCTCGCGTCGGGTCGATCCGCACCTGGGCCCCGTAGTGGTAGGCGGTGGGGATGAACCGGTCGCCATTGGGGCCGTAGCTCATGGCATAGTCCATGCTCTGCGGGTCGTAGAGGCTTCGTCGGCCGAAGATGAAGGTGGTCGGGTTGGGGGCGGGGGCGACCAGTTGGTCGAGGAAAATCTCGCTGGCGGCCTTCATGGCAGAGAGTTGCACCTCATCACCACGGTAGGTGAAGTGGTCGCCGCCGGTCGCAAGTTTCAGATCGAAGGGGTTGTCTGACAGCAGGTTGGCCGGCTTCCCGGAATAACTGTGCCAGCAGATGATGTCCCAGTCGTTGATGATCGCCAGCGCCGCCATGCGCATCGGGTACTCGGCCCGGTACTTGGTTTTGTTGTTGATCTGCGTTTCATAGACGAAGTGCGGCTTGCCCACGGCTGTGGACTGCTCGAACCACGGGTGCTTGCGCGAAGTCCGCGGGCTGGCGTCGAGGCCGCTGTAGAACGGGAACCGCTGGTGGTTGGGGTCCCACGCCATGCCGGTGGTGTAGGAGCATGTGCTCACCGCGTCGGCGTGCTGGTGCATGTAGGCCTGTTGGATGCGGTAATCGTTGCCGCTGTCGTACACGATGGAACTGAGCCGGCAGCTCTTGCCCATACCACGCATGGCGTCGGCGACGCGCTTCTTGTGGTCGATCACGACCTTGGTGAAGAACTCGACCACGTCCTCGCCACGCCGACGGTTGAAGTCGTCGCGGGTGTACTGGTTCTGCAAGACCGCGAGTGTCTCGGCCATGGCGGGGTTCGTATCGTTCATCGCCGTGCTCGGATGGGCGGGATTCGCCAGCGGCAACAGCAGGATCGAACCCTCGGCCAACGACTCGCCGGGCAGCAGGAATCTCCACGCCTGCGTCAACTGTTCCTGTGTCTTGTACTTCTCGCGGAGGAAGTCATTCCACTGTTCGATCAACTGGTTCCTGAAAAACGCTGGCAATTGTGTCCATCGCCCGCCGAACAGGGCGCGGAAGGGGAACTCTTCATTGGATATCTCCCACACGACCACCTGTGGATCATCGCCGAGCCGCAGCCCGTTTTTGTAGTGGTTGGGAAAGTCGGCAAGGAGGCGTAGCCGCTTGATAAACAGGGCCTCCCATCGCGGGTCCCACATCCGCACGAGGCCTTCGATCTGCCCGGAATTGCCACGGAGCCAGAACCGTTCCGCCCCGCGAATCTTTGCCAGTTCGTGCATCGCCTGCCGCCAGGCGTCGGCGGATTGCGGATCGTCGATGGCGTTCACATCGTCTGCCGTGATATAGCCGACGCCGTTGGTCGAACTCATCCACAGCTTGATGCCGTGCTCATCGAGCTTGTGGAAATAGTAGGCGATGCCATCGGCCGGGGAGCCATCGCCCGGCTCATAGTCGTGCTGGTAGAGCATCGGCAGCGTTTCTCGCTGGTTGGGGTAGCGCCCTTCCCATGAGCGGACGAGGTTGAAACCCAGGTCCTCGATCCGCTGTACCATGACGCCGACCTCACGCCGGTACTGATCGACCTTCCGCTCTCGCTGCTCGGGCGAATCCTCCGCTGTCACCCCCGCGCCGTTGCCCGCCACGCCGCCGATGAACCCCCAGTAGCGCACGCGTTGGCCGTTCAGTTGTAGCTGCCCGTCGGGTGTGGGTCGGACGTACGCGTTGTCGGGGATATCCACTTCCGCGTGCGCGGCCGTGACTGTCATGTGAGCCAGCAGCAACGCCAACCCGATGAGGATCAGAGGCAGGTTCATATCGTTTTGTCCAGTAGGGGTATTAAAAAATCGCAATAACAAGCCCTGCGAGATAACCACACGAGTCGGTGCCAGTAAAAACATGTGCCGTATACATCTTATCGGTAAGGCATATTGCTGCCAAGTACGGCCCACAAACGGTCCAATTTCGCCAACCCGAGGCCCACCACCGCACCTACCGGCAATATTATCCCGTATTTGCAGCTCCATTTCCCCATCACCGGGGCACATTTTTGCTTGACATCACCGGCAGGAGGGGTTATGTTACCGCAGTGAATATTAAACGGTAAGAAGTATGAGGGTCAAACGGTCTCACACAGAATACATTCCGCGCTCGAAATCTTGGGCTGTGGTGAATGCATCCTGAGCTGTGATCGTTGACCGTTGCCGCACGTATCTATGGGTAAATCGCTGTAGAGAAACTTTTAAATCTTTTGATGTGCATCCGCTTCAGGTCAAAACATCACCCCACGACTACCGCGTTCTGTTTGCTTCACTGACGTGCTTTTAACTGGAGGCTCCACATGCTCAACACAACCCCACCCCATCACCCCACCCGCATCTACCCCACCGGCCCGGTGCCGGGAACAACCTCGCCATCGTTAAATCAATCTACTTCCCCGAAACCCCTGATAGGAGTATCGAAGATGAAAATCGCAACACACCTCGCAGCTCTTCTCGTACTTGGCGTCGCAGTATCCAACGCCAACGCCGCAGTCTGGACTTGGACGGGCGGTCATGCCTCCAGTAACAATATAAGCGAAGCTGACAACTGGGCGGAGGTGGGCTCCCCCTCCGGAGTAGCGGGCGACCTCGATGCACTGCTGTTCACAGGGACACCTGCCAGGACCACGGCAAACAATAATCGGCTTGTTGGAAACTCAAATACAACCAGTGTGACGTTCAGCGACACGCTCAGCGTATCCATGGTACTCACTGGGGCTCTTCACTTCAACAACCCCGGTTCGATCATTCAGGATTCAAACCAGTCTCAATCAATGGCAGCCCCGCGTTTGGGTGGCACCCTGAATATCGGTGGCAGTGGGAATGGCAATTTGGTAGTGACTGGGACATTCTATAACACTGGTCAAAACACATTGCGCACCGTCAATGTGAATAACCCCGGGTTTGCCGTCACGATCGGGGCAATGTCTGATGCCGGCCATCGGCAGTTCGACCTGACCAAGCAAGGGGCGGGGAAGCTCACACTCACCGGGGCTTCGTCTGCGATGCGCAATACGACCGTCACGGGCGGAACTGTGGAACTAGGCAGTGCTGCGAGTTTCGCTTCGGGCCTTTCTCAAAATGGCTTAACTCAGCACTACCACACGATGCTCGTGAACGGCGGCACATTCCAAAGTCAGGTCGGCGGCGCATTCAACTTCAAGATCGACGGAGTGAGTACGGACGTGATCACGCTTTCGGCCGGGACTCTGGATATCTCGAATCTCACGCTAAACATCAATCCGGTCTTCACCGGCATCACGGAAGATTCGTATGTGCTGGTGGACTACTCAGCCGGTGGCACGCTGCTGACCGCATCCAACCTCGCGACCGGCAACACGTTCTATGCCGCCACGAATGTGCCGACGGGCTATATTATTGTGAACGACACCGCGAACAGCCAGATACTTATGATGGTGCCCGAGCCCGGCTCCCTGGCGCTGCTCGCGGCGGGGTCGCTGTTTCTCTTGCCGCGGCGGGAGCGGGCGGCCGCGCGGGCGTGATGGTGAGTGCTTCTGCGTAGCCCCGCCATGTGACTGCGGGGCAACAGGTGCGCGAGCTACACCACAATGGCCGCACTAGCGCGGCAGCACTGAGGTAGACCATGCGACGACCCGGCTTTACCCTGATCGAACTGCTCGTCGTCATCAGCATCATCGCGTTGCTGATCGCCCTGCTGCTGCCGGCGCTGAGCAGCGCGCGGGAAGCGGCCCGCCGCACGGTTTGCGCGTCGAACGTTCGAGCGATCGGGATGACAGCTACGATCTTCGCCGGCGACCATCGCGCGTTGCTTGCAGTGGGTGGGCGAGGGCCCGAGGCCGGGCACAGCCTTCGAGCACAGATCATCATGGCCGGCTGGCCCCGCGGGTTCCCGCATCACGGCAACGGTTTGCCACACAAGGACACTGATCGCCACGGGTACGGCGGCGCGGCCGCGACTCGCGCCTATGCGCCGGCGTTCAGCGGACATGGCGTGGCGTGGGAGACATGGTCCAACGACTATGGTGCGAGCTTCAAGACGCTGGATTGCCCGAGCACGAGCTTCGTGCCGGTGCGGGATGATTCGACCTGGGCGGCGATGGGCGATCGCGTGATGCACGACTACCTGATCGTCTCCGGGGCGATCCAAGGCAGTGGGCAAGGCAATGTGCCCGGCTCTGCGGGTGCGATCGCCAACGCGAGATGGTTTGACTACAACCTCGCGACGCCAGCGGTCACACTTGAAGACGCCGCCCTGTCCAATCGGATTGTCGCGGCGGACCGGGTCGAGTGGGACGACACGTTGGGTATACCCTACTCCAATCACGACGGCGGTTACTTGATGGATAGCGGCACCCCGAGATTTCAGAACGTCGTGTTCGGGGACGGTCATGTCGAGAGTTATGGCGAAGCGCAATACCCCCAGGTTGTGCTGGCTGGTAATGCGACATGGTCAGGTGCCTCGCACGCCCCCGACATGATGTGGGGCAAGATTTTCTGGGGCACGCCTGCACCGTAAATAGTACCGGGACGCGTTTTATGTGTGGTGACGGTGAGGCGAGCGATGGAGCTGGGCAGGGAGGGGCCTTCGTTCTGGCGGGGGTACACAAGTTCTCGCCGTTGCCTTGCACACTAGGATCTCTGTCATGAGTGGACGACGAAACAGTCGAAACAGCCCCCTAAGTCTCGGCTTTACCTTGATCGAACTGCTCGTCGTCATCAGCATCATCGCGTTGCTGATCGCCCTGCTGCTGCCGGCGCTGAATCAGGCGCGGGAGTCGGCCAGGGCGGTGCAGTGCGCCAGCCATCTGCGGCAGTCGGGCCTCGCCATGCACACGTACGTCCACGAGTATCGTGGCTGGATGCCGTGGGGCTACTGGCCTACCGAAAGCACGGTTTTCAACACGCTGGGCAAGTACACATTCGGCAGCGCCGTAGCCTTCCAGGGCCACCCGGAGGAGCCAGCCAACTCGCCGCGGCGGCCGAAGTTCTATTGCCCGTCGTACCACACGGCTGACAGCAACGAGGTCAGCGATCGCTTCTTCCACGCGTGGGGTGGGAACTATGTCACCTTCAACTACCTCGGCGGCTGGGGGAATAATGCTCAGGGGGTGTTCCCGAACGTCGATGACGCCGGCCAGTACGAGCAGCGCAAAACCCACTTGGACAATTTGGTCATGCCGAGCCGGACCGCGCTGTTCTTCGACGGCCGCGAACCCTGGGGCACGACCAATCGGCCGGGGCTGCATCACGGCGATGCGTTCAACATCGGCACATTCGACGGCGCTGCGAGCCGGCACACGCTCGCGTGGTGGGATGAGCAGGATAAGAACAAACTGCGCGGCAAGTGAACAGCTTGGTATCACCCGAAGCTGGACGACGGTCTGGCTTCAATCCGTGCCCTGATTCGGCTGCCTATTGAGAATGATGGTGTCGTGCCCTCCCGGTTGCATGCGCGTGCCCTGTATCCCCCCGCCCACCAGCAACCGGCGAACCGGCAAGGTTGAACTGGCTGTGACATCGTCCCACAGCGCGGCGGACACGCCCATCCGCGAGCCCTCACGCAGCCCCAGCGCAGCCAACGGAAGCGCCACCTCCACCGTCAAACGCCCCGTCACCGAGTCGTGTTTGAATATGGCCCGCACCGGCAACGGTTGGTCTTTCGTTCCTTCCAAAGTACGGCAGACCATCTCGCCCCGGTTGTCAAATCCAAGCAGCCATCGATGGTCATTGATCGCCAGTTCCAATGCCGTGCCGCCCGTTTGCCCGGCCTCGCCCCGCAGAGGCGCTGCATGGTCCGCGTGCACCATAAAGCGGAGGAGAAGATGTTCGTCGTCATGCGTCGCCCGCAACACCACCCATGAGTCGGGGTCGGCATCGGCTGCATCACCCGCTGCGGGCATGCGGATGGCGTCGAAATGATTGCGCAGCATGGCGTCCAGCGAACCGCCATACACGTGCGTGTCGTCAACGAGCACGGCCGTGCCACCTTGCAGGGCTACCGTCGTGGCCTGTGGTGAAAGCGGGATCGTGCGGCCCCCGATCCACCCGCCGTCCTCACGCCAGCGGTCCACCCGCACGCCCTCGCCGTGCGCCAGCGAGACGGCCGTGACCGTGGCGATTCCGCCGTCGTACACATCCACACCATGCAGCCCCGAGGGCGACGGCCCCGTGTCAAACTTCAGGTCAACCCGCTGCTGGCCTGTAGGATCTATCTGCTCAATCCGGGCCGACTCGCCCCCTTTGCGGCTATGGAAGCGGAAAGCGCTGCCGCCACTGGCAACCGCGGTGTGTGGGGCGCGCCAGTATTGTGATAGGCGCATCGTCCGACGATCAATGAGCCAGTTGTGGTGCCAGATACCGCTGCTCGGTTGCACCACTAGGATCGCGTCGCCGCTGACCGTGCTGGTGGGTGATCGGCCGTGGCGTTGCATGCCCTGCTCGGGCAGCTCGACGCGACCCGTGCGATCGAATTGCTCGCCTGTCCACCGGAAACCGTGGAGGTGCCCATCGAGGCCCGCGGCGTACCACGCCTCGCCCATGATTGCCTCACTGCCGAGGTACATCATCTGCTGCGATGGCAGATAGCGACGGTTTGATAGAGGCACACCGTCGCTGCGGCGGATGCTGAGCATGTGGGTGCCTCGGTTCTGCTCAGGATTGGCAAGCAGGTGAATCTGCTGCGCCTGCCACAACGCTGCCGTCGGCTGGAAGCGCCGCTGCGGCCGTCCCTCGTAGTCATGCCCCCACAGCACATCGCCACTCGACGCATCGACCATCAGCATCGGTGTCTTGTCCCACTCGCGTAGGCGATGGTCTCGCACCAGCGCCTCGCTGCCATCGGCGCTCAGAATTGGATTCAGAAACGGAAGGTCCAGCGTCCAGCGTTGTTCTCCGCTGTCAACCGACAACCCGAGCAGTTGCTGGGGGTGCAGCACCAGCAGCACATCAGCCGAACGCACCGCCCGGCTCGCGGACCAGGGCAGTAGTCGCCGCCAGCGTACATGCCCATCCACCGGGTCGATGGCTTCGAGCACCGCACCGGACTGCACCAGGGTCAGGCGTTGGCCCGGCTCATGCAGCAGTATCCGCGCGCGCGGCCGGGCCAGCCGCCACAGGCCAGCATCAAGATCGGCTTCCAACGATTCCGTGCCCGGCGCGTGGCCGTCCTGCAACAGGCCCGCCACATCGCTTGTCGTCGCCACCACCCCCGCCGACGCGAGCACCATGCTGTCAAATGTCACCGCGTCTGGCGCGTTGTGCTGCTCGATGATCGCACCCGACTCCGCATCGAGCACCACAAACCCCCGCGCCATGCCAACGACCACACGGCCATGCCCCGCTGCGGCCGTGCGCACCGCCTGCTGCAACACCGCCTGCCATCGCACCCGGCCATCAAGCGGGTTGATGCACAGTACTTCGCTCGCACCGGCCAACACCAGGGACTCCCGGCTCGCCGCGACGATCCACCGCGATGCCAGCACAGGCCGCTCCCACGCCAGTTCACCGGTTGCTGCATCAAGGGCCAGCACACCGGCGTGATCGCGTGGCGTCATCACCACTCGATCGCCGATCACCACCGGCCGGCCTCCACGCCGAGGCAGGAGCGCATCCCAACTGAACTCGCCAGCCGGCCGGGGGTACGTTCGCACCCATTCCACCAGCCCATCGCGTGCGTCTAACCGGGCGGCCACGCCCATGCTCGTCTGGCAGTAAACCGCGCCGCCAGCGATCTCGACACCGCTGCCGTATTCGATCACATCCAACCACTGCCGCCCATCGCTCCCGCGCACCAGTTCCGCCGGGCCGGTCACCAGCGGGCGGTGCCAAAGCAGGTCGCCACTGCTGGCATCAAGGCAGGCCACCGACAGCTCCGAAAACCAGCCGTCCACCCGTGCAAGTGTGTAGAGTCGCCCCTCCGCAACCGCCGGCTCGCCGACGGGCCGGAGGTTGGTCCATGTTTCACGCCCCGATGTGGACCAGACCAGCCGTCCCGTCGCCCGCTCCAAGGCCATCAAACTCCGAGCCCGGCCCAGTTCCCGTCCCGGCTCGCCACGGACAACGATCAAGTTCCCATGGGACACCGGCCGAAACCGCCCCGGCACGACAATTCGTTCGCCCTCACTCGCCCGCCCACCGCGGCCGTTAAACCGTTGGTCCACGCCATCCCAGTGGTCGCTGTACACCAGCGGTGAGCGGCGGACCCACCGCGGCTGCGAATGCCCCACCTCGTAACCAGCCACGTATCCCGGCGCAGCGGCAAACACCCACTGCTCATGCGTCACCAGTTCCGCAACCGCAGGCGGAAAGGCGGCCACGATGGCGGCTGATGAAGTGAAAAGCGAGCGTAAGGGCCAAGGTGTTTGAGCCGGGAGCGATATCAGCCGTGGTGTCGTGTTCAGCGCCGCCACTTCTGTCACGGACGCTTCATGTTGCAGATCAGCCAGGGCCAACCCACGCCTGGCTGACGCCTGTACTCCCGGATCACCCGTCCATGCCAAGACATCCTGCAACATGCGGCGCGCCATTCCCACCTGGTCGGCTCGCAACAGGCGCTCGGCCTCGGCCAGCATCGTCCGATGCACCGCCACCGCGCCCGGGGCCTGGCGGTAGGCCCTCATCACATCCCCCAGTGAGCCCGCCTCCACCTCCGATGCCATCGCGGCTGTGGCCGATCCAGCATCGGGCAACGCAGCCATCGCGAACCATCCTGCCCTGCGTCGTCGATCGTCCCACACCACCAGCGCTGAACTCTCCGCCGCCGCGTGCAACGCCTCTTGGAGCGCTTGAGCCTCACTGCCGCTGCGTGCGAACAGCATCAGGTGTTCGACCTTCGCATCTGTGGGAAAGTTCAGCCCTTCATCCGCATTGCTCCCGTCGAATGCCTCGATCCGTTCCATGAGCCGATCCGCGGCCGCTTGATCTGGCAGCAAGCCCGTCCCTTGGCTACGCAGCAAAGCCGCCGCCTGATCTGGCCGGCCAGCGCGCAGAAATATCTGCACCCGCTGATCCCGCTGCCAATTGGTGTCTACCCGACCTTCCTCCTCTACCTCTTGAATCTGATCCAGCAAACTCATCGCGGCGTGCAGGCGGCCGGCCTCAATGTTCCACCGTACCAGACGGCGACGGGCCATACTTGCCAAAGCGTCGCCCGGCTCCAGTTCCCCATGCTTCACGAGCGCGAGCACCTGATGGGCTGCTTCACGCCCAGCCTGATCGCCAAACGCCGAATCCCACGGCGAATTCAGCAGTTGCTCCAACGCCGCCCTCGCCGCTTCACGCTGCTCGGGCCACAACCGTGCCAACTTACCGCGCCAATGATCGCGCCACCAGGGCATGTCCAGCGCCGCATACCCCTGGGCCAGCTCCTTGTATGCCTCAACACGATGGTCATCCGCCTCCGGGTGCCGTACCAGGAGGCCACGCAACATCGCTACCATCCGCTGGTGATACGCTGGCGCGTCGTCGGCCCGTAGCGGCTCCCATCGCTGTTGATTCTGCTGGTAGGTCCGGTCCCAGTCATCAGTCCAGTCAATCGGTTCGGCCAGCGCCGGCCCCCCCGCTGCCAACGCCACGATCACAGCCCATACCCATCGCCCTATTCGACGCGACATCAGTCCACCCTTCGGATGACGACCGCTTGCAGGATGGCGGGGTTTCAACTCAATCATGCGTGCATGTGGCATCCGTTCGATCACACCCAATGCAACCACCCGAAGCAACTCCAGCGAGTTCTCAAGCAGGCGGCATGAGTTTACTATACCGGTTAGATGTTTTCCCAGTATAACTCACATGAAATGGCCGATGACACCGTGGGCGCAGGCACTATTAGCATTGAAGTACGCCTGATTTCGCCTCACACCCAGCCCTCTGGTTGCGGCGCAGGACCCCTCGCATGACTAACACACTTCAATCGCCCGGCCGGCCCCGAAACGTCCTGCTGATCCTCACCGACCAGCAGCGCTTCGATACGCTCGGCTGCAACGGATCGACCGTCGCCCGCACGCCGAACCTCGACCGACTTGCCGCCACCGGCCTCAACTTTCAGAACCACTTCGTGACCAATCCGGTTTGCGGGCCATCCCGCGCGTCCATCATGACCGGAAGACACATCACCGAGCACGGCCTGTGGACCAACGGCTGCCGTCTGCCGGTGCACGAGCAAACGCTGCCCCAGGTCATGGCCGGGCACGGGTTCCACACGGCTCACTTCGGCAAGTTTCACCTCGAGCCCATCATCCCACGCATCCGTCCCCATGCCCCCTACGGCTTTGATGTGTGCGAGGTGGCCGAGGGCGATCAACAACTGATCGACGACGAGTACTTCCGCTGGCTGCGGACGGAGCACCCGGACCTGTTCGTCGCTTACCTTCAGGAGATGTACAGCCAGGGCCACGACATCGCCCACACCTCGATCATGCCCGAAGAGCATCACCTGTCCACTTGGGTGACCGGCCGGGCCAACGACTGGCTGCGTCACCGCAGGCCCACAGACAAGCCATTCCTGCTGTCCGTGGGCTACTTCGACCCACACCATGCTTTCAATCCCTGCGAGCCATACGCCAGCGCTTTCGCCGACGCAGACGTTCCCGAGCCGCGCTTCGACGAAGCGGCGCTGAACGCCAAGCCGGCACATTACCGCCAGCGCTTCGATGCGGTGCGCAGCACGACGCGGGACGCCGACAAGATGGTTGGTGTCATCCGCGCATACCACGCCATGTGCGCCCACCTGGACAAGTGTGTCGGCGACCTGCTGGCCACGCTGGAGGAGCAAGGGCTGGCCAAAGATACGGTGGTGATCTTCAGTTCGGACCACGGCGAAATGCTCGGGGAGCATGGCCTGTTGTGGAAAGGGCCGTACCTGCTCGATGACCTGCTGCGTGTGCCGTTGATCGTGAGCGTGCCCGGCGCACCGCTGCGGCCCGATGGCGGCGAGACGGTCTCATCCCTCACCTCCGCTGTTGACCTGCTGGCCAGCGTGCAGGCGAGCGGCGGTGTGCCAACCGATCGCATCACCCGCGCCAGCGGCCGGCCCATGTTCGATCGCGATTTCAATCTTCACCCCGATGGACAGCGCGAGCACATTCTGGCGGAATGGGAATCACCAAAGGACGGCCCGTCCAGTTCCCTGCGCTGCATCCGCACCGCCACGCACAAACTCGTCCACTACAACCGCACGGATCAGGGCGAGTTGTATCGGCTGGATGACGACCCCGGCGAGATGCACAACTGCTACAACGCGCCGGACGACGCCGCCATCCAGCAAGAGTTATTCAAGAAGTTGAGCGATCACTACCTCAGCCGACGCCCCGACACGCGGTGCGAGGGTGGGTGGTGAAGCGGGACGGTGCGCCGGGGCGATGGCTTTCTCTTAAGTGACCCCTTGGTCTGCACGGTTCATGGTTCGGCACGATCTGCGCGGTAGATGGGCAGGTGGTATTGCTTGAGGTCCTTGCGCTCGAGCCGGCGGGTTTCACCGTCGCGCGTTTCCTCAACGATCGTGGTGAACGGCAAATTGAAGTGGTAAAAGCCGATGGTGAACGAGGCTTCTGAAGTGGCGTCGACGATGAACATCGGCGGGTCCAGCGGCTGCTTTTTCCACGACTGATACGCCACGCCGCCGAGCAACTCGACTTTCGCACCGTTGCGGGCGTCGATGTGTGTGGCCCTGCCTTCGGTCTTCATGCCCAGGACCCAGACCTGCCCGCCGTCAACCACAAGCATCTCCCGCCTCGGCGACTCGGGGTTGAACTGTCGCACCCAGACCTTCTCGTTCTGCCCGACGCGCAAAGTCCCCACCACGTCTTCGATGAACCAGGTGGTGCCCGGCTGCGGCTTCTTGAGCCGGCAGGCGCCGTGGGCGAAGTTTTTCAGAATGATCGGCTGGTCGCTCTTGTTCCGGAAAAGGTAGCGTTCTCCGCCATCCTCCCGGAAACCCTTCCAGCCGCCATGCACAAGGAAATTAAAGAACCGCTCCACCACAACCGGGCCATCAAGGTCCTCGAAGGTGAACACGTCCGCACCCACACCCAGTTCACCGCTGCCGTCGATGCGGAGAATGTTCTCCAAGCCGATGATGCGGTTGACGCTGCCGTGCACGCGGACCGGCCCGCTGATTACATAATCCTTCGCCCGCCCACTGGGGAAGTAGATCGTGGTCTTGCCAGCAGCCGCAGCGGAATCAAGGGCTCGTTGCAGCGCCTCGGTGACATCCTCCCCCTCGCTCTCCACCTTGACCCACTTGGACAGGTCTTCTTCCCAAGGCACCTGCGGCGTCTCTTCGATCGGCAACCGTAGCGTCCTCATCGCCCCCACATCGAACAGGGCGTGCGGTTGGCCCTCGTACCATTCGTCGATACGACCATCGATATGTTTTCCCTCACGGGTGCGCACCGTGTGAGCGTAACCGTTGGCTTCGATATCACGGAGGAACAGCTTGTGGTTATCACTGATGATCGCGCTCGTGCCGGGGGCTCCGCCCGTGAGTTTCGCTTCGATCAACGTCAGCTCGGCGTGTTTCTCGTTGACGACCGCGGGCACGCGGTTCACGCTTGTCAGCCCCCGCACGGTAACGCGGGCCTTGGGGTTGTAGAAGCCGATCTTCCGCTGGTTTGCGAGCGTGAGGTGCTCGAAGACCATGGAAAATGAATTGCCCACCTCGACGCCGTGGTCGAAGCCGTCCACCGTGACGCGCTTGATCAGCGCCGGCCCCTGCTGGCTCTGGCGCAGGTCCAGGCCGATCGCCCCCGCCTTGTCCGGGTCGCTGCTGCGGATCGTGACGTCATACACCGCGCCCGAGTTATTCGCGAGATACCGCAGCCCCGCCGCGCCCGGGTTGCCGGCGCCAACGTCGAGCGTGAAGCTCTGCACCATGGTGTGCATCGCATCGCCGGTGCTGACGCCCTCGTAGAGGCTGAAGACCACCTTGGGTTTCGCAGGGTCATTGAATCCCGCGGCGTTGTCCGCAAGCTTGATGATGGTGCCTTTTTCGCTCTGGCCCTGGATGTGGACGAAGCGCGTGCGGGTGTGGGGCTTGGCGTTGAAGATGCCCACCTGGTCGCTGAGCAGGTAGGTGCCATCGGGGAAGTAGAGCGTCCGGTTGCGGCCCAAGTGGTCGTTGAACGCCTGCTGGATCGCGGCTGTGTCGTCCGTCTCACCATCGCCGGCGGCGTGATATGGCGGCTGCGTGACGTCGATCAACCCCGCATCGGATGGGAAGCGGAAGCTCTGGGCAAACGACGCGGAGCCCACCAGCATCAGGCCTGCGGTCACCATCGTGAAAAGTAAGTAAGTACGCGGAGTCATGACAGATCCTTGTTAGTGCTATGCGAACTGATCGCTTTGTGGGGCTAACCTCACGGGATGGCCACACGGGACCTTCATGCGCGGCATATTGGTGCGGCGGGCAATCTGTTTGAGGGTGGCAGTGGCAATGACCGAAATTCCATTCTTGGCATGTGGTAATTCTTACCGTGTAAAGGTTAGCACACGGGCGTGCCCGCGCCTACCGCGGGCGCCGATCATCACCCCCGCATCGCAAGAAACGGCGCAGAGCTTGACATATTCCTGTATGGGTATATATTACGTGCATGGCCCGCGCTGCGACAACTGCTGATGTGTTTAACGCCATTGCCGAGGGGGTTCGGCGGGACATACTCCACCTGCTGTCACGCGGGGAGCGGGCGGTCAACGACATCGTCCACGCGCTTGGCCTCGCCCAGCCGCAGGTCTCCAAGCACCTGCGTGTGCTGCGTGCTGTGAATCTTGTCGTCGTGCGGGAGGAGGGCCGGCAGCGTTTCTATCGCCTCAACCCTGTGCCGCTGCGCGATGTGGCCGATTGGGCTGAGCAGTACCGCCAGTTCTGGGAACAGAGCTTCGACCGCCTCGATGATTACCTCCGCGAACTCCAACAAAAGGAAACCCATGGCCCCGACCACCGCAAAACCTGAAGCCACCGAAAAGCAGTGGACCCTCTCACTGTCCCGCACGTTCGATGCCCCGCTCCGTCTGGTATGGGATGCATGTACCTGCCGCGAGCACCTGCTGCGGTGGTTCTGCCCGAAGGACTTTAGCGTGTTGTCGTTTGAAGCCGACGTCCGCGAAGGCGGCAAGTGGCGCTCCGTGATGCGCGGCCCCGATGGCAGCGAGTACGTCCACTTCGGCACGTACCACGAGATCAGCGCCCCCCACCGGCTGGTCTTCACCCATGCCTGGGAGCAGAACCATCAGGAACCCACAGCCGACACAACCATCACCGTGACGCTTGCCCAGCACGGCCAACAAACCACGATGCACTTCGAGCAGGTCGGCCTGGCGACCGAGGCGTCGCGCGACTCGCACGGCGGGGGCTGGGGCGAGGCGTTCGACAACCTTGCCGCCCACGTGCAGGCCGGGGGCGACGACGCCACGCGGACGCTTGTCATCAGCCGCATCTTCCACGCGCCGCGCGAGCTCGTGTGGAACGCCTACACCCAGGCTGAGCAACTGGCCCAGTGGTACGGCCCGCGCGGGTTCTCCGCACGCATCGAAGAAAACGACCTGCGCCCCGGCGGAAAGTGGCGCTACATCATGATCGGGGCAGATGGCACCGAGTACCCCTCCGAAGGCGTCTTCAGCGAAGTCGTGCCCATGCACCGCCTCGTCACCACCGACGGCTTCGGCGATGACTACAAAGCCGACCAACCCGACGACCTGCCGCAGGGCATGGTCGTCACCCTTACGTTTGAGGACCTCGATTACCTGCCGATCAACCCCGGCCGACACGAGCCACTTAACGACTCGCAGCCCAAGACCCGTCTGACCGTGCGCATCGAGCATCCCACCGCAGAGGACCGTCGCAAACACGAAGCGATGGGCGTCGTGGCCGGGTTCCACTGCATGCTCGATTGCCTCGACGATCATCTGCTGGCGCAGGACGACGCCCGCCAGATCGTGGTCAGCCGCGTGTTCGACGCCTAAGCCGACGCGGTGTTCGACGCGTGGTCGAAGCCGGAATCTATCACGCACTGGTGGGGGCCGCGCGGATTCAGCACCACCACCCACCACATGGACTTCCGCACCGGCGGCTCCTGGC
>JBGTLW010000036.1:0-6358 GCA_041743835.1 Phycisphaeraceae bacterium | reverse complement strand
CGGCGACGGGGCGGCAGGGGGCGCCGGGCGAGCGCGTGCCCGAGGGCACAAAGATTGCCGCCACGTTCGACACCGAGGCTGGCAAGGAGCCGGACAAGCTGATCGACGGCGATCCGAACACGTGGATGAACCCCGGCGGGGGCTCGCTCACCTCGGCGAAGCAGGTCGTGTCGATCACGTTGCGCTTCCCCAAGCCGCTGGAGAACCTCGCGGGCGTGGCGACCGGCGAGGCCGACCCGTTTGGCAACTATTACCCGAAGGAAATCGAGTTCCACATCGACTCGAACAACGACGGGCGGTTCGACACGTACGTCGGCCGCACACGCAACGTCGGCCCCGGCACGCAGAACGTGGGCAAGCACCCGTTCGATGGCCGGTTGCCCGAGGCGTACGGGCTTGAGCTGCGCATCGTCGAGTCGGGCACGGCGGGTGGCAACCGCGCAGCGGTCATGAACGAGGTCGCCTTGCTGTTCGATGCCGAAGCCGCGGTGATCGAAGCAACGCCCAGCAGTCATCGCGTGCTGTTCTACGGGCAGGTTGTGCCCGAGGGCACGACGGCGCGGGCCACGATGGCGACCGAAGACGGCCAAGGCGCCGAGGCGCTGCTCGATGGCGATCCCACCACGTTCATGACCCCGAAACAGGGGACGGCGGTGCGCGGCCGGCCCGAGTCGGTCTTCCTGCGATTCCCCGAGCCGATGCGCCACTTAGCGGGCGTGCGCCTCGGCGACAGCGATCCGTATCGGAATTACGTCTGGAAACGGATGGAGGTCTGGGCAGACACCACCGGCGACGAAACCTACGACACACACGCGGCGACGTTCACCGGCGGTGGCGCGGGCGAGAAGCGATTCCGCGACACCGTTGCGGTGGCCCACGGCATCGAGCTGCGCGTCACCGACCAGACGATCCAGGGCGCTAACCGTGCGTTTCAGCTCAGCGGGGTTGAAGGGCTTGTCTTCCTCGACGCCGCCGCTCGGGAACAGATGCGCTTCGTCGCCGAGGACTTCGAGGACTTCGGCTCGTGGCGGACGTGGAACCACAACACGACACACCCGCCTGACGAGCGGCCCTACGGCGGATACATCTACGTCGCCGGTGCCCACCGCCCCGAGCAGGCGCACCACGGGCAAGGCGTCGGCGTGATCCGCTATATGTTTAAGGAAGGCGGGCAGTCGCGCTTGTGGGCGACGCGAAGCCGGGTGTCTCGGCACGAGGGTATCATCGACGGCATCCGCTTCTGGGCCAATCCTCAGGGCTACACCGCAGACATCCACTTCGAGCTTGTGGACGCCAAGGGCCGCAAGGTCCACACGCCCGGCGTGACGGTCGAGGGTGACCAGTGGCGCGAGTACACCATCGCGGTCAACGCACAAACCGTCAATGACTTCAACACGCTCGCCTACCCGCTTCGGATGCAGCTTATGTTCATGGGCAGCAACAAGGGCGGCGAAGGCGAGGTGCTCATCGACAACATCACCTACATCGGTGTGGTCGATCGCACACGCCGCGTCCGAATCCGGCCGGCGTTCGAGGGCATGGCCTACTCGCCGAATGAATCGCTGGTCGTGAGCTATCGGCTGTGGAACGCGCTGCCCAATGAAGTGACGGCACCGCTGGAGGTGGCGCTGTACTCCAGCCTCGATCCCCATCGCACCGAACCCGTCGCGGTGCGCAGCATCCCCGTGAGCATCCCCGGTTATGGCGACACCAAGGTGGCCGTGGACTTCGGCCCGGTGGGACAAGGGCACTACCACGCCCACCTGCGCCTCAAGGCACCGGGCATCGACGCCGAGACTACCGACCCCGTGGCGGTGCTCGAACTCAACGGCGGCCGGGTCAACCGCTCGCCCATGTGGTTCGGGTCGATGCACCCGATGGGCTGGATCTCGCGGGAGGAGAACCGGTTCGTCATCGAGAACGTGATCGTCCCGCTGGGACTCGACGCCTACCGCGTCGGCAAGCCCGATCAGGACGCACGCATCCTGCTGGAGACCGACAACAACCTGCTGTTTGCCGCGGGCTTCGGTGGCACGCCCCCGCACCTGCGGCTGCCCGATCAGAAGAACGACCACCGCGGCGAACCCAACGATTACAGGCCTACTACGAGTGGGCTAAGAAGTCGGCACGCGAGAAGTACCTCCCGTATGCCGACCGCATCCTGTCGGTCGAGTTTTACAACGAGCCGGACCTGCCCGGCTTTGAGTACCTGCCCGAGATCGACACGTACCTGAAGATGCACGAGGTCTTCCGCCGTGCGTTCCGCGAGGAAATCCCCGGTGTGCGTATCGGTACCGGGGGCAACACGGTGCGGCACGGCAAAGAGAAAAAGGACTTCAACCCCCGTATGTACACCGAGCTGGCGACAGAGGCGGACGTCGCGCTGTGGCACGCGCACGGTGCGCTGGACAACTACATCACGCTGCAGCGCATGGTCGAGCGGTGGAACCGGGACGGCGGGCGGCCGATCGAGCAGACGCTGCTTGGCAACTCCGAGGCGGGCCTGCCGTCTGGCAGCAGCCCGATGGGGCGTCTTGTGCAGGCGGACAACCTTGTCAAGAAGGTCGGCTGGGCCAAGAGTCAGGCCAACTCGTACTTCTATATCTGGTTCACCACCACCGACACCTTCGACCCTCAGGGCGGCTACCTCGACGGTGAGAACTGGGGCCTGATCACCTACAACCAACGGCTCAAACCCTCCGGTCATGCGTACAACGAACTCATCAAGCGGCTTGCCAACACCACCGGCCGGGGCGAGGTGTCGCTGGATAACCGACTCCAGGCGTGCGCCTACACTCGCGAGGATGGCACTCAGGTCTGGCTCATCTGGCCACACGACCGCGGGGCAAGGCTGATGATGCGCTTTGCCGCCGACAAGCCCGTGACCGTCAGCAACATGTTCGGCCGATCGCGCGTGATCGAACCGCGCGACGGGCTGATTTCGTGGGAAGGCGACGGTTACCCGTTCTATGTCGAGGCGGATGCCGGCGTGACCTTCGGCCGGGCCCAAGCGCCCGTGTTCATCACCTACCAGGACGTGGTCGGTCTGCCGCCCGGCGCCAAGCTGCAACTGCCGATCACGCTGCGCAACACGTTTGACCGCGATGCAAAGTTCAACGTGACCATCCAGACGGCGATGGGCGAAGCGCTCGCCCAGACGTCGCTGCAAGTCGCCCGCGGCGCGACCGGGGAGACGACCATCGACTACACCATGCCGCGCGACACCGCCTACGGCAGCGTCGGGTTGGCGTTGCGCGTCCAGAGCGAACCGGCCGAGTTGGTCGATCAGACGCTTCCGCTGACGCTCGTGGTGGCAGAGCGCGCCGTGCGCGCGAAAAGCTTCACGATTGACGGTCAGCCCGAGAAGATCGACGGCGCGGTACCCATTGTGCTGAACACCGACGCCGCGGTCCAGGACCTGGTGTCCGATCCTCATACGCCTAACTGGGCCGGGCCCGAGGACCTCTCGGCCACGGCCACACTGGCGCACGATGGCAAGGGCATCTACCTCTGCTTCGAGGTGCGCGACCAGTCGCATCACCCGGGCCCAGCCGGCGCAGGGATGTGGGCCGGCGACAGCGTTCAAGCCGCGTTCTACGCTGGCGATGCCCACACCGAGATCGGGCTCACCGAAGCCGACGGCGGGAGCGGGTGGGTCTGGATTTCACCGCAGCCCGATCGTGCGAACCGAAAGCTCGACGCCCCGGTTGCCGCCAAACGCAACAATGGCCGCACCGTCTATGAAACTTACCTCACCTTCGAGTCGCTGGGCATTGCCTACGAGTCTGGATTGCCCGTGCGGTTTACGTTCCTGGTGAATGAAGATGATGGCCGCGGCCGGGTCCGCCTCCTCCGCTGGTTCGACGGCATCGCAGCAGACAAGAGTGCCGATCGATTTGGCCACGTGGTGTTAGAGTAACGGCCACAAAGACGTGCCCACCCTGCGGCCATCCTATGACAACCCAACACACCCCCGCTTTCGAAGCGTGCCTCGTGGATGCTGGCACGCGCTTCCCTAATCTGGTCGTGAGCACCGACGGCACCGTCATCCTCACCCATGGCGGGCATCCGGATGTGCCACCCAAGCCGGGCCAGCGGATGGTTAGTCGGCGCAGCATCGACGGCGGTGCGAGCTGGGAAGGCATGGTGCTTCTCCAGGAACCCGCGATCCAGGGCGGCGGCATGGTTGTGGACGACAACACCGGCACCATCTTCGCCTTCTGTCATCGCGAACACGTCCATCCACGCCGCGCCAAGCCGCCGTATCCAGCCCAGGTTTATCGCAGCTCCGACAACGCCCGAAACTGGCAGGCGGTGGAAGCGACCTTCAACCCAGATGTGCAGGGCAACGTGCCGGCGCTGCATATGGCGGAGCACGGCATCACGCTACATCACGGCCCAAGACCCGGAAGACTGATCCGAGCGGCCCGTGTCTGGAACGGCGAGAACTTCAAAGGCGAGTTGCATACCGGCTACAACAGCGCATTGTTCAGCGATGACGGCGGGCGTACATGGAATCCATCCACGCCATTCCCCGACCTCGGCACCGGCGAAGGCGCGATCGTGGAACGACGCGACGGCACGCTGCTCTATAGCTCACGCAAGCAGTACTTCCACGAAGGTCAGGCCGTGACTTCGGGCCGCTGGTTTGCAAGCAGTCGGGACGCCGGAGAATGCTGGGAAGGTCTCCATTGTCAGGAGATGCTGCCCGATGGCCCGCGCTATCGCGGCCCGGAGAAGCGCGGCTGCAACTACAACGGGCACTACGGCATCCTCGCAGGGCTTACCCGTGTGCCGGACGACGAGCGAGATATTCTGCTCTACACCAGCCAGGACACCGACAGCCATGAACGCAAGGACCTGGCCGTCTGGGCCAGCTTCGACGGTGGACGAACCTGGCCGGTCAAGCGTATGGTGTACAACGGACCGGCTGCGTATTCCACGATCATCGCCGGCCGGCCGGGGACTGTGAGTGAAGGCTGGATCTACTGCGCCTTCGAGGGCGGAACGCACCAGATGTACGAAGGCGTGCGCCTCGTCCGGTTCAACATGGCGTGGCTGGAGAGTGTATGACCACCAACCCGACCGACACTGCGGCGCGCACGCATCTGTTTACCGCGCGTGAAGCGGGCTATCGCCACTGCCGCGTGCCGTCGTGTGTGGTAAGCCCCGGCGGGGTGGCGATGGCGTTCACCGAGGCGCGGATCCATCCGGGCGAGGGCAGCCCACAGCAGCACAACGACTACTGGAACATCGACGTGCTCATGCGTCGGTCGGATGATGCCGGGCTGACGTGGGATGGGCCGCAGGTCGTAGTGGGTCACCGCGACTACGGTGGTGGGCCGATCCACAATTTCGTGCCCATCGCCGACCCGTTCGAGAAATGCGTCCACGCCCTGTTCATGCAGGGCTATCGGCGGCTGTTCTACATCCGCAGCGATGACGAAGGGCGGACATGGACTCGGCCACGCGAGATCACGCAGGTCGCCGAGGCGATCCGCGGGCGTTACGCTTGGACGGCCTTCGCGGTCGGGCCGGGGCACGGCCTCTGCAAGCAGCGCGGGCCGAGCCTGGGCCGACTGATCGTGCCCGCATGGATGTGCGCTGCGACGCCGGGCGCGGGCGACCCGCATCGGCCATCAGACCTCACGCTTCTCTACAGCGACGACCACGGCCAAGCGTGGCAGGCCGGCCCGACCGTGGCGGCCCACGAACAGTTGTCTCAGGACGGCATCGCCATCGGCACACCGAACGAAACGACGGTCGCCGAGTTGTCAGACGGCTCGGTGATGTTCAATAGCCGCAACGAATCATCCCCGTTTCGCCGCGTTACATCCGGCAGCCCCGATGGCATCACCCACTTGTCCATCCCGCGCTTCGACCCACACCTGATCGATGCGCAGTGTCACGCGAGTTTGCTGGTGGTCCCGTCGCACGACGCACACGACCTGCTGGTGTTCACCCATCCCGATTCACTCGACCGCGACCTTCCGGGCAGCACCGCGAGGGCCCGTGACCGCAAGAACCTCACGGCCAAGCTCAGTCGAGATGCAGGCCGATCGTGGCAGACGCTCCAGGTCATCGAGCCCGGCCCCAGCGGGTACAGCGACCTCGCACTGCTGCCCGACGGCCGGGTACTGTGCGTCTTCGAGTGCGGCATGATCAACAACATGTACGACACGCGCCACATCGCCGCGGCTGTGTTTCCAGTGCGAGGTGAGGATGATTGATCCGCAGCCTAGGCACGCGTCCGACCAAACCCAGACGCACGACTGCGACCTGTTGGTCATAGGCGGCACGCCGGCGGGCATCGCCGCAGCGACGCGGGCGGCGCGGGACGGCCTGCGCGTCATCCTCG
>JBGTLW010000035.1:0-1852 GCA_041743835.1 Phycisphaeraceae bacterium | reverse complement strand
AGACAATTAAATGGGACGGTGGATATTAGTAGTGACCGTCTTTGCTGGATTCCTGCTCGGCGGAGTTGCCGCTGCCGATCCACCGTCAGACGCTGATAAAACCTCGAAGATCGTCGAGAGACTGGACGTGATACTCAAACGCCTTGACGCAATTGAACAGCGTTTGGCGACCTCGAGGCAAACAGCGATTTGTTCGCGGGCTGGTGGGTTGATGAACGCGGCGTGATGCGTTCTGGTTTCTTTGGAGTTCATGATGTTGTTTATGTTGACGCAACGGATACGAGCGATGAACACCCTTCCCGCCACGCTGGCGCTGCTGAGCGTGTTCGCCTTGCCCGCGGCGGCGGCGGAAACCCAGGTGTTCATGGAAGCTGGCGAACAGGGCACCTTCCACGTGCGACGTGGCTGGCGGCTGAACATCGGTGAGCACGCCGGGCGCCAAGCGACCCGATTTTCGTGGGGCGGGGGCGGACGTCTGATGGAGATCACGGTTCCGCAGCAGCCGGACCTGGTGGCTTTCGGCTCCGGGGTGAAGCTGGAGCTGGAAGTCAACAGCGATGAGTTCCCCGACCTGCGGTCGGCGGGGGTGCGGGTGATTGATACCCAAGGCGAGATTCACCAGTACGGCAAACTCACCGTGCCCGAGGGCAAGGGGTGGAAGATCTGGGAAGTGGACCTCTCGCCGGACAAGGTGACGGATCGATGGGGTGGGCCCGATGTTGGACGGGGTGAGATCGACCCGCCGGTGAAGTTGCTAAGTCTGGTCTTCAATGCGCCCGAGAAGTCGGTCGAAGGCAAATCCATCCTGATCGGCGAGATTCGGCGTAACGCGTTCAATCCGGATGCGATTGAGTCGCAGGCAGTGCTGGCCGCGCTGGGGCTGAAGCTGGAGACGGCTTCACCGCTGTCGGTGATCCTCAAAGGGGAGGAAGACGCGTTCGTCTACCGCATCAGCAACCCGGCGCAGAACCGGGAGGTGGGCTTCCGCCTGAAACTGGCGCTGACCGACTATGAGGGCCAGAAGACCGAGTGGTCGTCCGATCCGATCATCCTCCAGCCCGAAGCCTCCACGACGGTCGCCCTGGGCGGCGTGCTGCCCAAGACGGGGTGGTACAAGGTCGAGCCGACGCTTGAGTTGGTCGATGCCTCAGCCAAGCTCCAGCATTCATCGCGGCAGGTTGCTTACATCGATCCGATCGGTATCCGCGATCTCCCCCCTGCCGACGGGTTTTACTTCGGGCTTGATTCACGCCAGCGCCAGCCCGAGATCGTCAACCTGCTGGCGCAGCTTGGCGTGGACATGCTGCGCTTCGGCACATGGGGCAACGTGAACACCGGCGAGGGTCAATACAAGTGGACGCAGCACGACGAAGTCGTCACGCGCATCCGCGAGGCGGGGATGCAGGTGCTCTACAGCTTCACGTTCACGCCGGCCTACGCGGTCAAGCCCGATTACAAGGAGCGTCACAAGGCTGGGGAGCTGATCAACGGCAAGCCGATCAAGTTTCCCAACGTCGCGCCCGCGGAGGAGGCGTTGCGCCAGGCGGTCCGCGCGATCACCGAGCACAACCAGAAGCACGGCCTTTACATCTACGACCTGTGGAACGAGCCGGACCTTGCCGGGTTCTGGCAGGGCACAACCGATGAGTACCTCGACTTCATGCGCATCTGCTACGAGGAGATCAAGAGCGTCCAGCCAGATGCGGTGGTGCTCAGCGGTGGCATCGCCACGCTTGGCACCCACGGCGGGCACGGGCTGAACCCCGACATGATCGAGCGCATGATTGTCGAGGGCCAGGACCACTACGACGCGATCTCGGTCCACATCCACGGCCACTTCCGCAACTTCCAG
>JBGTLW010000034.1:0-27866 GCA_041743835.1 Phycisphaeraceae bacterium | reverse complement strand
GCGGTGCGCCGCTGCCATCGGGCCGGCAACTCGCGCAGGAGTTTCAGGCCGATCGCGCCACGGTGCAGCGAGCGTTGGCTGTCCTCCGGCAGCAGGGTGTGGTCCATCAGATCAGCCCGCGTGTGAACGTGGTCAGTGAGCACGCCGCCGCCTCGCCTTCGCGCCGCCTTGTCGATCAGGTCGTGGCCATCGTGGCGATCAACGGCCGACGCATGCTCCACAGCCACCGTCAGCCGGGCTGGGTCGAGTACATCGGCCTCGGTGCCTTGCCCGCGATTGAAGACGCCGGCATGCACGCACTGTCCTTCCACCCCGCGACCGTCCGAGATGAGGGCATCGCATCGCTCATCCAGGCCCGGCCGTACGGCGTGATCTTCTCAGACCTCCTCACAGAGACCGGCGAAGAGCAGATGCTCGCTCAACTCGACAAAGCCGGAATCCCCTACGTGGTCTATGGCGACACGCCCAGCCTTGCCGCGTGCGACCGCGTCAGTTCCGATCACGAGCAGGGCTGCTACCTGCTTACAAACTGGCTGCTCGAGCGCGGCCGACGACGCATCCTCTGCTTCTGGCAGGACGGGCTCACCGCCCCCTGGCTTCAGCAGCGGTACCGCGGCTACGAAAGAGCGATGCGCGAGGCCGGCCTCACCCCGCTGCCCGTCGCCGACCACCCAGCCCTGCATGACGGAGCGCGCAGCGCCGCCGCGTTTAGCCACGCCGCCAAGACCGTGGCGGGTCACCTGGCCGAGCACCTGCTTGGCGACGAGCCTGTCGATGCCCTGCTGCTGACCGGTGACGGCGACGTGCCCTACGCCGCCGCCGCCTGCCGCCTGCTCCGCAAAGAGCCGAACAAGGACGTGCTGCTGGCCGGGTACGACCACTACTGGGCCGACGTTCCCGAGCGGAATTACGAGGCCACACCCCCCGTAGCCACCGTGGATAAGCAGAACATGCACATGGGCGAGCAACTCGTCGCCCTGCTCCGCGCCCGCGTGGCGGGGGAGCTGCCGGAGGCCCCGCAACTCCGCCTCGTGACGCCGAAGTTGATTGAAATGTCGATTGTGGAATCCGCGTTGGGTTCCAGCTTGTAGTTTTTTTCTCTCTTTATGGAGGTTTTACCCATGACTCGCCACGTTCCCTTCGCCGTACTCACTGGTGCCATCGCGCTTCTGCTGGCCGCTGGCCCCGCGTCGGCGGCAATCTCGGTCCCCGCCGACTTCGACTTCGGCAATGAGAGCGACGCAGGCAAAGACACCCCCTCCAATCTCACAGCCCCCGGCACCAACGCCATCACCGGATTCACGGTTTCTAATCAGGCAAGTTCAAGCTGGAGTTTGGCGGCCGATTCGCTCAACTTCAACACGGCCACCACCACCTTCGCATCAGGAATGGCTGCGGGTCAGTTCGAACTGGGCAATCTCAACACGCTACCGGGATTTGAGATTACCCTGCGTGGCACGATGCCAGGAACGGCCAGCCAAGGAAACAACTTCGCCCGCACCGAGATCAGCATTTTCGGTTCCGCCGCACCCACCATCAATAGTACAACAAACGACGTGGGTATTCCCAACGCCATCGCTATCCGGGCGTTCGTTGGCAGCTCCACCGCTCTACAAATCGGTACCAAAAGCTCCGATGGCACATTTACACAATTGGGCACAGCCAGCGTGACAGGCTTCCGGACCAATGACTTCCGCGACTACACCTTCACCGGCCTGTTCGTGGGCAATGACCTGCAACTGACGGCCACCATGGAGAGCGGCGCGAACTCAGCCACCGTGTCGCACACAATCACCAACGTGGACCGGTCGGCGTGGGGCAACTGGATCACGCTGGGCACGCGAAATAGTTCCAATGGCGGCGGAACGATGCAGTTCGACACCATGACGGTCTCCATCATCCCCGAACCCGCGTCCCTCGCTCTGATGGGTCTCGGTGGCCTGCTGATGCTCAGCCGTGGTCGGCGGGCTTGAGGTGGCATTGAAGACCCCGGGTGCTGTGGGCAGTTGAACGGCGGTTCCGCTCTGTGTGTGTGAGGCCATCCGATGCGTGACAGTACATTGCCACTCTCCAAGCGCCGCAGCGCCCCAAAGCCGAGGGATCGCCATCCCTCGGCTCCCCGCCCATGCACCCACTCAGTCTTCAAGTCACGCGTTCATCCTAACCCCGCAGGCACACGCGGATTCACCCTCATCGAACTGCTGGTGTCCATTTCAATCATCATGCTGTTGATTGCGTTGCTGCTGCCGGTGCTCAGCGGTGCCCGGCACGCGGCCCGCACCGCGACCTGCCTCAGCCAGCACCGCCAACTCGCGTTGGGCATGGTCACCTACAGCGTGGACAACTTGGGCCACTACCCGATGAGTTGGCGGGGAGTGACCAGCGCCAAGATCAAGAGCGGGTTGCTTGAGAAGAAGTATTCACCCACGGCCGACGAGGGGCACATGTGGTGGAGTTATGTGATCAAGTTCACCGGCGTGCCCAACAGCGCGGTGATCTACTGCCCCGAGAAGGCCGCGAGCGACAGCACCTACGACGGCAACCCCCGGACACTCGGCGGCAGCGAGAAGCGCACCTCCACCGCTGAAGACATCTGGCCCAATGGGGCGTACCACGGCGGGGTCCACAAAGGCTCGATCGGGATGCGACACTCGTTCGGCAAGTCCCTCACGGGATACTACAGCGATCCGACTAGAAATCACGGCCCGTTCCCCGACAGGCCTCATCACAAGTTTGCCAACCTCAGCGACACATGGATGTTGATGGACTCGGTGCGGCGGCAGGGTTCGATGAATTGGAAGTGGGCGGGCTACATCATCGACGCGCAGACCAGCCCGTACAGCGACGCGGGGGACTTCGCGAACACCGGGCAAAGCTCGGTGGTCGAGGGCGACCCCGCCGTCCACACCGCCATCCGCCACAACTACAGCACCAATGTCAGCTTCTTCGACGGCCACGCCAGGACCGTGTCCGCGGTAGACGCATGGAAAATGGTGAAGAACTAATGACTAGCCTGCGACATAACCCGCGACACAGCCGATGCCCGGACTACGTGCGGGGTGAGGCATTCACCCTCATCGAACTCCTCGTGGTCATCAGCATCATCGCGCTGTTGATTGCTCTGTTGTTCCCCACGCTGGGCGGCGCGCGTGCGGTGGCGCGGCAGGTCGCGTGCCTCTCGCAGATGCGGCAGATCTACCTGGCCGAGGCGATGTACGCCAACGACAACAAGGACTGGATCGTCGGGCACGACGCGCATGATTACTACGCGCACTCGCATTCCGGCCACGGGTTCCCATGGGCTGGCAACGGTCACTGGGTGCGCGAGTATCTGGCGACTCAGTCGGTGTGGCTCTGCCCGGAGTTATCCGATGATTACAAGAGCGTATCCCTCCAGAGCATCAACAGCCCGGAGTTGGGCCTGCGTGCGTTTGGCACCTATAGCATCCCGCACAACTCGGATAAGAACGCCCCCTCCTTCCCCCAGCCAAGCGCGTCGCCTTTCCAACGTGAGGCGCTGGACCCCAACTTCCGTACACGCAATTGGAACCAGCCAGCGTACCGCTCGCCGCTCCTGACCGAGACGGTGAAGTTCATCGGTCGATCCGGCTACGACAGCGGCGGCCTTTTCCACGAGGGCGGCATCAACATCGTCCGCCGCGGCGGCGAGGGCGTGTTTTTCCGATCCGACCTGCTACCCGTGCCGTGGAACAGCGCCGGAGAGGCTGTGATGAGAAACCTGTTTGAAGAGATGGCCCCGTAACCACGATGGCCGGCCCGCGGGTTCGCAGGCCTGTCAGCGCGGCACGACGCATGGCGGCGGCGTTCTCAACCGCGATGTGTGGGATGCCCGGCTTTCGGCCAACATCCTGCCACCACCCGCTCCCTGACCTAGCCGTTTCTACCCGTAACTAAACCAAGGTACTTCATGTTGCCATGTCCAAATGTTCGTATCGCGCGGGGCGGGATGCTCCTTGCTCAGCTCCTTATCATCAGCTTGATTTTCACGCACGCGAGCGTTGCGTGGGCGGAAGGGTTGCCCGGGGTCTGGCGTGAGTTTGAAGCGGGGGGTTGGCACACCGATGCGAAGGAGCACACGGGGGCTTCGGGCGGCAAGCGGGTGAGCTGGTTCGATCAGGACAGCCGGGCGGTCTTTGTGAAGTTCGAGTTGGACAAGCCGATGCCCGACGCGGTGGTGTTTATCCGGTACTCACGGGCCTTGGCGAGCGACAGCTTTATCGACGTGTCCTTCGGGCCGGGTGGTAAGCCACAGGACGCCAAACCGCTGGGCAAGCTGCGCACGGCACGCACGAGCGGTTGGACCAAATATCAGTGGATCAGCGTGCCGGTCGGAGACCTTGCCGCGGGCGACCATTACTTGATTGTGAACTGCCGCGAGCGCGGTGGCGCGGGCGATCTGGATGTCGCGGCCGTGGTGCCCAATGACAAAGAGAGCCGATGGATGCCGCCGAACGAGGTGAAGGACGGCAAGTTCGTCGGCTCGGGCGCGTTGCTGGATGCGGCCCGCCCCGATGACCGTGTGACCGAGCAAGACCTCCAGGAGATCGAGGCGGAGAAGCAGCGCAGGGCCGAGGCCGCCTCCGCCGCCGCCGCCCGTCGTGCCCACATTTCCGACCCCGCCAACCGCCTGCCCATCACGGTGACGTGGTTCGGGAACGACATCGCACAGGGCCCCGACGTTCCCGCCAGCACGGGCCACACCCCGCACAATGTCGCGGACATCCACGTGACGCCCGATGGCAGCCTCTTCACCAACGTCCACTGGGAAGAGCACGGTGCCAACGTCACGCAGTTCCGGGATGGCAAGTGGATCAACGATGCGCGCGTGGGCAACCACGGCGGCGGGCGGTCGATCACCGCCAACAGCAAGCACATCTACTTCATCGGCAACCGTCACCGCACGGGCAAAGCCGGCATCGACCGCCGCAGCCTCGACGACATCTCGCGCCAGGACTTGAACGTCCACGTGGACCTCGAAGGCATCCGGGCAGTTGTTGCGACCGAGGACCGCGTGTTTGCCGCGGCTGCGGGCGTCGTGCATGTGTACGACGCGGACCTCAAGCCGATGGGGTCATGGCCGCTTAAGGATGCGGACAAGATGGCGGTCGATGCGAAGGGCCACTTGTGGGTGATCCTGCCGGCTGAGAACAGGATTGTGCGCGTGACGCAGGCCGGAGAGCGTCTGCCCCAGGAGATCGCTTTTGAATCCCCCGCAGCCCCAACCGACTTGGCGATCGACGCCAAGGGGCGGCTGCTTGTAGCCGACGGTGGGCCTTCGGAGCAGGTGCTGATCTACGACGACCTCGATACTCAGCCAACGCTCCGCTCGCGGTTCGGCGAGGAGGGCGGGGTGTATCGTGGCACCGCGGGCCGACTCGGTCCTCAGCGGTTTGTGCGTCTGGTGGGTGTGGGGGCCGATGACGCGGGCAACCTCTATGTCGCCAGCCGACCGTCGAACAACGGCTCGACCATGCTCCACGCCTATTCGCCCGACGGCGAGATGCTCTGGCAGAAGCAGTGCCACGTCTGGCTGGATCGGCCGGACTTCGACCCCAACGACCCGGACCTCGTCTACAGCAGCACAGCCAGAATACGCATCGACCTCGACAAGCCAACGGGTCAGAACTGGACCGCCGAGGCACTGACCGTACACCACCGCGCCTTTACCGACGACTTTAGGCACCGCATGGGTGGCAGCGGCGGCACGTTCCTCCGACGACTCAACGACGGTGCGCTCTACCAGTTCAACTCCGACATGAACGGCAAGACGCTCTACGTGTATCGCTTCGACCCGAAGCAACACGGCGACGTGGCGATCCCCGCGGGGTTTGTCGATCAGTCCGGAATCTGGGTGGATCACAACGGCGACGGGCGGCGAGATGCGGCCGACACCGCCGGCATGACGTACCAATTGACTGTCCGCGGAACACACCGCGACGATGGGCTGCTCCTCGAGTTCACCGCGACTGACCAGAACGACCACACCCAGACGCTGAGCCACGTGTTCGATGCCAAGCAGGCGAGCTCACGGGTCGGCCTGGGCATCTACGCGGGGGGCGAACGCCTGTATCGCTTCTCAGATTTCAGCTTGAAGGTCGGCGAAGAAAAGGTCAGCAGAGACTTCGGCAGTGCAGAGGGTCGGGACACGGATGGCGGCTTCGGCATCACAGGTGAAAACTGGGAGTTGGAAGCAGACAGCATCCGCGTGCGAGGCAACCGCAAGGGGGGCAAGCCACAGTCCTTCACCGCGTCGCAGCAGTTCGAGTCACTGGTGCCGGGCAGGGACTTTGAGGTCAGCACAACCGTCAGCGCCCCGCGCGGGCGCCTGTACTCCGATCGCTTTGGCGTTCAGGTGCTCGGGGCTGGCGACGACTGGCGCACGAGCATCAGCGCGGTGGTGAATGTCAAGAACGGGTACGCGGCGATGGAGCTCCGCAAGGGGTCATCCGGCGACGTGATCGCTTCTCGTCCGCTGAGTGATGAAGTGGTCGGGCACGAGACACTGACCACGATCGGCATGGGTGTGGATACCGAGGGCGCGGTCTGGAATGCGACGCACGGCCAGGGTATCTACCGCTACCCCATTCAAGCGTTCACCGATCAGGGCGTGCCGGTTTACACGCTCCAATCGCGCGAACACTATGACATGCCTGCCGGCATGAAAGACCTGCGGCGAGTGCACCACTATCCTGAGCGCGATGGTTTGTTGCTGGTCAACGGCTTCACGACCGAGTACCCCAACAAGAACCACCACTGGAAGCGGGCGGGCAAGGTCATCCGCGCGTACGAGAACTTCAAGCCGGGCACACCCAGCGATCAATGGAAGCTGCGATGGGAGCTTGTCCCGCCATACGAGGATCAGGCTGGCGGTAACCACGGCGACGGCAACATCATGTCCATGGATGTGGCTGGAGATTACCTGTTCGTCGCACGTGAGGGACAGTCGGGATTCTTAAAGGTCAACCGATGTCACGTCGAGGTCTATCGGCTTGACGACGCGAGTTTTGTGGGATGGATGGGGCCGACCGACGAGGCGGGGGATGTCGGCATCATCGACATCACTCACGGCCTCACCGCGTCCAAGCGCAGCAACGGCGAGTATCTGGTCTTGCTGGAAGAAGGCGCAAAAGCCCGCACGCTCGTGTACCGCTGGGCTCCCAAGCAGTAGGGGCACGCCGATGTCGTGCGTGGCGATTAGCTCATCGCTTCACATCACCGGCAAAGCGAACTCATCGCCTGTGTCGCTGATCCACGCGGCCAATCGGTCGTGCAGTTGCTGTCGCTTCTGCGCAAACGCGGAGTTGTGGGCGAGGTTGGATTGCTCATAGGGGTCTTCGTTGAGGTTGAACATGAGCCAGGGCTGGTGTTCAAGGCAGATGTATTTCCATCCATCGGTGGTGACCACGCCGCGCCACGGCCGGTCGGTGCTGTGGCCGTGGCGTGTGGGTATGACCAGTTGGAGGAAGGCGGAATCGGGGATCGTTGGCTTAGGCCGATCCTTGAGCCGCAGGCCCGAGTAGTCGGTGCCAGCCATCCAGTCGGGCTTGTCGATCCCGCAAAGGCCCAGCGTCGTCGCGCTGATATCCACATGGTTCATCAGCGCCTCGGTCCGCCCGGTGAATCCGCCGTAGCGCGGGTTGGTCCCGCCGAGTATGAACGGCACGCGGATCGACTCTTCGTAGGGGCACGTCTTGCGGAACTGGCCGTGCGAGCCATGCATGTCGCCGTGGTCGGAGAAGAAGACGATGTGTGTGTCTTCGAGCATGCCGAGCCGGTCCAACGCATCACGGAGCCGCCCGAGGTTCCAGTCGATGTTCTCGATCATGCCGTGGTACCCCGCCAACTCGCGGCGGGCCTGGTCGACCACGCGCGGGATGGCGGGCACATTCGGGCGAAGCTTGACCGTTCCCGGCGTGTGTCTTCCCTGCCAGTTCTCCGGGCACACATACGGATCGTGAGGCGGCTGCACGCTGACCACACAGAAAAACGGCTCGCCATCGCCCGCGCGGTCGTTCAGATAGGTCAACGCCAAGTCTGTCAGCGCGTCGGTTTCATAGGTCGGAAGGCGATAGCGATCAATCTCGTTGCCATCGGCGTCGTGGCCGTGGACGAAGCAGTCCCACTGGCTGTTGTTGTTCTCGTAGCCCAGCCACTGCCGGAAGCCGCCGCGGCGGTGCGTTGGGACGGTGTGCAGGGCCGCCCGGCCATCACGCTCGTGCCAGCCGTCGATGTGCCATTTGCCGATATATGCGGTGTGATAGCCCGCATCGTTGAACGGCTGGGCGATGGTGGGTATGCCGTCGGGTAGTGGATGCTCGTGGCCGGGCACGGCATGGTGCGGGTAGCGCCCACTGAGCAGAGACCCGCGGTATGGGCCGCACAGAGGGCAGCCACTCACCCCCGCAAAGCTGCGGCCCTCCATCGCAAGGCGGTCGATGTTCGGCGTGGACACGTTGGGGTCACCCGCACACCCCAGCGACTGGGCGCGGTGCTGGTCGCCGAAGAACCAGATGACATTCTTGCGTTTTGCAGATGCTGGTGGAGTCATGTCCGCTTTGTAGCGTACCGACCACGCCTTCGCAAACATCGGTGTCGCCTGACCGCGTCGCGGTCCAGCCACAATTCTAGCTTGATGCTGCCCGGCGAGACTTGCACCAATGTCACGCCCCCGCGATCCGTGGCATCCGGGTCGGTTCGCGTTTCATCTCCGCTTGCGCGAGGTCGAATAGCAGTCGGCAGCGCACGTCCTGGTAGGCCGGGTCGTCCCACCGGTTGTGCAACTCGCGGGGGTCTTCGCGGAGGTCGAAAAGCTCGCCCCAGTTGTGCCCGCGGTACACGGTGAGCTTGTAACGCTCATCGATGTAACTGCGGATGGTGAGTTTGGTTGGCTGGTGGCGGTGCTCGACGATGACGTGGTCGATCGCCTTGTCCGCTCGGCCGGTCCACACGTCGAGTTGGCTGTGCCCCTGCATGATGCCCGGCACCTTCAGGCCGCAGGCCTCAAGGAACGTGGGGGATAGATCGACAAGCCCCTGCAACGCGGCGCATTGGCTTCCGGCGGGGACGTGTCCCGGCCATCGCACGATGAACGGCAGCCGCACGTTGTCCTCATACATGAACGACTTGGCGACTAAGCCATGCTGCCCGAGGAAGTGCCCGTGATCCGTGGTGAACACCACGAGGGTGTTATCCGCGAGGCCCAGTTCGTCGAGCCTGTCGAGGATGCGGCCGATGTGCGCATCCATGAAGCTGGTCATGCCGTAATAGATCGCCATGTTCTTTCGGAGATGTTCTTCGCTGTGCAGATGCGAATGCAGGCCGTGGTTCCCCTGGCCGCCCTCGTCGCGGAAGCCTGAGAAGTCGGGCTGCTTCTGCTGTGTCTCGCGCACGAAGGGGCACATGGTTTCCAGCTCGCCGGGCTCGATGCGGCCGATGGGCATATCCGCGGGGTCGTACATGCTCGCCCAGGTTTCGGGCACGAGGTACGGCGGGTGCGGGTCGTGGAAGCTGGACCAGATGAAGAACGGTGCGTCTTCATCTTTTGCCCGCTCGATCTGTGCGATGGTGCGTTCGCTGGTCCACGTCGTGTAGTGGTACTCTTCGGGCAGGTCCCACGTGCCGCGGCGGCCCTGCCCGGCCTTGCCGTGACCCGTGACGGGGTCGGGCTCGATGAAATAGTCGGCCCAGTTTTTCAGGCCCTTCTCTTCCATCCAGATCGCGTAGTGTTGCCCGGCGTGAGATTCATCCGCGTGGTTGCGCGCCAGTTCGCAGTGCTGGAAGCCGTACCACGGGCCATGAAAGTCGCGCCAATAGTTCAAGTCGCGCAGGATCGGTTGGCATTCGATTGATCGGCCATCCGGGTCGGTCTCGTCGCTGCGCAGCGGCTGGAAGTGGGCCTTGCCTACCAGCGCGGTGGTGTAGCCTGCGTCGAGGAAGCGCTGACCCACGGTTGGCACATCTTCGGGCAGCTTGGTGCCGATCGACCACGCCCCGTGCCACGACGGATACATGCCGGTGATGATCGACGCGCGGCTTGGCGTGCAGGTTGGGTTGTTGCAGTAAGCCCGGGTGAAGTTCGTGCCCTCGCGGGCCAGCCTGTCCAAAGCGGGTGTCTTGATCCGCGGGTTGGCAAATCCCAGCGTATCGAAGTGCTGCTGGTCGCTGGTGATGAGCAGGATGTTGGGTCGTTTGCGGGTGGCTTTGTCGGATGTCATCGCCTCAATTTAGTGATCCGCAAGCACAATGCAATGCCGCGTCGACGCTCTTGCAGCACAAGTCTATGCGTCGCGCTGTTTGCAGTGCCTTGGAGCCAGCTATTGAGGTTGTTGATTGCGAAGTGCGATGCGCTGCCGTGGTGATCGGCGGTGGGCGGATTGCTGCTCAGCCCTCCAGAGCCTGGATGTCCTTGATCTTCTGCTTGTAGCGCTCGAAGCGGAGCTTGCGTTCCTCATCGGGTAACTGGCTCAGGTCTGCCTTGGCGGTCTGGTCCAGCGCCATCTGGTATGCCGCGCGAGCTTGTTCCCACTGGTGCATGATGATGAGGGTCTGGCCGACTTGATCCAACGCATCGACGCGCAGTGGCGGGGCGGTGTTGTTGGCGATGAAGGTGAACAGGTTCAGTGACTCCACCGCGTGACGCAGGCCGGTCTCGACCAGCGGCAAATCACCCGACTTTGGCCGCTTTGCCACGACCTCCAGCCCCATGAAGGTGACCTTGTCGCCTGCGGTGGAGTCCGGGGACTCCCGGTAAGCCATGGCCTGATGGATGAGCGCGGCTGTGAAGTAACAATCGAGGTGGTGCGGGTCGAGGTTTTCGCGGTCTTCGATATAGGGGGTGACCAGGTCCAGCGCGTTCTCGTAGTCTTCGGTAGCCATGAGCAGGCGTGCAGCGTAGGCCTCCACGCGTGGCTTGCGGGTCTGATCGACTTTCTTGCGCAGAGCCGCGACAAGCTTACCGGCCTCTGCCAAGGACTCTTCATCGCCGGCATTGATGAGGCTGGCGACCTCATCGAGCGTCAGCGCGAAGCGGCTTTCCTCGGGGTCGGGTTGCGCCGGGGCGGGGGATGCGGGCGCTTCAACGGGTGCGGGGGTCGGGGTTTCGGCCTCGTGCGCGGGGGTCATCGGAGCCACAAGGAGGCAGACCACCACGGCAAACCACAGCAAAGAGCGTCGTGTCATCCTCATGTATATCGGCTCGTGGTGGGAGGCGGTTCAGGGGCAGGTGGGGGCGTGGCGGGGAGGGTCGGGAGGGCGGGTCTGGCATTATACCCCGTGCTCGCGTACTTAGGGCGTGTTGTCCGCTAAAATCCCCGGATGCCCACGCCCAGACGGTACAACGTGATTGTGATTGGCGGTGGCCACGCGGGCGTTGAGGCTGCGTGGACCGCTGCCAATATGCTGCGGGATGAGTGTCTGGCCACCGGCGGCAGCTCCGGGCGCGTGGCCTTGGTCACGATGAACCCGCAGAAGATCGGGGCGATGAGTTGCAACCCCGCCATCGGGGGGCTTGCCAAGGGGCAGATGGTCCGCGAGGTCGATGCCATGGGCGGGCTGATGGGCCTCGCTGCGGACGCCACGGGCATCCAGTTCAAGGTGCTCAATGCCAGCAAAGGCCCGGCCGTGCGTGGTCCACGGTGCCAGTCCGACAAGTACGCCTACGCTGCGGAAGTCCAACGCCTGCTCCATACCAGGCCCAACCTCGACATCCTCGGTGGGACAGTCGAACGTCTCCTCGCAGACGCGGGGCGGTGCGTCGGCATCACCTTCAAGCCCGCCGAGCCCGAGGGCCCGGCCCAGCCGACCGATGGCTGCTGTGGCGAGTTCGGCTGCATCGATACCTATGGCAAGCCCATCACCCTCCTGGCTCCGGCTGTCGTGCTCACCACCGGCACATTCATGCGCGGGCTCATGCACACCGGCCCGAAGCAGACGCCCGGCGGACGTGTCGGCGAGGCCCCGGCCGTCTCTATCAGCGACACCTTGCGCGGCTTAGGCTTCGAGTTGGGCAGACTAAAGACCGGCACACCGCCCCGGCTCGCGGCCGAGTCCATCGACTTCGCTTCGCTGGAGGCCGCGCCGGGCGACGAGGTTCCCACGCCGTTCTCGGAGATGTCGGGTCTTGCCGAAACCTTCCCCGCCATGCCGCAGGTGCTGTGCCACATCACGCACACCGGCCCAGTTGCCCATCAAGCCATCCGCGATAACCTCGACCGCGCCCCGATGTTCAACGGCCAGATCGAAACCGCCGGCCCGCGCTACTGCCCATCGATTGAAGACAAGGTCACACGCTTTGCCGACAAGCCCTCGCACCACGTCTTCCTCGAACCCGAATCGCTCTCGACCAACGAAATCTATTGCAACGGCATCAGCACGTCGCTGCCCGCGGATGTGCAGGAAACCATCGTCCACAGTCTGCCCGGCTGCGAAAGGGCGGTCATCCTCCGCCACGGCTACGCGGTGGAATACGACATGGTCCTGCCGCACCAGATCGATGCGACCTGCATGACCAAGCGCCTGCCGGGCCTGTTCCTCGCCGGGCAGATCAATGGCACAAGCGGGTACGAGGAGGCGGCCGGCCAGGGCCTGATCGCCGGGCTCAACGCGGTGCTGCTTGGGCGGGGCGACGAGCTTTTGAGGCTGTCCCGCGATCAGGCATACATCGGCGTGATGCTGGATGACCTGGTCACCAAGACGCCGCGCGAGCCGTACCGCATGTTCACCAGCCGGGCCGAGCATCGGTTGATCTTGCGCAGTGACAACGCCGACGCAAGACTCACAGCACTAGCACGGGAGTTGGGGCTTGTGGATGACGAGCGGTGGGCGGTGTACGAGGCGAAGCGCCGGTGCATCGCGGAATTGGAGTCGTGGTTGTCGCGTGAGGGTTTGGCGCAGTGGGTGAAGACACCAGGCGTGGGTGTGGAGGAGTTGCTCGAACGCGTAAGTGGTAACCCTCTTGAGGACGGCACGGCTCCCCAGCCTCGGTCGCGTTGCGCCACGGCTAGTGCAGAGGACACTCTCATCCAGCGGGCAGCGACCCACCTGCTTGCGGAGCACCAGTACGCCGGCTACATCGACCGCGACCGGCGGCATCACGAGCGGCTGGCTGCGGAGGATGACAAGCCACTTGCGTTGTGCTTCGACTACGCGGGGGTCCGTGGATTGCGCACCGAGGCGGCCCAGACACTCAACAAGTTCCAACCCGCGACCCTCGGCCAGGCGCGGCGGCTGGCGGGTGTCAACCCCGCAGACCTGATGCTCGTGAGCGTCGCGATGGCGAGGGCGGCTCGGTAAGTCGCCGTCTGCATCAAAATGACAGAGCACTACGGGCGCGTTTACGCAATTGGCCCCCGATCAGACGATGATTAGACTGTACCGCAGACTGCTCAACGCACCCACAGGACGCAAGGGTTAGGGCGGGCAGCGATATTGAAGAACGACGCACCCATTCTCCGAAGTGACACCCATGCCCAGCACCAAGAAGCCCGCGGACTGCCTGATCGTCATCTTTGGTGCGTCAGGCGACCTGACCAAGCGCAAGCTCATCCCCGCGCTGTATTACCTCTGGAAGAACAAGCAGTCCCCGACCAACTTCGCGGTGGTCGGCGTCAGCCGGACAGAGTTCTCAGATGACGCCTACCGCGACCTGCTTCAGGACTTCGCTCCCGAGAGCTACGGCGACGATTTTGCGCAGTTCGCCAAGCGAGTCCATTACCACGCCGCCGATGCTACCAAGCAAGCGGACTGGGCCGGGCTCAAGAGCCGGATCGCGTCACTGAGCCAGGAGCATGGCACCGGGCCCAATATCCTGTTCTACCTGTCGATGGCCCCGCAGTTCTTCGAGCCGATCATCCAGCAGATCGGCGGCTCGGGTCTTGTGGCGGAGGGCAAGCACTACTGCACCATCGACGAGGGCCAGCGGCCGTGGCAGCGGATCATTGTCGAGAAGCCCTTCGGTGCCGACCCCAAGTCCGCCCGCCATCTCAACCAGGTGCTGGCCCAGGTGTTCGAGGAAGACGACATCTACCGGATCGATCACTACCTGGGCAAAGAGCTGGTGCAGAACCTGATGGTGGTGCGGTTTGCGAACGCGCTGTTCGAGCCGATCTGGAACCAGCGGTACATCGACCACGTGCAGATCACCGCGAGCGAGACGGTGGGTATCGAGGGGCGGGGCGGTTATTACGACGGGCCGTCCGGCGGGGCGATGCGCGATATGGTGCAGAGCCACCTGTTGCAGGTGCTGTCGCTGGTGGCCATGGAGCCGCCCATCACGCTCGATGCCACGGATGTGCGCACCGAAAAGGTGAAGGTGTTCAAGGCCCTGCGTGTGCCCAAGCTGCATGAGGTGCCGAGTATCGCGGTACGCGGGCAGTACAACTCCGGCAGTGTCAACGGCAAGCTGATCAAAGCCTACCGCGATGCCGAGGGCGTGGACCCCGAAAGCCAGACCGACACGTTTGCCGCGGTGCAGTTCCACATCGACACGTGGCGGTGGGGCGGCGTGCCCTTCTACCTGCGCAGCGGCAAGGCCATGGCGGCGAAAAAGACCGAGATCGTCCTCTACTTCAAGCCGACGCCGCACTGCCTGTTCCGAGAGCACGGCAAAAACTCCAAGCCGAACCAGATTGTGGTCAGCGTGCAGCCCAACGAGGGCATCCGCATCCGCTTCGAGGGCAAGGTGCCCGGCCTGGGGCTGAACATCAAGCCCGTCGTCATGGACTTCGACTACGAGAAGCAGTGGAAAGTCAGCCCGCCCGACGGCTACGCCATCCTGCTCAACGACTGCCTCCGCGGCGACCTGACCAACTACAAGCACCGCGACGAGGTCGAGGCAAGCTGGTACGCCTGCCAGCCCGTGCTCGATTACTGGGCACAGAACCCGCAGGAAGACCTGCCCAACTACAACGCGGGATCGTGGGGACCCTCGGCTTCGGACATCATGATGGCGAAGGAAAACCGCTACTGGCGCAATGACTGAACCGGCGATGGGAACCCGGGCAGCAGACTGCCCGGTCCGTCGCCCGTCCGCTCACTCATAGCACGCACCTTATCTCATGCTTAAACTCCCAGGCTCCACGCTCGTCCGACCTGACACGCACGACCTGTTCGAGGCGCTGGGTGACGCCCTCACTGCCACGGCGATGGAAGCGGTACGCGAGCGCGGCGTGTTCCACCTCGCCTTGTCCGGCGGCTCAACGCCCGAGCCGTTCTATATCTCGCTGGTGATCGACCCGCGTTACCGTGTGTTCCCGTGGGAGCGGACGCACGTGTGGATCGTCGATGAACGCCGCGTCCCCGAGGACAACGACAAGTCCAATATCCGCATGATCCGCGAGGCGCTGACGGACCACACCACGATCCGCCGGTCACAGGTCCATGCGATGCCCGTGCTCTCGACCGATCCCGCTGGGGAATACGAGCAGACGCTGCGCGATGTGTTTGGTCAGACACCGCGGTGTATCGCGGCGGACGGCACGCCGAGGCTGGACTTTGTGCTGCTGGGCATGGGCGACGACTGCCACACCGCGTCGCTGTTCCCCCATTCCGCAGCGATTCGCGTCATGGATCGTTGGATCGTGGTGAACGAGGGGGAGCATGTCACACCGCCCGACCGTGTAACGATGACCTATCCATTACTCAACGCCGCGCGTCGGCTCGCGGTGCTGTGTGTCGGCTCAAAGAAGCTCGCGGCACTTAAGCGCGTGGCCGCGCTCAAGGCACCGGACACCCACGATGTCCCCGTCTCGGGTATCAGGCCCGCTGATGGCGTGTTGACGTGGTACCTCGACGCGGCTGCGGCGGGGGAGTAAGTGCCTGCACCCTACCAGGGTTTGCCACCCTCATGCGGGTTGCTTTCGCACAGCGCTTCGAGTCCGGCTTGCACCGCCGCCTCACAATCTGCGGTGAGCTTGCGGACGGCATCGCGCGTGCGCTTCTCGCTGAGATACGACGTCAAATCAATAGGCGTATTGAAGTGTACGAAAGCGGCACGATCCGCGTTGGGGGTGGGCCAACGGCCATGCAGGTCTTCGTCGAGCTTGTCGATGGTTTCTGCCACGCGATCGAGTGTGGGGCGTTCGCCGACGTAACGGCCGGAGTAACTGGCGAAGCGGAAGGCGAGCATCGCCTGGTCCGCCCAGACGCGGGCGGCGGCGTGGTCGATCGCGCGGTCTGTGTCGGTGCGCACCTCGTGGATGATCCGACGGGCGGCGCGGACGCGGTCGATTGGGGTGTCGCCGGGCTTGGGCGTGATGTCGAGCTTGCGCTCAAGGTCTCTGAGCACGGCATCGGCGGCGGCATGGATCAGTGTGGGCAGGTCCTCTGCCTGCGGTTGGTCCAGCCCGCGCTGCTTGAGGTTGCGGTGCATCGCCGCGAGGCCGATCGTCTTGAGCGCTTCGATGGGTGAGCCTTGCGCATCAATCGTGACGCCGACCTCCCCAGCCAGCCGCGCCAGCGCTTGGATAAGCGTACTCCGCTGATCGGTCGTGTGTGTCACCTTGATCGAGACGGGCACGATCAGCACGCGGCGGCCCGACTCGGCGAGCTCCTTGGCGGCCCGCAACGCGAGAAATGACGCGCCGTCGTTGAACGGTGTGACGCGTTCGCCTTCAAGATAGACATTGCCCTCGGGAAAAATCGTCAGCGCCCAGCCCGACTGTGACAACTCGGTGAGCGTGCGCATGGCCTCCTTCATGGAACGCTGGTCCGACCCCTCACGATCGACGGAGAAGGCGCCGAGTTTGCGCATGATCCAGGCATCGATCCTGCTGCGGAGGAACACGTCGTAGGCCGCCATCATGCGTGTACGGGAGCCCGCTTGTCGCTGCGCCTCGATGAAGATCGCCGCGTCGCTGTGGGTGGGGTGGTTGGGCAGGAAGAGCACGGCATCACCCTCCCGCCTGGCGTGGATCAATTCATCGCGCCCGCTGACGGTGACGCTGGTGATGCGCTGCTTCCGGGGCAGGTACCAGCGGTAGTTGAGGCGCTTGAAGATGAACGCGACCAGCCGGTTCGGGGCGGGGGGTGTGAAGCGGTAGGGTTGGTCGGCAAAGTCGAGCATAACGGTGCGTTAAGACTATCCGTTCGGCGTTCGGACCGCCACAGCCTCCCGTTGCACGCACGCCATCGCACCGTGCCGTGCGGTAGCATGTGCGCATGGCCAAGGCTCGGACCCAGTTTGTCTGCCGGGAGTGCGGCGGGGTGCAGGCGCGGTGGATGGGCAAGTGCCCGGACTGCGGCGCGTGGGATGCGCTGGATGAGTTCAAGCCCGCCGACGCATCTTCAAGGCAGGACCCGCACGGCGGTATCGTCGCACAGACCACCGAGGCCCGCCCCATAGCCCAAGTTGGCGAAGGCGAGCCAACGACCGCTCGGATGAGCACGGGCATCGGTGAACTGGACCGTGTCCTGGGTGGTGTGAACAGTGAGGATGTTGCGGATCAAAGCCACGCAGATGCCAAGGGTTCGCGGGTTAAGTCGGGCACGAACGCGGCGGTTGGGGGCGGCGGGGGATTGGTGCCCGGCAGCGCGGTATTGCTAGGCGGCGACCCGGGCATCGGCAAGTCCACGTTGATGTTGCAGATGGCGGCTCGCCTAGCTGGGACCGGGCGGTGTGTGCTGTATGTCACCAGCGAGGAATCGGCGGGGCAGTTACGCATGAGGGCGCAGCGGCTGCTGGGCAAGCCAGGCGATGCGCTGCCTGATTCGCTCTATGTCCTTGCAGATACCAACCTCGCGCGGATTGTGGAGCAGGCCCGCAAGCTAGGCCCCGCGGCTGTGGTGATCGACTCGATCCAGATGATCTACAAGGGCGATCTGCCCGCGGCACCGGGCAGCGTGACCCAGTTGCGTGCGTGTTGCCTGGAACTGGTTTACTTCGCCAAGCAATCCGGCAGCGCGTTGCTGTTGGTGGGGCATGTCACGAAGCAGGGGGCGCTGGCGGGGCCACGGCTCCTGGAGCACATGGTAGATACGGTGCTCTATTTCGAGGGCGATCGATACCACAGCCACCGCGTGGTGCGAGGGATCAAGAACCGCTTTGGGACAACCCTGGAGGTCGGGCTATTTGAGATGACTGATGGCGGGTTGTGCGAGGTCGCGGATGGGTCGGGGCTGCTGGCTAAGGAATACACCGCGCGGAGCGGCAGCGTGGTATGCCCGGTGTTGCAGGGAACGCGGTGCCTGCTGGTAGAAGTGCAGGCGCTTACCGCGACAGGGTTCCTCGGCTCGGCCAAGCGGAAAGTGTCCGGGCTGGACAGCAGCCGGCTGGCGATGCTCATCGCGGTGCTGGAGAAGCGCGGCGGGCTGAGGCTGGCGGATCAGGATGTCTTTGCATCCAGCGTCGGCGGGATGAAAGTCGTGGAACCGGCGGCGGACCTCGCGACGGCCCTGGCGATCGCGGGTGCGCACTACAACCGCACGCTGGGTGAGGGTGTGTGTGCTGTGGGTGAGATCGGGCTTGGCGGAGAGGTGCGGCATGTACAGCAGATGGACCGCCGGATCCGTGAGGCGTCCAGATTGGGCTTCAATCAAATGATGTGCCCGCCAACGACGGTCAAACCGCCGCGCGGCACGAAGCTGGTGACAGTCCGCACCTTGGACGCCGCGTTGCAATTGCTGGCGTAGCGAGCATGTAAAGTTGCCGATGAGTAGAACAGGCATGAACCCGCGCGACTTAGTTGTGATCTGCTGCATCTGCATCGGCCTGTGGATGTGTCTGGTGCCTTCGGCAACTGGGCAAGTGTTGGTTGGGCCTTGGGTTCAGGAGTCGCAGGCTCGCATCGAAAAGCACCGCAAGACCGAAATCCGCGTGCTTGTCCTCGATGCCGAGGGGCAGCCCGTCCCTAATGCCCGGGTCCACCTGAATCAGACCAGCCACGAGTTCCCGCTGGGTTTTGTCGTGCCCGCGAGCGGTTGGCCGGAGGCGTACCGCGCGGAAGGTGTCGTTTGGCGGTGCTTCAATACCGCGTCGCTCGATCGGCACACGCCCTGGACGGTGATCGAACCGCAGGAGGGCCGCGGGCTGGATACCGCGTCAGCCCTGGCTCTGATGAATGCCGCCGAGGCGCATGGCCTGGACATCTGGTGGGGCGGGGTGCTTTCCGCAGACAAGGGCCGCGGCCCAAGCCACCTGGTCAAGGCTGATGACGATGTGCTTTCGCAAGCGCTTGACTCGCAGGTGGATCGGGTCATCGGCCCGCATGGCCGGCGCGTCGCGGCCTTTGACCTCTACACCCACGCGCTGGATCACGACCTGATCGAGTCCCGCCTTGGCGATGCGATGCTGCGGCGGTTGTTTGACCGTGCACGCGCACTGTCGCCTCAAGCGTCGCTGAGGATTCGCCTTCACGAAGTGATGGACCGCCGACGCTCGTTTGATGCGGTGAGAAAAGTCACGGCGTGGCATGAGTCGTTTATCCGCTTCGACGCGGTCGCGATCGACCAGCGGTTTCTGGGCCGGGTTGAGCCAACATCTGTTCGGCTGTCACTGGATCGGCTGGAGGGCTTGCGTACGCCGCTGGTGTTCTCTGCGCTGGAGGTCTCTGGCGAGCAGCCGCTGGAAACCGCGCTGAGTCTGGAGACGGTCCTGCGAGTGTTGTTTGCAAGCCCCAGCGTGGAGGGCATCTGCCTCGCGGGTGTGACCCCAGACGACGCGGCAGCCGTTTCCGCTGCGCTGTTCGACGACGAGGGCAGACCCACTGCCGCAGGCGCAGCACTCGACAACCTGTTCTGGAAGCTCTGGCGAACCGACGAGAAGCGCACGGCCGACGAACTGGGCAACGTGTACGCGCGGGTGTTCCCCGGCAACTATGAGATAGCCGCGACCCTGACCGACGGAACGCTCACCACAAGCTTGGTGCGTGTATCAAAAAGTGATGAACAAAAACTGGTTGTGGTGCAACCCAACAAGGGTGATCCACGAAAAGCCCCGGATCAAGGGTCGGCCAGCCCGGACCCGGTTGAGTGACCTTGCCCACCGTCATCACCCCAGTGCCGCCCGGTGCAGCAGCGTGACCGGGTGGACAACCTGAATCTCGTCGCCTGCGCGCGCAGCCTCGGACTGGATCTGCATCGCGCAGCCCACGTTCCCTGTCACGCAAATCTTCGCGCCGGTGGTCCGCAGGTGATCCAACTTCCGCCGACCCAACGACCTTGCCATATCGGGCTGCGTAAGGTTATACGTCCCGGCCGCGCCACAGCACATGTCAGATTCGGTCAACGGAACAAGGTTGAGCCCGTCGATCCGTGATAGCAGTTCACGCGGGGCTGCGGCGACTTTTTGCGCGTGGAGCAGGTGGCACGCGTCGTGGTATGTCACGGTAGAGGCGATCGAGCGGGTGGGTTGTAGGTCATAAGCCAGCAACGCCTCGCTGATATCTCGAACCTTCGACTGGAACAGTGCGGCCCGCTTCGCGTACACCGGATCATCACGCAGCAGGTGGGCATAGTCGCGCAGCATCGCGCCGCAACCCGCGATGTTGGTCACGATCATCTGCGGGTGCCTTTGCTCCTCAATGTTCGCGGGCAAGAACGCATCGATGTTCTTGCGTGCAAACCGTCGGGCTGTGGTGGTGTCGCCGTTGTGGTGGTGCATGGCTCCGCAGCATCGCTGCGCGTCCGCTACCAGCACGTCGCACCCCACGTGCTGCAACAGCGCGATACTCTGACGGTTCACTTCCTGGAACAACACACTGCCGACACAGCCCGCGAAGTATGCGACGCGTCTTTCGCCCTGCGTGCTCTTGGTGGAGGCTGGGTAAAAGCTGTTGAGCCTGCTCTCCCAGATCGGCCCGTCGGTGGGCAGCATCGACTGCATCTTCGCGAGTTCGTCCGGCAGGATCGCGTGCCCCACGCGGCAAACCGATGGCCAAAGCCCGATCCGCTGCATCAACCGCGGCCCAAGCAGCGACAACTTCAGCCTGCGCGGGTAGGGGAACAGATGGTTGGTGATCCATCCGATCGCGCGCTGGCCGGGCGACTTGTTGGAGCGGGCAGCCAGGTGCTCCCGCGTCTCTTCGATGAGCTCGTGGTACACCACACCGGATGGGCACGCCGTCTCGCAAGCCCGGCAGTCGAGGCACAGGTCCAGGTGCTTGAGTACCGCAGCGGTCGGCTCAACCCGGCCATCGGCCATGCCTTTCATCAGCATGATCCGGCCGCGCGGGGAGTCGGCCTCAAGCCCGGTCGTGGTGTACGTCGGGCACGCTGGCAGGCAAAGCCCGCAGTGGACACAATCCTGACCCCGCGCGTAGGTGCGGGGGTCAAGCTGCAGCGCATCAACCTTCCGCGTGGCACAATCCACACCCCCAAGACCGGAAACAACGCGTGGCATGGGCTTCGACGGGGGCGATGTCAACCTGCCTCACCTCCCGCCGTGGCGCCTGGTTCGGTGTTCGGCACGAGGAAGCGGCCGGGGTTCAGCACGTTGTGCGGGTCCATCGTGGCTTTGAGCCGACAGAGCATGGCATAGTCGCTGGGCATAGGCGACACCGGCTCGATGTCCGGAGCCCCGGTCGGCCGCTGATACCACACGCGGAAGCCAGCCATCGGCTGGGTGATGTGCGCGATCTGTTCATCGAGCCTTCGTGCGGCATCCGGGTTCAGTGGCCCACCCACATACACCACGCCGTGCATCGGGAACGCCTCCACCTGACGGTCCGGATCACCCGCGGGATGCTCCGCCAAGGCGCGGCAGATGAAACCCGTGTGGTCCGGCGGGACCACCACCTTGGCCATCGCGGGCACGATCCGCCGCCACGCGCCCCGCGTGTCGCGCCGCAGCCGATCACGCTCAAACGTATCGGCTCCCGTCCCAGCCAGCGAGATACCCCGCCTGCGCTGAAGGAGGGTCTCCAGCGAACGCAACTGCGTCATGCACGCCACGCTGGTTCCAAAGTAAGCGATGCGGGCGACGTACTTCTTGTCTTCCTTGGTCATCATGAGCCACGCCGGCCGGGCATCGGTCAGCAGCCACTGCGGGAGAAACTCATCCATCACCTGCGGGTCTTCCAGCTTGAGGTCCACGCCGACGGTCCCGGCCGGCAGCGCGTAGGTGCGCAGTGTGGCCGAGGTGACCACGCCCAGTTCACCCAGCGACCCGACCATCAGGCGTGTCACGTCATAGCCCGCGACGTTCTTGACCGTCCGCCCGCCGACGGTGATGTGGCGACCCAGACCATCCACATACGACAACCCCAGCAGCAGGTCGCGTGGCCCACCGTAGCTCACACGCAACGCGCCGTGGACGTTGTGTGTGATGACCTCGCCGATCGTCAGATCGTCCTCGGCATCGACAGGAAGAAACTGCTTGGCCTTGACCAGTTCACGGTGCAGATCGCCCAGCGTGCAGCCAGCATTGACGGTGACCGTAAAGTCATCTCGGTAATGCTCGATCACACCACCGTGTTGCCGTAGTTTGGTGTGCGCCGTCGGTGGGGCGTGTCCCAGACCGCGATGGGCAAGGCCGTAGTCCACCAAGGGCGTCTGCGACTGGATCGCGCCAAGCACCGACGCGGCGACCTGATCCGCGGTGGTGGTATCGATCGACCGGTTGGCGGTGGCTTCGGTCACGAGGCGCCCCCCGGCGTGTTCCTCGAAATCGGCTTCAGTAGCTCGATGCTCACGCGGGGGCTGGGGATCAGCTTCCCGTCGTTGAAGCGGGCGTCGGGGTCAAAGGCTTGCTTGAGCCGACCGAAGGTGTCGAGCGTTTGGGTGTTAAACATCCTGGCCATCAGGTGCAGCTTCTCGACACCGACGCCGTGCTCCCCGGTGAGTGTGCCGCCCACGTCGATGCAGTGGCTGAGGATCGCTTCGCTCAATTGGAGGATGTTCTGCACCTGCTCCGGGTCGTCTTCATCAAAGAGCAGGATCGGGTGGATGTTCCCGTCGCCTGCGTGGAAGACATTGGTGATCTTGACTCCGAACTGCTCGCCAAGCGCCATGACGTGAGCCATGACCTGCGGGAGCTGGGAGCGGGGCACGCAGGCATCCTGCGTGCAGTAGCCGGTGCTGATGCGGCCGATCGCGCCGAACGCACGCTTGCGAGCGGACCACAACTCCGCCCGCCTCTTGGGGTCGGAGCACTGCTGGACATCCATGGCATGGTTGTCGCGCGCGATATGGACGATGTGGGCCATCTGCGTGTCGAGGGTGGATTCGATGCCGTCGATCTCAATCAGAAGCAGTGCCTGCGCATCTGTGGGAAAGCCGTAGGCAAACGCATCTTCCACGACGCGGATCATCGCGCCGTCCATCACTTCCATCGAGGTGGGGATGATGCCGGTGGCGATGGTGTCGCTGACGGTTTTGCAGCAGTCGAGGGTGCTATTGAAGACCGCGTACACCGTGCGGAACGACTCGGGCCTTGGTACCAGCTTGCACCATAGTTTGGTGATGATGCCCAGCGTGCCCTCGGAGCCGCAGATGAGGCCGGGCAGGTCCGGGCCGACACGATCATAAAGCGGGGCACCCCCGCTGCGGACGATGTGGCCCTCGCCGGTGACGATCTCGATGCCCAGGATGTGGTTGGTGGTGACGCCATGCTTGAGCGTGTTGATCCCGCCCGCGTTGGTCGCGGCATTGCCGCCGACGGTGGACGCTCGCTGCGACGATGGGTCCGGCGAAAAGTGCAGCCTTTCACCACCGCTGGTCGCTCGGACGGCCTCAGACAGCGCGGTATTGCGCACGCCGGGCTGGACGACAGCGATACGGTTGGCGGTGTCGATGGATTCGATCGCGTCCATCCGCGAGGTGCAGAGGATGAGTCCCTCGCCATAGGCAGTCGCGCCCCCCGCTAAGCCCGTGCCGCTGCCGCGCGGGATGATGGGCATCCCCTGACTCACAGCCGCCAGGACGCAACGCTGCACCTGCTCGGTGGTTCTGGGAAACGCGACCGCAGTGGGCAGCCCGCGCGCGACGGGGAAGCCATCGCACTCGTACACCGCCAGTTCGTCCGCATCATGCAGCACACCGTCCTTGCCGACGATGTCGATCAGCAAGTCCACAATGGGAATCGCGGCGGTGGGCACACTGGAACGCATTACCTGATTCTAGCGGCTATTTCACACGCGGGCAGATACGGTTAATCGAATCCCTCGATGAAGCGGGTCCGGCGGGTGGTCTGGTGGTAGTGGTCGTGGACCCTGCCGTGCGATGAACTGTGCAGGCTGTCGTGGGTGCGGGTGAAGGACGATTGAAAGATTGGCGAGCGGAAGCCGGCCCGCACCGCAAGGCGGTGGTCGTTGCGATCGTAGTACCACGGCGTGTAGGCGTCTTGAAGCGTGGTGGATTGCGAGTATGCCCGCACGGCTGGGGAATCGCTGACCAGCGAGCGCGCCTCGCCCGTGTGCAGGTTGTAGAGCGGAGCCACATCCATCGCGGAGCGGTCGGGCGACGGCGCGGCACAGCCGGGCAGCATCGAAAATGCCCCCGCCAAGGCGATGGCCATAAGCGCCAAAACTATGATGGCTCTGGACATGCCCTAAGGTTGGCACGGATTCTAGGGCGTGCAAGTCAGAAAGCGGTCGGGCCGGCGAATCACAGGTTGCCGCTCATTTGGCGGGGAATCAGCGTTTATTGGAAGTGGGGGGAGGGGAGGGGCACTGGGCCGGTCGCGCCGGGTGTTGCGTGGAAGCGACACCTTATCACCCGCTCGGTGTGGGGAGGGCTGCGGTCAGGCATCCATCGCCAGGGCAACCGCGACGCCTGCAAGCACCGACGCGATGCGCACGGCATCATTCACGTGGCTCTCGGCAAGCCCGTGCTTGAGGATGCTGGCCTCGTGTGACTGGATACACAACCCGCACCCTGCCAGCACAGCACATCCCATGGACATGAGCTCAAACGTCACCTTGTCCGTTTTTGGCTGGGCCATACGAGTCATGCGCAGCCGCGCTGGAACCTGGGCGTACCCGGGCTTCTCAACGAGGTGGCGGAAGCGGTAGAACACGGTGTTCATGCCCATGATCGCGGCGGCCGCGCGGGCGTCATCGATGAGCTCCTCGCTGGCGCCATCGGCTCGGGCGTCTGCGATGATCGCATCGGCCAGTTCCGCTTCCTTGAGAAAAAACGAGCAGGCGATCGCGGTGCCCCATGTCTGTGGCCCGGTCAGGTTCTCTGGGCGCAGCACGGCCTGCAGGTTGAGCTTCAGGTCCTTTGCCGCGTCTGGCAAAGCATTACGGATCGCGTCAAGCTGTGACATGATGGGTACTTCTTGTGTGGATAGTGAAAAGCCGAGGGATTACCATCCCTCGGCTCCGCTTATCTTGATACAGCTTTTACACCGATAGCGTCGCTTCACCCTTCTTCCAATTGCAGGGGCAAAGCTCGTCGGACTGCACCGCGTCAATGACGCGGAGCGTTTCTTCGACGCTGCGGCCAACAGACAGGTTGTTAACGCTGGCCCATTGGATGACACCGTTGGGGTCCACCAGAAAGGTGGCGCGGAGGCACACGCCTTCATCCGTCGTGATGCCCAAGTCATTTGCCAGCTTCTGGGCCGCGATCAGCGGGTAGGGCAGGGTCGCGAGGTCCTCGTGCGATTGCCGCCAGGCGAGGTGAGAGAACTCGTTGTCCGTGGACCCGCCGATGAGCTGCACATCGCGGTCAGCGAAGTCGGCATTGCGCTTGCCAAACTCAACCAACTCGGTGGGGCACACGAAGGTGAAGTCTTTGGGGTAGAAGATGAACAGCTTCCACTTATCGCCGAAGGATTCGGAGTTGAGGCTGATCAGGTCGTTCTGGGTCAGGCCGTTGCAGGCGTGGCACGTAAACTGGGGGAAGGCATCGCCGACGGTAAGCATGGTTGTGTCCTTGTGGTCGTGTTGGTTTGGGGTTTGTCTGAGATCAGGCGGGCATCCACAGAAGGTTTGTCACCCCGCGTGGATATGGCCCTAGGATAGAACGACTCCAATCAAGGGTCAAATCGCTTTGCGTCATTTTCAGGTGAAGTCCTTGGCGTTTGGTGTGAGGCTCGGGCAATGGCCCGTCTGAAATCTGGCCCCGCTGCCGGTTTGACGCGGCCGCACAATTGTCGGATAATGCTCTGCTTGCGTTGCTGGCCGTGTGGCCAGAACTTCCCTGCACCGCGACGCCGTAGCCACGGCCGAGCCTCATCGAGGGCCCGCTTACACAGCGGGTACACATCATGGCCAACTATACCGGTCCCAAGGTCAAGCTATCCCGTCGTGTCGGCGTCCCTATTGCCGACCTGCCCAAGCACACCACCAAGCGCCAGCTCAACCCGCCGGGCGTCCACGGCTTCCGTAGCCGGAGGCTCCGCGACTACGGCGTCCGTCTCAACGAGAAGCAGAAGCTGCGGTTCCACTACAACGTCCTTGAGAAGCAATTCCGCCTCTATCTGGACAAGGCGTCGCACATGAAGGGCAACACAGGCGACGTGCTCCTCCGTCTGCTTGAGCAGCGGCTGGACAACGTCATCCGTCGTCTGGGTTGGGCCCGTTCGATCTGGGCTGCACGCCAACTCGTGTCCCACGGCCACGTGCTGCTCAACGGCCACAAGACCGACATCGCCTCGGCGCAGGTCGGTCTCGGTGACGTGATCACCCTCAAGCCGGGCATCCACAAACTCGTCCGCGAGAACATGGAATCTCTGCCCGGTCACGAGGCCCCCGAGTGGCTGACCTTCGACCCGTCTTCGCTCACCGCGACGGTCGTCGCTGTGCCCACGCAGGACCAAGTCCCGTTCGATGTGAACATGAACTTGATTATCGAGTTCTATCGTTAATTGCGGATACGGACGCGGGGGTTTACGCCCCGCGCTCAACGCAGACCGATCAATCAGACTTTTTTGCCGCCGACTTCTTTCTGGAGTCGGCGGTTTTCTTTTCGGTGGCAGCGGGCTTGGTGTCTGACGACGATGTGCTTTCGGCGGGCTTGGATTCCCCCGACTTCTTGTCGTCGGTCTTGGGCTTCGCGGCATCAGAGTCGGCCTTGGCGGACTTCTGGTAACCCTCGGACCGATAGTCGGTCTGGTAGAAACCCGAACCCTTGAAGATCACACCCGCGCCCGTGCCGATGAGTCGATTGAGCTTCTGCTTGCCGCACGCGGGGCACTTGCGCAACGGCTTGGAGGTGATCGATTGGAACTCCTCAAACACATGGTCGCAGGCACCGCACTGATAATCGTATGTTGGCATCGTGGTTCTCGTTTACTCGGCGACGCTCACTTGAGCAGCACGCACGGTTTTCTGGTTCAACACATACCCCGGTTGGAACTGCTGCGCCACGTGGTCGGGCTCTATCCCCGCTGCGGGCTGACGCATCAGCGCTTCGTGGGGCATCGGATCAAACGGTGTCCCGGGCAGGGCATCGACCCGCTTCACGCCAAACTTGGCCAAGGCGCCCAGCAACTCATCATGCACGATCCGCAGGCCAGCCAGCACATCGGTCGCGGTGGCCTTGCTCTCATCCACATCCAACGCGCGGTCGAAGTGGTCCATCACGATCACCAAACTCTTGGCGACATCAAACAGGGCCTGCTGCTCAGCAGCGGCGACGTTCTGATGCGCACGCTTGATGAAGTTCTGATAGTCCGCGGCTGTGCGAAGCAGTCGCTGCTCAAGGTCGTCGCGCTCCTTCTGGACCTGCGAGAGCAGGTTGAGAGGGGCCTCGTCAGACGGCGTGTCCGCATCACCCATCGCGTGCGGATCGTCGGGTAAGGGTTGATTCTGGTCTTGGCGTGTGTCTGTCATGGTGTTCACCCAAGCGTCAGCTTGATTTTCTCCCAGAAACTCTTGTTCTCCGGCAACACATCGTGGTTCTCTGTCGCGGCGTACTCCCGGAGCAGCGTGCTTTGCTTGCTGGTCAGCTTCTTGGGGACCTCGATG
>JBGTLW010000033.1:0-19477 GCA_041743835.1 Phycisphaeraceae bacterium | reverse complement strand
GGCTGTCGGCGTCTTCGGGTAGGTGAAAAGTGACATCCATGTCGGGTCTCCTGAGGGTGGAGCCGACATCATGCCTCACAACCGCCCCGGGCGCAACCTAACAAGCGCCGAACGCGCACGAGAAGTTTTTGGGATGCGTATAAGTGAATGCTTTCGATTTCTCATGGAAACAACCTTCCAGCCTACATCGCAGGTCAACATGTTAGGTGCCACCGGCCCGCATCACCCCACCGCCTCCGGCTTCTTCTTGGGTGCTTTGCGTTTTGCTTCGAGGGCGGGGGCGGTGTTGGATTCCCAGTAGATCAGGCCCGGCTCGGTGTGGTCTTCCATGAAACCGCCGCCGGGGATGATGCGGATGGCGAAGCCGTGCGACCCCGAGTTGTCTGGCGTGAGCCGCGCGGTGTAGCGGTGGTGGCCGCCAGCGAGTTCTTCAGCGTGGCGCATCTCGTGGGCTTTGCCCTGGATGAGGTTGCCATCGTTGTTGAGCCTGCCCACGTACACCTGCACGTGGACTTCGCCGGGCTTCAGGTCGCCTAGGGTGACATCCGCTTCGATCGTCAGGGGCTGGTGGACGGACAGGGGTGCGCTCGTGTCGCCGACATGCACATCGTTGACGTGCAGCTTGCCCCAGTTCTGCCGGAGCCTGAGCTTGTGGTGCGCCAGCTCAATGGAGGGCTTGAGGTCTTGTGCGCGGAGGCCGCGAGCGCGCTCGAGCGCGGGGAGGTAGAGCTTGGCCGCGTATTCCTGCACCATGCGGTTGGTGTTGAATCGCGGCGCGAGGGTGGAGATGCACTTCTTCATCATCTGCACCCAGCCGCGCGGGATGCCCTGGTCGTCTCGGGTGTAGAACGTGGGGAGGATCTGGTGCTCGAGCAGGTCGTAGAGCGCCCGGCTCTCGATGTCGTCCGCGAGGTCGTAGTTGTCGTACTGCTCACCCCGGCCGATCGCCCAGCCCAGGCCCTCCTCATAGGCCTCGTCCCACCAGCCGTCGAGCACCGAGCAGTTGAGGCAGCCGTTGATCGCCGCCTTCATCCCGGACGTGCCGGAGGCCTCCATCGGCCGGCGCGGGTTGTTGAGCCACACGTCGGACCCCTGGACCAGATAGCGGGCGACGTGGATGTCGTAGTTTTCCAGGAACACGATCTTGCGGCCGGAGGGGTTCTGCTCGGAGAACTTGACGATCTGGCGGATCAGGTCCTTGCCGCCGCCGTCGGCTGGGTGCGACTTGCCCGCGATGATGAACTGGATCGGCTGCGTGGTGCTCTCGAGCATCTTCAGCAGCCGGGGCACATCGCGGAGGAACAGGTTGCCGCGCTTGTACGTCGCAAACCGTCGCGCGAAGCCGATGGTCAGCGCTCGATCGGATAGCGCATCGCAGGATTGGCGGATGCTGCTCGGGCTGACGCCGCGTGCGGTGAGCTGTTTCTTGAGCTGTTTGCGTGTCCAGACGATCAGGTGGGCGCGGCGGGACTCGTGCATCCGCCACAGCTCTTCATCGGGCACCTCGTTGATCGCCTTCCAGACCGACTGATCGACGGGGTTGTTCTGCCAGCGTGCGCCGAGGTAGCGGTCCAGCAGGTTGATGAGGTCCGCGGACAACCACGACCTTGCGTGGCAACCATTGGTGACGTGCTGGATGGGGACTTCGTCTTCGGGCACGCCGGGCCAGATGTTCCGCCACATGCTGCGTGAGACGACGCCGTGCAGCTTGGCCACGCCGTTGATGCGTGTGGAGGTACGGATCGCCAGCGTGGCCATGGAGAACGACTCGTGTTTGTTGGTCACGTCGTCGCGGCCAAGCGCCAGGGTCCCTTCCATGTCCAGCCGCAGGCCTTCCACATAGTCCCGCAGGTATCGCTCGACAAGCTCGGGCGGGAAGCGGTCGATGCCCGCGGGCACGGGGGTGTGCGTCGTGAACACGTGAGACGCGGCGGCCTGTTCGCGCGCTTCGTCGAACGTGATGTTGTGCTTGGCGATGATGTCGCGGATGCGTTCGATCGCGAGGAACGCCGAATGCCCTTCGTTCATGTGGCAGACATCGGGTGTGATGCCGATGGCTTTGAGCGCCCGGACCCCGCCGATTCCAAGGACGATCTCCTGCCGGATGCGGGTCTCCATGTCGCCGCCGTAGAGTTGGCCGGTGATGCCGCGGTCCTCGGGGGTGTTCTCCGGCACGTTGGTGTCCAGCAGGTAGAGCGGGATGCGCCCGACCATGACCTTCCACAGCGCGATCGTGACATCGCGGCCGGGCATCTGGACAACCACCTTCACCTGCTCGCCGGTCGCGGTGCAGACCTGTGTCACAGGTAGGTTGGCAAAGTCCAGCTCGGGATTGGATTCCTGCTGCCAGCCGTCGGGCGAGAGGTGTTGCTGGAAATACCCATTGCGGTAGAGCAGCCCGACGGCGATGAAAGGCAGGCCCAACTCGGACGCGGATTTAAGGTGATCCCCCGCGAGGCAGCCGAGGCCGCCGGAGTAGATTTGCAGGCATTCGGTGAGGCCATACTCGGAGCAGAAGTAGGCGATGGTGGCGTCGCCGGGGTCTTTGCCGATGGTGCTGAGCCAGGGTTGGCGTTCGGTATGTCGGGCCAGATTTTCGAGGACGCGCTTGAGCGAGGTCACGAAGCCCTCGTCGTTCGCGGCTCGATCCAGCGCGTCCTGCGAGAGCATGCCCAGCATCTTCACGGGGTTGTGGTTGCTTTCGGACCACAGCTTGCGGTCGAGGCGCAGGAAAAGCTGGACCGCTTCGGGGTGCCAGCTCCACCACAGGTTGTAAGCGACATCCATCAGCGGCTGCAAGGGCAGCGGCAACGAGGGTACGACTTCAAAGCAACGGATCCGAGCGAAATCGGGCGACAGCATGGGGCTCTTCCCTGATCGTGGTGTAGAAAGGACGGGCGGGTGCTCCATCACCGCAGGCGAAGGTTTTATACCCCCACGGGGCGGCTGTGCCAAGTATGAAAGTCTGATGTGCGGGGTCGCGGGGCGATTGGACTGCGGCCCGCGTCGCGGGTGATCGCCTGCTTCAGGCCCCCGCGCGCTGCCGGACAGCCTCGAACAAGATGATCCCCGCAGCGACCGAGGCGTTGAGCGAGTCTACGATCCTGGCTCGGCTGGGGATCAGCGCCCGGGCTTGGGCCGCGGCCAGCCACGCGGCAGACAGGCCGGTGTCCTCGGGCCCAATGACGATCGCGGTCGGGCCGGTGAGGTCTGTAGCGGTGTAGGGCGTGCCGCCGTCGGGCGTGGTGGCGATGATGCGGAAGCCCCGCTGCTGGAGGAAGGCGATCGCCTGGCTATCGGTGCAGGCGACGGTGGGGATTGTGAAGATCGCGCCGGTGGAAGCGCGGATGGCGTTGGGGTTAAACACATCGACGCTGCCCCCGCCCGCCGTGTCGCCATCGGGTGCAAGGACAAAGTCACAACCCGCCGCATCAGCCGACCGCACCATCGCCCCGAGGTTGCCCGGCTTCTCGGTGCCCACCGCGACCAGTACCAGCGCCTCCCCGTGCGATGCGGGCAGTGTTTCCATTGTCCACTGAGGCTGCTCGACCACCGCCAGCACGCCCTCGCTCGCTTCGAGGTAGGTCAGCTTCGCAAACACCTTTGCATCCGTCTCGATGACCTGCGTGCGCTCCGTGCAAAGTCGTTGGATGTTGTGGCCCGTGCCCGTGCCGCTGCTCGCTGCCCCGCAAACCCATAGCTCCACCACCGCGAGCCCCGCAGCGACCGCCCGCGATATCTCACGCTCGCCCTCAGCCAGCAGCAGGCCCGAGCTCCGCCGCTCGCGCGGCTTACGCAACTGCATGACCCGCTTGACGCGCGGGTTGGATGGGGATGTGATGCGCAATGTCACTTTAATGTGTCCTTGTTCGCCGCCCACTCCAGAAACGACAGGCTGGCGGAAACCCAACTGGCAAAGGGTTCGTGCTCGTACTCGAAAAACCAGCGTTCCAGTTTGGTGGCAAGCCAGGGTTCTCCGAGAAACCGCCGCAGCACTTTGTCTGACTCTGGCTCCATGTCGCTGCGGCGCCCGCAAGACAACGTCGAGTATTGCATGAGATCGACCTGTCGATTTCCGATCAGGGCCACGAGCGTCGCAAGGGCCGCATCTCGCGTTTCCTTGGCTAAGAGCATATCGCGCCACATGTCCATGTACCGCGCGATGCCGTCGTCCTGGTGGGCACGCCAGATCGACCCCAGCGGCACGCTGAGGTCGTGGAAGTGTTTCGGCCCCTCCCAGTCGCCTGGGCAGCAGATTTTGTCGAGGATCAACGTGCGCCAGAAGCTTTCAAGAAACGCCTGCACAGCTTCGCGTTCCTTCTCTGGCCAAGCCCGCCAGCCAGAATCTGCAAGCTGCTCAAATGCCACATCGGGGTCTGGCTTACACAAGGCAAGTGATGAGACGGTGTAGCCGGGCAGACATCCGTGGCCTTGGGCGGTCAGTTCCAGTATGCGTGGCAGGAAGTGCTTGTAGTCATCCAACCGCACGTAGAACATGGCAGACTCCACCACATAGGAGTCAATCCACTGAGCAGTGATCTGGCGCACTGGTACATCCTTGATATCGCCGTCACCACGCGCACTGTGGGGACAAGGGTTTTTTGATGCCTCGGTGAGCCGATAGTGATACCGCCCAAACACCCGGTACAGCGTGTGGATTGCCGTCTCAAGTTCAGTGGGTACTGCTGTGGTCACGTGCGTATCTTAAATCGCCGGAGCGAAATGCGCGGACTTGATGGAAATTAGTTGCCGTCTGTGTCCGTTGTTGTTCATCGCGTCATGTTTCGAGATACCGCTGCACGATCAGTTGTAGGTACACATCCTGGTCCATCGCCCAGTACTCCTCGCTGAACACTTCGACCTCGTTGAAACCGCGGAAGTTGGTGGCCTCGACCCATGAGCGGATGAGCGGGATGTCGATGCAGCCGTCGCCCATCAGGCCGCGGTCTGTCAGCATGTGCCGGGTGTTGAGGCGCCAGTCGCAGATGTGGAAGCCAAACAGCGTGCCTTGCTCGCCCGCCAGCTTGATCTCGCTCTCCAGAGCCGGGTCCCACCACACGTGGTACACATCGACCGCGATACCCAGCCAGGGGCTTTGCAACTGTTCGCAGACCGCGCGGGCCTCGGCCATGCGGTTGATGCAGCTCTTGTCCCCGGCATACATCGGGTGCAGCGGCTCGATGCTGAGTTTGACGCGCGCCGCGGCCGCGTGCTCCAGACAGGCCGCGATGCCGTCGGCGACCTGCTTCCGCGCCTCGGCCAGAGGCATCCCCGGCACAGCGCCGACGACCAGCACCAGTTGATCGGCCCCCAGTGCCGCCGCTTCGTCCAGCATCACCTTGTTGTGGTCGATCGCGGCTTGCCGGCCAGCGGCGTCCTTGCACGGGAAGAACCCGCCCCGGACATAAGCGGGCACCGCCAACCCGCTGCCTTTGACGATCTTCACCGCTTCGCCGAGCCCGACACCGCCCTCAGCGGAAGCGACCACGTTCCGCCAGATGCTGATGCCCGGGATGCCAGCCTTTGCGTAAGCATCGCAGCACCGAGCCAGGGTCCACGGCTTGTTGGTCAGTGTGTGGACGGCACAACGGGAGAGGTCTTGCATGGGCATGGCGTGAGTTTAATCATAAATCGCGGGTGTGCCGTACCCGGGGTGACGTCCCATGCAGCCAACGCAGCGTGGAGCGGGGCCGGGCGGATAGCCGTGGCGTCAGCCCCGGCGCGGGTCTTTTGCAACCCCAACGGCAAGCTTTGCTATCCTCCCACCCATGCCGCCCAAATCCAACGAGAAAATCAACATCCTGATCATCGGTTCCGGCGGGCGCGAGCACGCGCTGGGCTGGAAGATCAAGCAATCCAAGCGCTGTGGCAAGCTCTACTTCGCGCCGGGCAATGGTGGGACGGCCGGGCTGGGGCAGTCGCTCGACCTCGCGTGGAACCCGGTCAACACCAAGCACGCCGACGCCATCGACTACTTCCTGCGTCACAACGATGTGAGCATGGTCGTGGTCGGGCCGGAGGACCCGTTGTGTGGCGGGCTGGTGGATCGCCTGCAGAAGCCCGGCCGTTGGGTCTTTGGTCCCAACAAGGCCGCGGCCCACCTTGAGGGTGACAAGGCGTGGTCCAAGCAGATCATGAAGGCCGGCTCCATCCCCACCGCCGACGCCCGGGTCTTCAGCGACATGTCCGCAGCCATCGCCTACTGCGAGAACCGCGAGACGCCCGTGGTCGTCAAAGCCGCGGGCCTGGCCAAGGGCAAGGGCGCGATTGTGTGCAGCACCATCGAAGAGTCTATAGCTGCGGTGAAACTCTGTATGGAGGAGCGGGCCTTTGGTGAGGCGGGCGACACGATCCTCATCGAAGAGCGCCTCAACGGGCAGGAGGTCTCGATCCTCGCGCTGGTCGATGGCCGGACCATTTATGTGCTGGACCCGTCGCAGGACCACAAGCAGGTCCACGCGGGTGACACCGGCCCAAACACGGGCGGGATGGGCGCGTACTGCCCTACGCCGCTGGTCGATGATGCGATGATGCACACCATCGAGGCCCAGGTGCTCGTGCCGACGGTGGACGCGTTGCGTCGCCACGAGATCGATTTCAAGGGCGTGCTCTATGCCGGGCTTTTCCTCACCGCGGGTGGCCCGAAGGTGCTGGAGTACAACGTGCGCTTTGGCGACCCCGAGTGCCAGCCGCTGATGATGCGCCTGAAGGGCGACCTGATCGACATCATGATCGCCACGTGCGAAGGCAGGCTCGACGAGGTCGAGATGGACTGGGACCCCCGCGTCTGCTGCTGCGTTGTCATGGCCAGCGGCGGGTACCCCGGCGAATACGCCACGGGCCTGGAGATCACCGGCATCGCGGACGCGGAAGAGGACAAGGACGTGAAGGTGTTCCACGCGGGCACCAAGAAGAACAAGGACGGCAAGCTCGTCACCGCGGGAGGTAGGGTGCTCAACGTCTGCGCGTTGGCCGATACGCTGGCAGAAGCCCAAGCCAAAGCCAATGCCGCGTGCGACAAGATCAGGTTTGCGGGGGCTCACTTCCGCCGGGACATCGGGTCGCGGGTGATGTGAGATAGCGGGGGCTGCGACGGCATGGTTGCACCGCTGGGAACACGTGATGGCGTTGCGGTATCCTGTGCGTCACATGATTGAGAAGATATCCCAACTTGAAGCCGCCGCGCTCGCCGATCTGGAAGCCGTCACCTCGGCCGACGGGTTGGAGGCTTTCCGCATCAAATATCTGGGGACCAAGGGCGCACTCAAGGACCTCATGGGCTTGATGAAGGACGTGCCCGCGGACCAGAAGCGCGACTTCGGGCAGAGCGCCAACGCGCTCAAGTCAAAGATCGGCGAGGCCTTCGACAGCAAGAAGGCCGCCCTCGGTGCCGCCGCGTCGGCGGATCAGGCCAACCAGCCCCGGCCCAACGGACCGCAACTCGACCTCACCGAGCCGGGCCCCGCGCCCACGATGGGCAGGGCGCACATCATCAGCCAGACCATCGATGAACTGCTCGACGTCTTTGGACGCATGGGCTTCGATGTCGCCACCGGCCCCGAGGTCGAGGACGACCAGCACAACTTCATCGCGCTCAACATCCCCGAAGAGCACCCCGCCCGCGACCCGCTGGATAACTACTACATCCTCAATGCCCAGGGCAAGCTCGACGAGCACAACCCCAACCTGCTCCGATCGCAGACCAGCACCGTGCAGATCCGTGTGATGGAGAACACCCGCCCGCCGGTGCGCGTGGTGAGCACCGGCCGGGTGTACCGCCCCGACGAGCACGACGCGACGCATTACTCCATGTTTCACCAGATCGAGGGGCTGTACGTCGATCGCAACGTGTCGATGGTTGACCTGAAGACCACGCTGATCAACTTCGCCCACGCGTACTGGGGCCCGGATACCGAGGTCAAGCTGGTGCCCAGCTACTTCCCGTTCACCGAGCCAAGCGCCGAGCTCTACATCAAGATGGACTTTGGCCGCGGCCCGGAGTGGATGGAGGTGGGGGGGTGCGGCATGGTGGACCCGGCAGTGTTCGAGGCCGTCGGCTACGACCCCGAAGAGTGGACCGGCTTTGCCTTCGGCCTGGGCATCGAACGCCTGGCGATGCGAAAGTACGGCATTCAGGACATCCGCTGGCTCTTTGAAAACGACCTGCGGTTCCTGCGGCAGTTCTGACCCAAGCGACGGCTACGCCTCACCGCGCATCGCCGCGACGCGCTGCGCGAAGCGTTCGTAGCGCTGGGTGTAGATCGCGTGCCGGGCCATGTCCGGTCGCCAGTTCTGGGTGGCTTGTGAGACCTGTGTCTTGGCGAACTCGGGGAGGGTCATGCTTGCATCGCCCGCTTGTACCTTGGCCATGTAACCGGCGAGGATGGCGGCCCCTTTGGCGGTGCCTTCCTCGTCGCCCGCCTTTGCTTCGATAGGGACGCCGAGGATGTCGGCATAGAGCTGACCCGCGAAGCCGCCCTTGGATTTGAGCGCGCCGCCGGTCATCAGCACCTTCGTGATGTCGCCGATCTTTGGCCGAAGCTGCTCAAGCCCTAAGCGCAGCGTGAGGCATGGCGACTCAAGCAGAAGGGATGCCATGACGCCCGGGTTGGTGGGCAGGTCCACGCCCGCGCCGTCGAGCGATGCGCGTGCGTGGGGGAGGTCGGCCACATTCTCCCCGAGGAAGAAGCCCCAGAGCATCGGGCCGTCCGCGGCAGGCTTGATGGCTGCCGCGCGTTCGGTCAATGCGTCAGCCACCTCGGCAAACGGCTTGCCCGCAAGCTCCGCAAGCCCCGCGACGTACTGAGCAAACGCCCCCGTGCCATTGCGCACACAGACCATCAGCATCGTCTTGGCATCGGGGGAAGCCAGCACATTCACCGCCTCGCCCGTGGCCTTCATCGTGGCAGCGCAAGGCAGGTTGCCAACAAACGACGTGCCGGTGGACAGCGCCAGTTCCAGCTCCGCCACAGCCGCGACGACGAGTACCGATTGCTGGTCTCCCTCCGGCGGCGCGACGGGTGTGCCGACAGGCAACCCGCCGAGTAATTCGCTCCCCGCGGGGCTGAGCTTCGCAGCGACCTGCCCCGCCGGGACCACGCGGGGCACCAGCGTTTCCAGCGGCTTGAACTTGTTGCCCATCAAGGCGTCAAGCTTGCGGAGCTTGTCGCGGTCGATCTGGCCATCCGCCCCGAGGCTGCCAAACATGCCCGATGCATCGCCGGGGCTAAGCACCCACTCGCCGGTCAGGTCGTGGACGATGGAACCGGAAGTCACGGTGACGCCGCTGGCCTTCGCCCATTCCTCCGGCGAGTCTTTCATGCGTGCGAGGATGTGGCAGCCGGTCCAGCGTGCGGGCATATGCTCGCCCAGCAACTGCGTGAGCTGGTTGCTCTCTTCGACGCCGCGCGGGTCGTTCCACATGTCGCAGCCGAAGGGCTTGTTCCCATCCTTGTCCTTGCGGACCATGCAGTGCATGTGCCCCGTGACGCCGATCCCCGCGACGCGCTCGACGCTCTGGCCCAGCTTCTGCTGGACATCGTCGCGGAGCTTGCGCATGGCGATGCGGATGGCGTCGGTCCAGTAGCGGGCCAGCTGCTCGAGTTGGCCGTGCGCCAGGCCCGGCAGGTAGTCGTGTTCGTATGCCTGTTCGCCGACGCCGCGGACGCTGCGGGCTTGCGGGCACCAGAGGATAAGCGACACGCCCTGCGTGCCCGCGTCGATGGCCAGAATCTCTTGACCGCTCAGCTTATTAGTCATGGTTCGTCCTCTGTAAGTGTGTGTCGCATGGTACCGCCCAGCCATGCGGCTTGCCTGCCGTGGCCGCGTCGTGCAAGATACGCATATGACGACCACCTACCCAAGCGCCGCTGTGATGACGACCGACCTTCCCCTGCCCGGCAAGCGACAGGGCAAGGTTCGCGATATCTACCAATGCAAGACCAAAGACGGGAAGGATGCGCTGCTGATCATCGCGTCGGATCGGCTCAGCGCATTCGACGTCGTCATGCCCAACGGCCCGGCGGGGAAGGGCATCACGCTCACGCAGATCAGCAAGTTCTGGTTTGACATGGTCGCCCAGAAGCTCGCGGACCAGCTCGACCACCACCTGATCTCCACCGACCCCGCCGATGTCGCCGGGCTGACGGACGAGCAGGTGACCCAGCTCTGCGGGCGCGTGATGGTCGGCCGCCGGTGCAAGGTGGTGCCGATCGAGTGTGTCGTGCGCGGCTACCTCGCGGGGAGTGGCTGGAAGGAATATCAGAAGTCGCAAACGATCTGCGGCATCCCGCTGCCTCCCGGGCTCAAGCAGTGCGCCAAGCTGCCCACACCCATCTTCACACCCTCCACCAAGGCGGATGAGGGCCACGACGAGAACATCTCCTTCGAGCAGGCCTGCGAAGTCGCGGGCACCGAGCTGATGACCCGGCTGCGCGACCTTTCGCTGGCGATCTACCAGATGGGCCACGACCACGCGGCCAAGCAGGGGATCATCCTCGCGGACACCAAGTTCGAGTTCGGCCTGCCGATCGACAGCGACAGCGGCACCCCCATCCTGATCGATGAAGTGCTCACGCCCGACAGCTCGCGATTCTGGCCCGCCGATGACTACGCTGTGGGCCGGGACCAGGCGAGTTTTGATAAGCAGTATGTGCGGAACTATCTGCAGGAATTGGTCGATATGGGCCGATGGAATAAGACACCACCGGGCCCGGTGCTGCCGGATGAAATCCTGAGCAACACGATGAAGAAGTATCTCGAAGCATGTGAACGCTTGACCGGCAAGGCGCTGAACCTATAGCCTTGGTGTGAATCCGATGACATCGGCCGCGGACGCTACTTGTGTCCGCGCCAACCAGAAGGCCCACGCAGCGCCACGCGTGGGCCTTTGCTTTTCCGCCCCGTTGTCCATCGCTGCCCACGCCACATAGTAGAATCCAGCGATGCCAGACCCGACCCCAGACCCCAATCTGCCCCAGATTCAGCGCGTCGCGCTGACCGCCTTTGGCGTGGGGTTGCTGCTCATGTTTGGCAAGATCGCCGTGTACTGGCTGACCGACTCGGTGGCTGTGTTGACCGATGCCTTGGAGTCGGTCATCAACATCGTCGCGGCTGCGGCGATGTTCTTCGCGATCCGTTACGCCAATCGGCCGGCGGACCGCACGCACCCCTACGGCCACGGCAAGATCGAGTTCATGGTTGTCGCGCTGGAGGGCTGGCTCATCCTGTTCGCTGGCGGCTGGATCGCGTACGAAGCCATCGCCAGGTTCTTGTCGTACAACGTGCCGGTGAACCTTGGCTGGGGCACCGGGCTGTTGGCTGTGATCGGTTCAGCAGACTTGTTGCTGGCGATGTACGTGCTGCGGATGGGGAAGCGGTATGCCAACGCGCCGCTGCAAGCCGATGGCCGACACCTCGTGACGGATGTGATTTCCACCGCCGGCGTCATTGTGGCGCTGGTGCTTGTGCAGTGGACCGGGAAAGCCTGGCTGGACCCGGTGGTGGCGATCGTGCTGGCGTGTGTGATCCTGTACATGAGTTGGCGGCTGCTGTGGCACTCGATGAACGGGCTGATGGATCGCAGCGACCCGGTGGATGATGCCGCGATACTCGCCATCCTGGATGAAGAGGTCGCTGGGGCCGCGATCCATTCGTACCACAAGGTGCGTCACCGTCACACCGGGCCCTTCCACTGGGTCGATCTGCACATCCAGGTGGATGGCGACCTGACGGTGCACCAGGGCCACGCCATCGCATCGCGGATCGAGAAGCGTATCGAGGATGCCCTGGGCGACGCCAACGCGACGGCTCATGTCGAGCCATCCAGTTAGTCTCGTGCGTCCGCAGGCCCCATCCGTGCTGACAAGCGTGGCAGGCGGTTCTAAATCGTGGCCGAATCTGTTAAAATGTGGGCATGCCGCTCGCCACAGCCCAAGCACCGGATGCCCCGCGCCGCGACACCGCGATCCGCACGCTGTGCGCTTCGCTGTTTTCGGAGCCATCGCGGATCGAGCAGTCTCTGACGCATCCTGTGGATGGGCCGTGGTCAATCGCACCCCATGCGCACGACAACCTGTTGCAATTTGACCTGCTGGAGCACTGTGCTGGGCGCGCGATGGTGGGGGATCAGTGGTCTGACTTGTCGGGGACGACCGCGATGGTCGCGCTGCCGGGTCAGTCGCACGGCTATGAGCTGGAGCCTCAGCCGGACCACGAAGCGCCGGGGCGGGTGTATCACATCCGCTTTCGCATCGATGCCGACGCGTTTGGTTTGACGCGCGGCGTGTTCCCTGCGCTGGTCACCGAGCTTGAGGGGGTGACGGCACTGGTGGCCGCGATGCGGGTGGTGATTCGACTTGGCGCGGTGCGCGAGGTGCGGCCGCCCATGCTTATGGCTCGGCTGGCGGAGGCGTTGTGTCTCTGGCCCACCGGCGGCGCATCGGGCGATGCGGCGGCACCCTACGCGGAACCCGATGCGCATGAGCGTGGTATGTCGGCCGCGCTGGACATGATCGACAAACGCCTGAGCTCGCCCCCGTCGATCGAAGAGCTGGCATCCATCGCCCACTTTTCCGTGCGACACTTCGCCCGCCGTTTCCATGCCGCGATGGGCTGCACCCCGCACACCTACATCACCGCTCGGCGGTTTGCCCTGGCGCGGCAGGTGCTCTCGCAGGATCGGCTCAAGATCAATCAGGTGGCCGACCAACTGGGCTTCGGCTCGGTGGCGACCTTCTCGCGTTGGTTCAGCCAGCAGGCGGGGATGAGCCCCCGCCGATTCCGTGAAGACCCGGCGATCATGTAGCGGATGGGCACCGGTATGCAGTAAGCGTGAGGCTGCAAATGAATGAAGGCTTCCCCAAAACCCGCGGGCCGGGGCTATAGGCTCCAGCGATCCCCGATGGCCGAATCGGACAACACCGCTGGCGACTCCTTCCAACGACTTCTCGCTTCATGCGCGATACGCTATGTCACCCCAATCAAGGAGTCGCACCATGGAAACCCGTCGCATCGGCATCATTATGAACGGCGTCACCGGACGCATGGGCACCAACCAGCACCTGATCCGATCCATCACCGCGATCATCAAGCAGGGCGGCATCCGCATCAGCCCGGACCTTGCGCTGATGCCAGACCCCATCCTCACCGGCCGCAACGAGAACAAGCTCCGCGAGTTGGCGGTGGCGCACGGCACCGGGGCTGTGGGCGAGCCATACAAATACACCACCGATCTCCAAGGCGCCATGGATGGGAAACACGGGGAGTACGAGGTCTTCTTCGATGCCTCCGGCACGCTGCAGCGCGCCGGCTTCCTAGAGATGGCCTGCGAATCCAAGATGATCAAGGCGGTGTACTGCGAGAAGCCCACCGCGACCAAGACCGACGAGGCCCTGCGCCTCGCGAAGATGGTCAAGGCGGCTGGCAAGAAAGATGGTGTGGTTCAGGACAAGCTCTGGCTCCCCAGCTTCCGCAAGATCGCCATGCTCAAGGAACTCGGGTTCTTCGGCGACATCCTCTCGGTGAAGGGCGACTTTGGTTACTGGGTGTTCTCCGGCATGGACCTGGATCAGCCCGCGCAACGGCCGTCGTGGAATTACCGCGCGGAGGACGGCGGGGGCATGATGATCGACATGTTCTGCCACTGGGAGTACGTGATCCGCAATCTGTTCGGCCCCGTCAAGTCCCTGGTCGCATACGGGCGGACCGACATCCCCCAGCGCCGCCACGAGGATGGCACCCCGTTCCGTGCGACAGCCGATGACTCCGCCTACGCGATGTTTGTGCTGGAGGATGGCACGATGTGTCAGTTCAACTCCTCGTGGTGTACGCGCGTTCGTCGGGACGACCTGCTGACCGTGCAAGTTGATGGCACCAAGGGCTCTGCCGTCGCGGGGCTGCGCGAGGTGATGACCCAGGCGGCCGCCAACACACCCAAGCCGGTTTGGAATCCGGACATCGCCCAGCCGATCGACTTCTTTGCCGGCTGGGAGCAGGTGCCCAACAACATCGCTTACGACAACGCGTTTAAGATCCAGTGGGAGCTGTTCCTGCGTCACGTGGCGCTGGATGAGCCGTTCCAGTGGGACTTGATGGCTGGCGCACGCGGTGTGCAACTCGCGGAGCTTGGCATGCAGAGCTGGGCGGAGCGTAAGTGGGTTGATGTCCCGGCCCTGTGATGTGGCGAACAACCTGATGAGACACCGGTCATGTCCAAGCCATTGACAACGCGCTTTGCGCCGGGCTTCCGTGGCGTCTGGTACGGCAACCAGAAGACCGACCCGCCCTACTTCTGGAAATACTCCGGCGGGCTGGCGACCTACCCGCAGCAGCACGCGCCCGTCGCCATCTACCGCGCGGACGCCAATCGCACCTACTTCGTCTTCGGCGGCGCGGGCGACAAACCAGCCGATGCCAGCTACATGCCGCAAGGCGTGGAAGTGCCCGGCTCAACCGTCTGCACCATCAGCTACTTCGACCACCACGCAGGCAAGTTAGCCCGCCCGGTCGAGTTGCTCACCCGCGATGTCATCGATGCCCACGAAAACCCGGTGTTGTGCATCGACCCCGCGGGTCACTTGATCGTCTTTTGCCCGGCCCACGGCTCACGCCGCCCCAGCGATATCCTGCGCTCGGCCAGGCCGCACGACATCGACAGCTTCGAGCTGGTGCGCACGTTCGACCCGGGTGACAACTTCTCGTACCCCCAGCCGTGGTGGCTGGCGGGCCACGGCTGCGTGTTCCTCCATACTTTCTACGAGGACGCCAGGAAGCGGCGGCTCGGCGTGACCGTCAGTCCGGATGGGATCGGGTGGCCGGGCTGGACGGCCAAGCCGTACCTGTCCAAGATCGCCGAGGGCAGTTACCAGATCAGTTGGCCCCGCGGTGATGGTTTGCTGGGCACTGCATTCGACATGCACCCGCCCACCAAAGGCGACAGCCCGCTCAATCGGCGGACCAACATCTACTATGCTCAGTCCACGGATGGCGGACAGAGCTGGCACACCGCGACCGGGGAGAAGCTGGCCTTGCCGCTGACTGACATCGCCAACCCCGCGCGGGTGTTCGATGGGCTGGCGGCGGGCGTGCTCGTCTATCTCAAGGACTTACAGTTCGACCCCCAAGGCCATCCAGTGCTGCTCTACCTCATAAGCCGCAGCGCCTGGCCCGGCCCCGAAGGCGGGCCGCACCGTTGGCACCTCGCCAAGTTCGATGGCCGGGCGTGGACACACCACCACATCACCACATCCGATCACAACTACGACCACGGCTCGCTGCTGCTGCTCGCCGATGACGACTGGCGTCTGGTCGCCCCGACCGAGCCTGGTCCTCAAGCATTTGCCGCAGGAGGAACCATGTGCCTCTGGCAGTCGGTCGATCAAGGCGTGACGTGGCGTCAGCTCAAAACGCTGTGCGCCGACGCTGCCCATAACCACGCCTACGCCCGCCGGCCGCTGAATGCCCACCGCGATTTTGCGATGCTATGGGCCGCTGCGGATGCGCACCACCCCTCGCACGTGTCGCTTTACTTCTGCGACGCGAACGGTAAGGCGTGGCGCATGCCCGACAGCGTGAGCGAGGGCATGGCGTCACCACAGCCGGTGTAGCGGCGGTTTCTGGGGCGGCGGGTTCCGGATTCCGGGTGGGGCCGGGGGGCCGGGTTTAGAACGGGGCCGGGCCACCGGCACCGCCGGTGAACTTGCGGCCCTCGTCGATGAGGAACTTCACCGTTGCGTTGGGGACGTAGTACCGCACGCTGGCTCCGCCTCCCTCAACCACCGCGCCGAAAGCGATCGGCGGGAGGTCCGCGGGGATGTTGATCGGCGGCATACCGAACATGGGCAGGTACTGGTTGGCCAGCACGCCGACGCCGGCAAACGAGAAGTAGCCCTCAGCCGCCAGCGCGCCGGGCAACGCTTCCTTGCGGAGCTCCGCGAGTTTGGGGTCGGCCCCCAGGCCCGCGCCACCACCGATAGCCTCAAGCCCAGCGGTAATCAGTTGCGGGTCGGTCACCATCGTCGTCACCACAGCATCGCCTTTAGCCGCGATGTATCCGCCGTACCCCGATCCCCCGAGCACCATCATCAGGGGCATCATCTGCTGCTGGATCTCTGGCGGGAACTGCATGGTGACGTTGTATTGATCGACCTGGGTTCCGCCGATCTCCATCGCGTTCTCGGCGTACGTGGTGGCGAACTTCATCTCGCCGCCGGCACCCATGGGCACGGCCATGCCGTTCATCTGGTCCATCTGCTTCTTCGTGGCGGTCAAGTAAGCCGCGGTGTCATCCACGTAGGCGACCTGGAGGACATTGAGGATGCCCATCGCTCCCCCGCGCTGCGGCGCGTAGAAGGCTCCAGCCGCGCCCTTGAGTTGCTTGATCATGGGCAGCGACTCGCGGAGCATCGCCATCTGCTGGTCGCCCTCGGGGATGAGCTTGACCAGTTCCTCGCTGATGAGGCCGAGGTTGATGGCTTTGGCGTCCATCGCGCCCGCGAAGATGTAGGCCCGGTCGGGCAGGTCGGCGAGCATCTTGCCCGGACCGTTGCTCCCGCCGGGGAACATCCTGGCCAGTTGTGTGCCGTCCTTGAACTGAATCGCGTAGGTGATGCCGTTGCCCTTGTCGGTCATCGTCGCGGTGGCGACGCCAGCCGCGGCATCACGAAGCACCATCTTGCCGATCGACGCGTACATGGCCAGCATGTCTTTCTGGCTCTTGATCATCGCGGGGTCCATGCCGAACTGCGCCATCTGATCGAGCTCCTGGTTTGCCTGGGCAACACCTTGATCGATCATGGGTGAAAGCGTGGGCGACATGGCTGCGAGATTGAAATACATCACCACCTCTGCAGTGGTGGCGGCGGCTCCGCCTACCTTGCCAAGGCTGGTCATGATTGCTTTGGCTCCCGCGGCTCCGCCGGGCTCATAGGCCTCGGTCACGGCACGCAAGGGGCTGAGGACCGCGTGGCTGCCGGCCTTCTTCGCGAAGGCGGGCTGGCCCTGGGTCATCGTCAGCGTCGCGATGGGGTTGCCATCCTCGGTCACCGGCTGGTAGTTGCCAATGAACGCGTCGTAATCGGTCACGGGGATCAGCATGAGCATCGGGGGCTCGGCTCCACCGCCGCCCATCATCGCGGAGGCAACGTCCGGCAGGATGATGACCATCGAGCCGTTGTCATCCACCCCGTTGACGGCCTTGGCCTCGGCCTTCATCTTCACCAGAAAGTTGTCCATCTCCGCGACATTGAGCCCAAGTGCCCTGTTCAACCCGCTGACCTTGTCGTTGAGTTGCGTCAGGTTGGGGATGACAAAGACCATGTGTGCGTTGCTGGGCGCCGCTTCCAGGGCCTTGGACACGTCGGCTCGCACGGGGGCGGCACCGATCGTGGCAAGCAGTCCGACCAGAACACAAGTCAGGCACAGGGCACGGGTGGTTGCAGTCAGGGGTCGCATAACAAATCCTTTCGGGGTTGAACGTGGGCGATGGTTGAACATCATACACAACTCGCGGGTCCCGCTCCGGCTAGAATCTGATGCCATGTCACCAAAAACGGGACATCCCGGCCCAACTGCACCCCGGAAACCTGTACCCCGGAAGCAAGCCGCACCGAACACCGCGGGTGTCGGCCGTGGCCGGAAGGTTGTCGTGGCCATGTCGGGCGGGGTCGATTCATCTGCCGCGGCAAAGCTGCTCATGGATGATGGTTATGACGTGGTGGGCGTGTTCATGCGGAACGGTGCGATTGCCGAGCCTGAAGCGGATGTGTGTGAGTCCCCCGGCCCTGAGGCCGAATCGGCCGGGGGAGCGCGGCCCAGGTCGCACAAGCAGGGGTGCTGCTCCGTCAACGATGCGCACGATGCCCGGCTGGTGGCCGCCACGTTGGGCGTCCCGTTCTATGTGCTGAACTTCGAGAAGGACTTTGGCCGGATCATGGATTACTTCGTGGCCGAGTACAACGCGGGGCGGACCCCCAACCCGTGCGTGCGTTGTAACGACTGGCTTAAGTTCGGCAAGCTCCACGCCTACGCACGCTCGATCGATGCCGAGTTTGTCGCGACGGGGCATTATGCTCGGGTTGAATACCAGACCCACCGCGATGAGACCCGTGCGCGGTATCCCCTGCTTAAGCGGGGTATCGACCGCGGCAAGGACCAGTCCTATGTTCTCTTTGGATCACCCCGCAATCAGTTGGCTCACATGCTGCTGCCCATCGGCGGTTACGACAAGCCCACCATACGCCAGATTGCCCGTGATGCTGGGCTGAACACATTCAACAAGCCCGATTCGCAGGAGATCTGCTTCGTGCCCGACAACAACTACGCGGGCATGGTGGAACGGCACACCGCGGGCGGGTTTGCAGCCGGGGACATTGTGGACACCCGGGGCCACACCATCGGCAAGCACCCCGGCCACCAGCACTTCACCCTCGGGCAGCGGCGGGGCGTGGGTGTCGCGTTCGGCTACCCGATCTATGTGGTCGATAAAGACCCCGTCGCCAACACCATCACCGTCGGCCCGAAGGACGACCTGTTTTCCACCGGCTGCGTGGCCGACGAAGCCAACTGGTTGGTCGATCAACCCGCGGATGACCAGTGGATCGATTGCCTGGCCAAGGTGCGGTACAACTCCGACCCTGTGCCCGCTCAAGTCCGCGTCATGCGCATGGATACACCGCAGGAGACCGATACCGGGTTGCAGTCGAGGCAGATCGAGGTTGCTTTTGAGGAGCCCGTCGAAGCGGTGACGCCGGGGCAGGCGATCGTGTGCTATGGCCGGGATGGAACCGACCTCGCAGATGCTGTGCTATGTGGCGGGTGGATCGGGGCTGTCCACCCTGTACACAGTGCGAGGGCGTAGCCCCCGCCGTGTACCGCCAGTTAGCGTGCGACAAACCGCAGACACGCAAGCTCAAATCGCGGCTTCGGTGACACGGAGCACTTCATCGACGGTGGTCTGTCCTTTTGCGACCTTGGCGAAGCCATCCTGACGCAGCGTAACCATGCCGCCTTCGATGCACATCCTGCGGAACTCGGTGACATTGGGGTTGCTTGCGATGCGATCGCGCAGGTTGTCGTTGAGCAGCAGCAGCTCGTAGAGGCCCAGCCGGCCCGAGTAGCCGGTGTTGCGGCAGCGGTCACAACCTGTACCCTTCCAAACCATATCCATCGCCACCCCCTGCATCGCCAGGTGCTCAGCCACCGTGTCGTCGGGCGGGGTCTGCACCTTGCAGTGGTCACAGATCTTTCGCACCAGCCGTTGAGCGAGGCAGGCGTTGACCGCGCTACCGATGAGGTAAGGCTCAACGCCGATGTTGATCAAGCGGGTGACCGACGAGGGCGCATCATTGGTGTGAAGCGTGGAGAGCACGAGGTGGCCGGTGAGCGAGGCCTGGATCGCGATCTTGGCGGTCTCTGCATCGCGGATTTCACCGACCATGACCACGTCCGGGTCCTGCCTGAGCAGCGCCCGCAGTGCCGC
>JBGTLW010000032.1:0-2568 GCA_041743835.1 Phycisphaeraceae bacterium | reverse complement strand
CGGCCCGCCGCCACGCCTGGTCGCGCCACATCGAGTGCAGCCGGTTGTTCAGGTCATAGCTGCGCGCGATGGCGGCAAACATCGCCTCGACGCGGCGGGCCTTGTCTGCCGCGGCATGCGGGTCGCGTGTCAGGTCGTCGTCGCTCCATGCGGGAGCCTGCGTGTGGCTGGGGGAGGGCGTGTGCGAAATGGTCTTGGGTCCGAACAGTCGGGTGAAATTGCAAGCGGGTGTGATGGCGAAGGTGCCGCAAGCCTCCTCCCGCGAATACTTGCGGGGGAAACTTCCGGGGGGGGGTTATTTTTTGTTGGCGTCGGGGGGTGGGGGGAGTTTGTTGAGTTCGTCGAGCACGTTCTTCTTGAAGCGCTCGGGGTAGTAGGCGAACCGTCCGGGCGCGTCGGCGTTGGGGTAGTTTTTGGCGATGTGTTCTTCGAGGTCACGGACACGGCGGGCGGGGTTGGGGTGCGTGGAGAAAAAGTCGCTGGCGTTGGGGTTGCCCGAGGCCTCCGCGAGGATGCGCATGACCTGCACCTGTCCGTTGGGGTGGTATCCGACGCGGGTCATGTACCGCACGCCGAGCTCGTCAGACTCAAGCTCCTGGCCGCGACCAAAGGACAACTGATAGACACCGCCACCCACACCGACACCCACGCCGAGCACCTTTAACCAGTCCTCGTTGGTCATCTGTCCCGCGACGCCCACCGCCGCGCCCGCGATGCCCCAGCCGATGGCCTGGGCCATGCGGTCGTTGATGTGCTTGGCGGTGACGTGCCCGACCTCGTGGCCAAGGACACCGGCGAGTTGCGCCTCGTTATCCATCTTCTCCAGCAGGCCACGCGACATGAACACCTTGCCGCCGGGCAGCGCGAAGGCATTGATCTGCTTGGAGTTCAGAACGAAAAACTCCCAGGGCAGGTCGGGCCTCTCCGACACGGCCGCGAGTTTTTGACCGATGCCCGCGACGTAGGTCTTGATGGTGTCGGAGGGGATTTCTCCGCCGTTCTCGGTGATGAATTGCGGCGCTGCCTCCGCGCCCAGGGCGATCTCTTCCCCATGCGAGAGCACATTGAATTGTGACCTGCCCGTGGCGGGGTTGGTCGAGCACCCGCTGAGCACGGCGAGGAGGACGAAGGCCAGAGCGATTGTGAGGCGTGGCACGGGGATGGGGGTTGGTTGTGGCATGGCGATCTCCAGGTCAGCGGATGCTCTTGAGTTTAGCAGGCCGACGGCGGTCCGGGCCTGCCGGCGGAGTCGGTAGCCCGCAGAATACGTGCGCGCGGCCCCATGGACCGGCCGCGCCGGCGTTTCGGGCGGGCTATACGCCCTCAGATTTTTGAAGCCGTCGCGATAAACAACTTGCACGTTGGGGCAACGTATCGTTGATTTATCCGTAGCCTCAAGCCCCCGGCGCGATCGCTCCGGCGCGGGCGAGAAAGTTATCGGCGGGCCAAGGTAGCGGGTCACCGCCGCTGGCGCCGCACGGATGGGGTTTTTGCGATATGCGGACCCTGCACGAGGGCTTCACGGGGGGCGGTGGAGCCTTGGCCGCGGCCAAGTCGATGAATCCATAGTCCAACGGAGCGGCTCAGGCCACCGGTGGCATCGACGGCACAAAGGAAGACATCGGCAAGGAACGCCATCCACCCCGCCGACAACCTCGGCACGCTCTCTGGAGAAACACATGGCCACGCGACGTAATGTTCTGCTCGACCGATTCTTCACCGCCCTTGTCTCCGGCGACCGGCCGGGGACCCGTGCCGTGGTCGATGAAGCGCTGGACGCCGAGTGCTCGGCCGAGAAGATCCTCTCAAACCTCATCTGGCCCACACTCCAGCACGTCAACACCCTGCACCGCAACGACCAGCTCAGCGATCTTTCCTATCACTACGCGACCCGTTTGATGCGGGCGGTGGTGGACCAGATGCAGCCCCGCCTGACCCGCAGCGAGTCCAACGGCATGAAGGTGCTGATGACCTGTGGCGAGGAAGAGGCGGAAGAGATGGCCGCCCAGATGGCGTCGGACCTCCTCGAAGCCGCGGGTTACACGGTGTTCTTTGCCGGCGGCGGGATCGCCAACGACGAGCTCGTCGCGCAGTTGGGCGAGATGCAGGCCGACAAGCTGGTGATCTTCGGCGCACTGCCCGCGACCGTGCCGCAGACGCGTGTGCTGATCGATCGTCTGCACGAGATCGGGATGTGCCCGAACGTGCAGGTGATTGTGGGTGGTGGGGTGTTCAACCGTGCGGAGGGTCTGGCTGAGGAAATCGGCGCGGACCTCTGGGCGGCCGAACCCAGTGAACTGGTTGAGGCCATCGCGTCATTCGGTCACCGACGGATGACCGCGGACCAGCGCACCGTCGGCCGCAAGCGTCGCCCGACCTCTGCCCGCGAAGCCGCGTAACCCGGATCGCACACTGAGACGTGATACGATACGCATCCCAAAAACTTCTCGTGCGCGTTCGGCGCTTGTTAGGTTGCGCCCGGGGCGGTTGTGAGGCATGATGTCGGCTCCACCCTCAGGAGACCCGACATGGATGTCACTTTTCACCTACCCGAAGACGCCGACAGCC
>JBGTLW010000031.1:0-4421 GCA_041743835.1 Phycisphaeraceae bacterium | reverse complement strand
AGCTCAGCAGGCCCAGCAGCAGGCCGACGCCGCCAACCCCCAGGCCGCGGAAGCCCGCCAGCAGGCCCAACAGGCCCAGGCCGACGCCCGACAGCAACAGCAGCAGGTGCGCGACACGCTCAAGGAGTTGACGGACATGCTCGATCAGGGCGGCAGCGCCCTGGCGCTGAAAGAATCGCTCAACGAGCTGGTGCGCGAGCAGGATGAGCTCGCGGATTTGACGCGCAAGATGCTGCCCGAGACGGCCGGCTTAAGCCGGGACGACCTGACCGACGAGCAGAAGTCCCGGCTCGACGAGATCGCCCAGCGTCAGAACGAGCTCGCGCAGAAGGCGGGCGAGTTCACGCAGGAAGCCCGCGAGGCGGCTCGCAACATGCGTAACCAGGGCGAGACCGACCAGGAGCGCGCGATGGCCCAGACGCTTGAGGAGGTCGCGGACCTTGCCGAGCGTCAGGGCCTTGAGCAGGACATGCAGGATGCGGCTGAACAGGCGGAGCAGAACCAGCTCTCGCAGGCGGGTGGCCAGCAGGCCGAGGCCCAGCAGACGCTCTCGCAGATGAGCCAGGCGATGAGCGGCGCCCAGCAGAAGCAGCAGGAGATGCTCAAGCGTCGCCTCGCACAACTTGAGCAGTTGCTGGCCAACCTCATCGAGCGTCAGACCTCGCAGCTCGCGGCCCTGGACGCGGTGGCGGAAGGCGCGGTGGAGAACCGCCTGCCCGAGCTTGCCCCCGCCCAGACCGCCGTGCGTCAATCCACCATGGCCGCGGAAGCCGAGGCGAGGACCGACCCCGCCACCGCGCCCGCCGGCGAAGTGATCGCCAAGGCCATCGAAGCGCAGGCCCGCGCCATCGTCGCGCTCCGCGCAGCCCAGCGGCCCGGCGCGACGCTGGGCGAACGCGAAGCGCTCACACGCCTCGAAGAAGCGCTCGCGCTGATTAAAGAACAACAACAGCAGCAGGAACAGGAAGAGCAGGACAAGGCCCGCGACGAGCTGCGCAAGGCTTACGAGGCCCTCGCCAAGCGCGAGTTCGAGCTGCGCGACAAGGTCGCGGAGTTTGCGGCCAAGGCCGAGCTGACCCGGCGTGACCAGGCGACCCTGCGGACACTGGGTAACGACCAGGCGGACATCCGCGCCAAGGCGGCGGAGCTTGCGCAGCAGGTATCGGACACGCTGGTGTTCAAGCAGACGCACACGCGGATCGACCGCGCCGCCGGCCGGGCCGCCGAGGCCCTGCTCCAGTCCGAGGCCGACAGCCTGGTGCTGATGGACCAGCAGCAGACCGCCAAGCTGTTGCAGGCGATGGCCGACGCTTTGGCGGAGGATGAGGACGATGAGAAGTTCGAGGAGCCGCCCGGGGACAGCGGCGGCGGTGGGGGCGGCGGGGGTGGCGGCGGCCCAGAGCCATTGGTCCCCGATATCGCCGAACTCAAGCTGCTCAAGGGCGCACAGGAAGCGATCTACGAGGAAACCCGCGCCCTGTCCGACGCGCTTCGGGACAACCAGACGCGTACCATGATCCAGCGGATCGAAGATGTCGGCTCGGCCCAGGGCGAGCTGCACGAGATGGGTAAGGCCCTGATCGAGAAGGTAACCCAGCAGGCCATGCCGACGCAGATCAATCCAAGCGAGTGACCATGAACAACCAACCCCCCCGCCGCCGCCGTCCGATTGCCGCCCGCCTCAGGCTCGCGGTCCCCGCGCTGCTCCTGTGCTGCGCTACCGGCGTCGCGTATCCGCAGTCGCTCGATGAACTGCTGGACCTGGACCCCGCGCCCAAGACCGAACCCACCACCGAACCCGCGACCACGCCCGCGGAAGACCCAGCCGCGCCGGCCGCGGATGAGAAGACCGAGCTCGAGAAGCAGCTTGCCGCGATGCGCGAGAAGGCCGCAGCCGATTACAAGGCGGCAGCCAACGCGCTGGAGTCGGCGGTGCAGGAGATGGACGATGTCGCCAAGCGGCTGAGCCAGGGGCACGACCCGTCGGTGGAGACGCAGCGCATCCAGGAGCAGATCATCAGCAAGCTCGACCAGATGATCGAGGCCGCGAAACAGCAAAAGCAGCAACAGTCGTCTTCCAGCAGCTCCAGCCCATCCAACAGCGACAGCCAGTCGCAGCAGCAGGCCGAGCAATCGTCCCCCGGCCAGTCTTCGCCCGGCCAACCCCAGGGCAACCAGGCCCATCAGGGCGGTGTGTCGCCCGGCTCGGTCACGAACATCGGCGACACGCTCAAGCCGCTCGAAGAACTCAAGCAGGAATGGGGCCAACTCCCGCCTCGCCTCCGCGACGAACTAAGCGAAGGGCTGGGCGAGCGCTTCAGCCCGGTGTACCGATTGATGACCGAAGCCTACTACCGCCGGCTGGCGGAGGAAGCAGGTGACCAGTGATGCAACCAACCCAACCCACGCAATCAAACTCTCTGGCCACACCGAGGGTCCGCGCGAAACCCGCACGACGGGCGCGGCGTTTCACCCGGCCGATCATCGCGGCCGCGGCATCGCTGAGGCTCGCGGCCGCCCCGGCTTTGGGTGACGCGGCCCGAGGAGCCGAGGGCGTGGACTTCGTCGAGCTCACACCCGAGCTACGCAAGAGCGTGGACGCCGGGCTGGCGTACCTCGCATCCATGCAGCAAAAAGACGGGAGCTTCGGCGGGAGCAACTACGGCTCAAACGTCGGCATCGCGTCGCTGGCGATCATGGCGTTCCTCGCGGACGGACACATGCCCGGCCGCGGGAAGTATGGCGACGTGGTCAGCAAGGGCGTGGACTACGTGCTCGCGCACTGCACGCAATCCGGCCTCATCGCCGCGAACACCTCGCACGGGCCGATGTACGGCCACGGGTTCGCCACGCTCCTGCTGGGAGAGGTCTATGGCATGACCGGGGATGAGCGCGTCCGCGAGCCGCTGCTCAAGGCCGTCAAACTCATCGTCAACACCCAGAACGCCGAGGGCGGATGGCGCTACCAGCCCTGGCCCCAGGACGCGGACCTGTCGGTCACCATCTGCCAGGTCATGGCCCTGCGCTCGGCACGCAACGCCGGCATCTCCGTGCCCAAGATCACCATCGACCGCGCCATCGAATACACCCACAAGTCACAGAACACCGACGGCGGGTTCCGCTACATGCTCAACTCCGGGGGCTCGGCGTTCCCACGCTCCGCGGCCGGCGTCGCGGCGCTCTACTACGCAGGCGAGTACGAGGGCCCGGTCATCGAGAAGGGACTCGACTACCTCATCAAGACCGGCACGCCCGGCAAGGGCAACGCCAACGCCGCGGGCGGGCACTACTACTACGGCCACTACTACGCCTCACAAGCCATGTACCTCGCGGGCGGCACGAACTGGTCCACCTACTTCCCCGCCATCCGTGAGGACCTCATCTCCAAGCAGCAGGGAGACGGGCACTGGACCGACGGGCAAGGTGCGACCTACGGCACAGCCATGGCCTGTATCATCCTGCAGATGCCCAACCGGCTGCTGCCGATCTTCCAGCGATGAGTCCACACCGCCATCCATACACGCTCGTGCTCGTGGCCATGTGCATCGGGCTGGTGAGTCACACCGCCCGCGCGATGACACCCGCCACGCTGCTCTCGCCCCAACTCGACACCGAGCCGGTCCACGTCATCGCCATCGCCGACGGCCGGGTCATCTACTTCGACCGCGACCGCGTGCAGCAGTCCGCCCCGCTCGAACGCTTCGTGCAGGTCCGGGGGCTGGGCGGCAAACCCGCCAACCCCAGCCCCGGGGCCGAGCAAAGCCTCCTCGAAACAACCGATGGCCAACGCTTCACCGGCAAGCTCCACACCCCCACCGATGAGGGCGACGCCCTCCGCTGGAACCACCCCACCCTCGGCAGCCTCCAATTCCCACTCACCCGCATCAAGACCACACGCCTTGGTAACCAACCCGCGCCAGTGGCCGGCGAAACCGATGTCGTCCTGCTGAGCAACGGCGACCGCATGGTCGGCTTCATCGAGGCCTACGAGCCCGCGCAACTGCTGCTCCTGCCCGTCGGCTCCGACAGACCCATCCGCCTCCCAGCCGACCGCATCGCAGCCATGACCCTGGCCAACCCGATGAAACGCTCACCCGATGGGCTTAACCGCCTGGTCCTGGACGACGGCACACAGGTGCTCGCCGCGGGACTGGTCGTGGGCGACAAGCGCGTCCGTTTCACGCTCGGTGCCGACATCACCGCCGACCGCCAGCCCCGGCCGATCGACCTGCCCATAGACAAAGTCGTGCGCATCGACCTGGCATCGGGCGGTGTCACGCTCCGTGAGTTGGCGTCGCTTCCCTTCGAGGTCACGGCCGGGGGCGAGGCGCTGGGCGTGCCCTTCCCGCCCCGTGTCGTGACGGGCGAGCTTGGCCTCCACGCCCCGACCACCCTGCGATTCCGCCTGCCCGACACCGCCC
>JBGTLW010000030.1:0-3966 GCA_041743835.1 Phycisphaeraceae bacterium | reverse complement strand
CGTGCGACTGCGGACGGCGCATCGTGCTCCAGCACCAACACGCGTGTGGCTGTGGCCGGCCGACCCGCGCGGTAGTGGTGCTCCGCAAGGGCCGCGTAATCCGCAAGCGACCCGCCGCGCAGCCGAAGCCCTGCAAAAAGCCCCGTCCCTGTTAAACAATCGTCCCGCGTCATATCATCTCCCAATCGCACAGGTTCCCCCCCCGTTTAGCGCCGGGCGTGCGCCCGCGTGTGCGATGCAATGTCGATGTCGGTTTCGTGTTCGCGTTCGTGTGCGTGTCCATGTCATGCGTGTGGTCATTGCGTGTTGCGGACAATTTGGGGGGCGCACGGGCACCGGGGGAACCGGGGGCACCGGGGGAACGCGCGGGCTTACGCCCGGCGCTAAACGGGGGTGGGGGTGCGCTGTCGTCATTGTTGTTTAGCGCCGGGCGTCCGCCCGCGTGTGCGTTGCCATGTCGATGTCGGTTTCGTGTTCGCGTTCGTGTGCGTGTCCATGTCATGCGTGTGGTCATTGCGTGTTGCGGACAATGTGGGGGGCGCACGGGCACCGGGGGAACGCGCGGGCTTACGCCCGGCGCTAAACGGGGGTGGGGGGGCGCTGTCGTCATTGTTGTTTAGTGCCGGGCGTCCGCCCGCGTGTTGTCCCCTTCCCCCCGCGCGCTATCAGCCGTCGCCGCACGCACGACCACCTCGATGCCACCCCCCAAGCGCTTCTCAATCAACACGTCCGGCGACAAATCCTCAAGCAGGTCATCGTGCGTCGTCGCGGCCAGGAAAGTCACCGGCACACAATCGACCCACCGCCGAATGTTGCGCGCAATGACCCGCGCGGTCACACGATCCAACATCGCCCCAAACTCATCCGCAACAATCACCCGAAGCCCACGGACTCCGTCCGTGGGTTGCCTTTCACTTCCCCCCATCTTCCCCATCAACCGTGCAAGCTGAAACCGGTAGCGTTGCCCATCGGACAGCTCGCTTGGTTTGCGGAGCATGACCGCCGCGTCGTTGATACCCGCGCGGCTCAGGAGCTTCAGCGTCTGGTCCAGCGGCAGGTTGTCTATCGCATCGACCAGCGGGCGCTCCGGCGGGGGCTCCAGCGCATCGAAGCCCCACACCGGGGTCGGGCTGTGCGGGTGTGTGGCGTTGTGTTGTTCGACCGCTTGGCGGATGAGTCGGAGGAGGGTCGTCTTGCCCCCGCCGCTGGACCCGGTGATGAAGATGATCTGGTGCGGGCGGAGGTCGAGGGTGATGGGTGGGATGAGTTGGAGGGTTCGGGCGTGGTCGAGCCCGAGGCCGAGCATGGCTGCGACTGCCGCGACGCGGGGCGAGGGGGTGACGGCTGTTTGGAGTTGGTGTTGGAGGTGGATTCGCATGGGGGTGTCAGGCGAGGAGTCGTGCGATGACGGCGAGGGTCTGCATGTCGCGTCGGACCCGGTGGAGTGATCGGCCGGTGATCTGCGCGGTGTCTCGGAGGCTGTGGTCTTCGAGGACGGTGAGCCGGGCGACGGTGCGGATGTCTCGGGGGATGAGGTCGGCCCGGTGCGCGACGAAGGGGAAGACGGGTTGGCGGATGCGTCGGAGTAGTCTGGCGACGTGTCTGGCGACGGCCTTGCGGTCCTTGCCCAGGAGTTGGGCGACTTGGGTGAGGCTCAGGCCATGGCGGTAGAGCTGTTCGAGTAGGAGTCGGTCTCGGAGTGGGAGGTGTCGGGCGTGTTCGAGGACTCGCTCGGCCCACTGCCGGCGGTCGAGTCGGCGGTCGTGGTCGCGTTGGGCCGGGCTCGGCCGATCTGTCATTGGGGCTACTCCGGAACAGGAAGGGTCTTGTTTGATAGGTCTATGTTTGGTATCTTATCATCCAACGCGGGCGGGTCAAGGATTATTTCAAAATATATTGAAAATCTAATCTAGGGGCGATAGGATGTGTAACGCGGAGGACGCAGAGGCGCAGAGGCGCAGAGGCGCAGAGACACAGAGTAAGAAAAATTATATAAATACATAATATGTATGGACTTGGCGCTCTCTGCGTCTTCGCGGTTTACGCCTTGTGGCGAGGTGTTCAATGGTGATTGAAGCGGGTGATGGTGAGGCGTTGTCGGGGGTGGGGGGGTTGCTGCGTGAACGGCGGGTGGGGTTGGGGTTGACGCTGGCGGCGGTGGCGGGGCGGGCGGGGTTGGCGGTCAGTTATCTCTCCATGATCGAGACCGGCCGGGTGGCGCACCCGCCCTCAGCCAAACTTTTGAACGCACTGGCGGGCGTGCTCGAACTCGACCCCGAGGTCGTGATGCGGGCGGCGGCGTGGGAGCAGACCCCGGCCGCGGTCCGACGCGAGGTGGCCCAGTTGCAGGACCGCGCGGCCGCCGGCCGTGAACTCGCACGCTGGTTAGCCCAACACGCCCCCCCCGGAACATCCCCCGGAACATCCCCCAGAACATCCCCCAGAACCCAGAAGCCCACGTTCGACGAACGTGGGCTTCCCCGCGCCACGACCCCCGACGAACGTGGGCTTCCCTCCCCGCCTGCGCGCGGTGTCGATCTCGACCAGCTCTTCCGCTCCGGCGAACTCCGCCAGCGCATCGAACAAGCCATGGGTGATCGGCCGACCGCGCGCGCGGATGACAAGCCACAGCCACACGCACGGCCGCACCCGCAGGCAACGACGTTCCCGGTGGGCCGGGTGCCGCTCATCAACAAGGTCGCGGCTGGGTATCCCTCGGGGTTCACCGATCTGGACTACCCCGCGCAGGTCGCGGATGAGTATGTGCTCGCCCCCGGCGTGCGCGACCCCGATGCCTTTGCCGCACGCGTTACCGGCGAGTCGATGCTGCCCGATTACAAGCCCGGCGACATCGTCGTGTTCTCACCCCTTGCGGACCTGGCCGACGGCTGCGACTGCTTCGCCCGGCTCGAACCGAACCACGAGAACACCATCAAACGCGTCTACTTCGAGACCGATGCGCACGGCGAAGAGCTCATCCGCCTGCAACCACTCAACCCCGCGTTCACAGCACTCACCCTGCCACGCGACGAAGTGGCTGGCCTCTACCGCGCGGTGTGGCGCATGACGGCGCTGTGATACGGACGACGCAATGAACGCGCGTGTGCTCGGTCAGAGCCGCGTCGTCTGCGACGCGGACCGCGCGGGGACGCGTCGGCTCTGATAAGGCGCGGACATGCTCATCTGTGTTGCTTCTAGCGCGTGCTGCGCTCGATCAAACCTCACCCGCCGCACATCGCCCACACGCGAAGCACCTCCGCCACAGACCACGCCTGCGCGAAGCAGCCGCGAGGCGGGTGCTGCCCGTCCACCGGCTGGGCCTGGTGAACCTCGTACAACTGACCCACCCCCGGCCCTGCCAAAAACGCAAGCAACGGCTCGATCGCCCCCCGAGCTTCACGGCGTGCCGCGTCATCAAAACCCCCAGCCCGAAGCACGCCCTCCGCGTAAGGACCGATCAGCCACGGCCAAATCGTCCCGCGGTGATACGCCGCGTCACGCTCGTACTGGACCCCGCCATACCACGGGTGGTACTCCGCATCATCGGTCGGCAGCGTGCGCAGCCCCGCGGGCGTCAGCAGCTTGTCCTTCACCACACGCAACACGCTGCGCTGCTTGGTCTTCGCCAGCGGCGAGCGGGGCAGCGACACCGCCAGGCACTGGTTGGGCCGGATGGACGCATCGCGGTACACATGCCCATCGTGCCCCGCGAACACATGATCGAACAGGCAGCCAGCGTCCGCGTTCCAGAACGTCGGCGTAAAAGCACGCTTCACCTTGCCCGCCAGTTTCGCAAAACGCTTGGCGTCCGCGGCAAAGCGGTCGGGCAGCGTCTCGCTCAGGCCCGTCAGCGCGTTGTACCACAGCGCGTTGATCTCCACGCACTTGCCCGGCCGGGGCGTGAAGATGTGCAGCTCGCCCGACCCCGGCGCCACGGCCGCGGCATCCATCCAGGTGAGCTGCGTG
>JBGTLW010000029.1:0-9398 GCA_041743835.1 Phycisphaeraceae bacterium | reverse complement strand
TTTGTGTCGGCGCGGGTTGTGCGGCGGGCTTGGCTTGCGGGGCGGGTTTCGGGGCCGCAGTTTCCGTTTCAAGCCAGATGCCCCGCAGCACCTTGAGCAAGGCATCGCGCGGGGCGCTGGCCTCCGCCACCGCCAGCCCGTAACGCACCATCTGCTTGGATTCGGTCTGATGGCCGAGGTACGCCAGCATGATGCCCGGCTCATGGCCGTACTGCTGCGAGTCGATCATGCGCTGCAGCTCGCCCTGCAACCAGCGCAGCCGCTCCTTGGGCGGCAACACACCCGCCTCATACCGCACGTTGATGAGCTCGGGGTGCTCCTCGAACAGCTTGTGCAGGTTGAACGACGCCGAGCGGATCAGGCCCGCGCCCATCTGCGCGTGGATCAGCCCGACGCGGGTCAGCGGGTTCTCGGGCGAGGTGATATTGGCCTGGCGATACAGCGCCTCGGCATCGAAGTACTTGCCTTCGGCCAGCCTTTCCTCAGCCATCTGCATCAGCTTGTTGGTCTGGTGGGCCGACTCCCCAGCCAGCGATTCCACACGCGGCATGTTCGCACGCAACTGACGCAGCAGCGCTTCCATCGCCTCGTCTTGTGCCGCAGCGTCGCCCTCGGCGGGTGGGGTGGTGGCCTCGCCGGGTTGGCCGTAGATCGTGTACGCCTCACGCAACGCGTCGCGGGCCTTGGTCTCGGCCTCATCCAGCTTCTTCTCATCCGGCGCGCTGAGCCCAGCGTCAAGCGTGGTGGGCTTGGCGGCCGGCTGCTCGGTGCCCTCGCGCATCTGCGCGATCAGCGACTGGTACACCTCGTTGCCCGGCCGGGCGACGCGCGACTGGTTGCGGTCAAAGATCATGGACTGCAACCGCTCCACACGCTGGTCGGTCGTCTCGAACGGGCGGTTGGCCATGACCATGGACTGCAACTGCTGCCCGATGATCAGTCCCGGGGGCGCGGCGTCTGCGGTCGTGCCCGGCACGGCGCCGGGGACGGTAGGGGGTTGTCCGACACTTCTCGCCTCGATCAGCCCGGACACCTGCCCGGTGCCCGGTGCCGCGACCTCGGGGTTCGGGGCCGGGTTCAGGTCGTCCGCATTGACGTTGACCGTGTCCGGGGACAGGTCTGGCGGCGCGAGGGGGGACGGGTTCTGCATGACGCGCAGGCCTAGCAGGGGCGACGCGGTGATCAGTGAGGTGGGCTCTGTGCCGGTGCGGATGGGTTGGCCCAGGGTGTCGGCCTGGATGCCCTGGGTTCTACCGGCCGCTGCGCCGCCGAGGAAGCTGCTCATGGGCGCGGTGTTGTTGAGCCGGGGCACGGTGACGATGCCACCCGCGCCGCCATCGAACGCGACCATGCGCCCCGCGCTGCCGGTCGTGCTGGTGGGCGAGGTGAACCCGCGATAGACGGACACTGTTCCCTGCCCTGCGGAGCTTTGGTTTCTGATGAATGCGTCGTTGCTGCCGGAGATGAGCGGGCTTGACGAGAGTGAGTTGGCACGGAAGGGGAACAGCGAGTTTGACCCGAGGTTGCCTTGGAACTCACCGGGCGCGCGGTAGTTGATGGTGCCTTGGAACGCGCGGCCTCCCCCGACGTTGCCTGTGACGAGGTTGTTGCGTGCGGAGTAATCGACCTGCCCGGTCGCGGAGTTCACCCCGCCGGTACCGACCTGTTGGTTTGCATCCAGCGCGTTGCCTTGGTTGACCTGTTCCTGCGCAAGGGCGGGCGCGGCCGCCATCGTCAACGACAGCGCAGCAGCACCGACGAGCAGGGCGGATCGGGTTGGCATGTGGTTTAGCATCGTGTCGGTCCTTCCAGTGGGCTTCCCGGCAGCATCCGGGCGAACTTCCGGGCGAACTTCCGGGGGGGAACTTCCGGGGGAACTTCCGGGGGTTGCGGGGCCTGTGTTATTGTAGACGCGTGAGCAGGCCTACTGGATCGCGACAACTTGAAATCGTTTGACGCCCCGTGGCAGGTCCACCTTCACCGTCTCGCCCACGCGGGCTTTCATGAGCGCCTCACCCATCGGGCTGCTGGCGGTGACCTCGATTTCGTCGGCATCGAAGCCGCCCGTGGCCTCGCCTACCAGCTTGTAGAGGTCTTCGCTGTCGTCATCGGTGTCGCGCAGCTTCACCACGCTGCCTAAAAACACCATGTCGTCTGGCTTGTCCACGTCATCGGCGACCTGGGCCTTGGCGATCCGCTCTTCGATCCGGCGGATCTCCGCCTCGTTCATGCCCTGGTCCTCGCGGGCCGCGTGGTACTCGGCATTCTCCTTGAGGTCGCCCAGAGCGCGGGCCTCGGCGATGCGGGTGGTGATGTCCGCCCGACGCCCGACCAGCTCGTGTAGCTTCTCGGAAAGCTTCTTCTTCTCGGCTGAGGTGATGAAATCCAATGCTGCAACTCCCTACAGGGCCGACACGCGGGTCGGCCGAGCCAATGTGTACCCAATGCCCCGCCCACCGGGCGTGGGGCCGCCACGGAATGCCGGGCGGGCGGGCTATCGTATCACACCTTATCGACCTACCGGCACCCGGGGTGCCAGCAAAATCCACAATCCCACCATCGCCCAGCCCACCACACCCGCCACACCCACGGTCAAAACCATCGTGACAAGGTCAATCTGGCGGACCGATTCGAACAGCGTCGGCGGCTGCGTCAGCACCCAGATGGGTCCGATCGGGCTTAGCTGCCCCGGCGTGGCGAGGCCCCAGACCGCCGAGACGATCGGCTCGCCGAACACCAGCAACACACAGGCCAACATCGCCAAGAACCGCCGAAGCGACCCGCCGGCCCGGCCCAGGACGATCACCACACCCGTCACCAGCGACCAACCCGCCATCGCACCCACAAGCCACAGCGTCTGCCCCGGCGTCCAATCCGCGCTCAGCTTCAATGGCCAGAGCACCGCCTGCAACACCGCATTGAGCGCCAACCAATCCAGCAGCACCGCGCGGGCATCAGCGCCCAGCGTCGGGGGCTGGCCGGGATAGCGCAAAGCCATCGGCCCAAGGCATAGCCGATACGTCGGCCAGATCAGCAGCATCCCCAGCATCGACGCATACACCATCCACCGCACCGCGGGCACCGTCGCCGCGATACTTAGCGTCGAACCCCACGAACCCAGCAGCCACAAACACCAACCCAACACCAACCCCCGCACCCCAGTCAACGGCGACCCCCCCCGGAACTGCCCCCGAACCTCCCCCCGGAAATCCCCCCGGACCTCCCGCCGGACTTCTCCCCGACCACGCGTTTGCGCACCGTCTTGCATACCCCACACCATAACCGAAACCCCCGCAATCGCTCACGCCTCCGGGCCCGACCAGTCAAAGCAAAACGTCAGGGCATCACTCTGGGGATCACGGAGCTGGTCGTAAACCTCCTGCGCATCGCGGGGCGAGCGGACAGCGGTCACGATGTCACGCAGGCCGAGCTTGCCCGCAGCTAACATCTGCGCGGCATCGGCCAAGTCAACCCAGCGGTGGTCGCGCGGCACGAGGATCGTCGCCTCCCTGCTAAAAGCCGTCGCAAAATCAAAGACGGGGGCACTGGCGTAACTGCCTTGGATCACCAGCTTGCCCCCAGCCCCGCGGTCGTCGGCCCATGGCAAATCGCGGACCAGCGCGACCGACTGCTCCAGCACACGAGGTGAGCCGGTGACATCCACGACGATATCCGCGCCCTCGGGCATCTCGCCGCGGAGCGTCTCGCCGAGCGAGCCTTGCACCACCAAGGATGTCGCCCCCGCCCGGCTGGCCAGCGCCACGCGTGCTGGATTGAGGTCCATGCCAACCACACGGCAGCCCATCGCCTGATACAGCCGGGCGCATATCTGCCCCAACGCGCCCAGCCCGACGACCGCCACACACTGGCCGGGCTTGGGGTCTGCAAGCCGTAGCCCGCGCAACGCGATCGCCGCGAGCTTGAGGATCGAAGCCTCCACCAGATCGACCGCACCGCCTAGCACCACCGCGCGCTCGGCGGCGACCAGCGCCAGCTCGACGTGCCCTCCCCACTGCCGGTTGTGTGGCCCGGTGTGGGTGCTGCCGGTGCAGAACACCGCCGTGCCCGGCATCATCGTGACGCCCTCACCCGCCGCCACGACCCGGCCCGCGCATTGATAGCCGGGGACGAAGGGGAAGGCCTTGCCGCCGACCTGTTTCCCCGCCATGCCACGCAGCTCCGTGCCGGGGCTGATGCCCGTGTAAGCCGCACGAACCAGCAACTGCCCCGGCGCCGGCTGCGGCACATCGAAACCTGTCAGCCCAACCCTGTCCACAGCCGTCACCAGCAGAGCACGCGATGTCATTGGCGCAGTCATGTTCATCGTGCCTCTGTCTGACTTTGCTCTGGCGCGGACAGGCCTTGCAGGAGTTCAGGCAATCAGGTTTTCAACTTCGGGCAGATCGGTTTCAAACTCGACCATGAAACGCAGCAGCCGATCCTTCATGTGGCTGATGCGTTCGCGTTGCGTGGGGTCGGCGATGAGGTTGCTTAGCTCATCGGGGTCGGCCAGCGTGTCATACAGCTCGCAATCACCCACCAGCCGGTAGATGAACTTGTACCGAGAGTCACGCACCATCCGGGCGCGGACCATCGACTCGGGGTGTTCGAGCAGCACACGCTGCTTGTTGCTGGGCACCTCGGGACGCCAGGGCCTGCGCGTCAGCGATGCTTCGACCCCGCCTTGGCAGAACACCGCATCGCGGTGGTCCACGGTCTGCCCACGCAGCAGCGGCGCGAGGCTTCGGCCGTGCATCCAGCGGGGCACGGGTTGGCCGAGCAGTTCCAGCACCGTGGGCGCTAGATCGATCAGCTCGACCATCGCAGGGCACGCGACACCCGCCCGCGCCACGCCCGGCAGACGGATAAGCAGCGGAACCCGCACCAGGCAGTCGTAGAAGATCGTGTCCCACTTCTCGTAGCAGTTGTGGTTGCCCGCGAAGTCGCCGTGGTCAGAGCCATAGATCACAAGCGTCTGCTCGCGTAACCCAAGCTCATCGAGCGCCGCGAGCACGCGTTCCACCTGCTGGTCCGCAAACTCACACATGCTGTGGTAGCTGCGGACCAGCGCCCGCCGCTCATCGTCATCCAGCGATTCGTACCCCATGCTGGTGCGCAGCAGCCGTTCAACGCTAGGCGCCTGATCGATGGGCTTGGCCGGAGGCACGGGGAAATCACCCAGTGCCCGGTGCGCGGTGGGGGTCTGCGGGAAGTCCTCGTAGGTCGGGTGCGGCTTCGCCATATCGACCAGCGCGAAGAACGGCCGGCCTTGGTCCCGGCTGTCGCGCATGAAGACGATGGCCTCGGCCGCGGTCACCGCGTCCTGATGCCTCGCAGGGTCGAAGGCCGGGTCGATCATGCCCGCGTATTCCAAGCCCAGTTCACGCATCCGTGGCGTGACCCGGCCGGGCAGGTGCGGGGGCTTGTCATAATCCCAGCCCGGTGTCGCATCAAACCATTCGCGGTGCAGGTGCCAATCGACCAGGTGGTTCTTGCCCAGCAGGGCGGTGCGGTAGCCCGCGGCCCGTATCAGAGGAATGAGGTTGGGCGTCCCCTCGTCCAACGCGAGCATGTTGTTGCGCTCGCCACGCGGCCCGGGCGCCGCCCCGGCCCGGCCCAGCAGCGTGCGGAACCCGTCACAATGCGGGTACCGCCCCGTCATCATGCTGCACCGCGACGGCACGCACTTGGGCATCTGCACGTAGGCGTGCTCGAAAAGCACGCCCTCCCGCGCCATCCTTTCGGCGGCGGGCATCGAGGTGAAGCGGTTGCCGTAGGCGCTGACCGCCGACGCGCGCATCTCATCGCAGGTGATCCACAGGACATTGAGCGGGGGTGTGCGTTGCTGAGTCACGGGGTTTTGGCCGGTCCGGTGCTCTCGCGGGCGACAAGCACGGGCGAAATCAACTCTCGGAAGCCGCGGAACCGTTCGGGCTCTTCACGCTCGACCACCATGTCGAGCAGGACCTGCGCGGCGCGATGGCCCATCTCATGGAGCATGTGGTCCAGCGAGGTGAGTTTGGGGACCATCATCGGGGCGTGCTGGTCGTCGATGCCGACGACCGAGACATCGCTGGGGACGCTCAGGCCCGCGCGCTGACACGCACGGCAGGCCCCGATGGCTGCCGCATCATTGAACGCGACGATGGCGGTGAACCGGGGGGCGGCGTGCTGTGCAAGCTCTCGGGCCAGCACTTCTGCCGCTCGGTCGGACTCGAGCTCGGTTGGCGAGATGCGTCGCGCATCTGACGGGGTGTCTTGCCGCCGGTTGTAAGTCAATGTGGTAGGCACGACCCCCCCGGCCGCGCAGGCTTTGAGGAAAAGCGCTTCGCGGTGGCCGACCGTCGCGGGGTTGCTCGCGTTTTCGCGGCCGAGCCAGAGGATCCGTCGGTGGCCCAGCGTAAGCAGGTGGTCGATGATCAGCCGCAGACCCGCCGCCTCGTCCCAGTCGATGACCGGCACGTCGGTCGGCTCGCGGTATTCGATGGCGACCACGGGTGTGCCGGTGAACCGCGAGAGCAGCGGGTGTCCGACCACCGCGGGGAGTACGCCGGGGATGATGAGTCCGTCGATCCGTCGTTGGCTGATGGCCCGCTGGGCTCGGTCGAGTACCGAGTCCTCGTGGTTGCGGGGTCCGATGACAGTGGTGGCGAAGCCGCGCTCGGTGAGGGTGAGCTCGGCCGCACCGACGAGGTTGGTGAAGTAGGCATTGCCGAGGCGCGAGCGTTCGTGCCAGACGTGTCCGCCGATCTGCAGCGGCAGGCCGATGGTCCGACTCAACCCCAGGTTCAGCGACCGCGCGTGGTAGTTGACGACGTAGCCGAGCTCGCGGGCGGCATCACGGACCTTCGCGGCCCGGTCATCGCTGACGAACTTGGACTTGCTGCCGGGGTTTAGCACCACGCTGGCGGTGGACACGCTAACCCCGGCTTTGTGGGCGACTTGGGTGAGGGTGGCCATACGCGGGGTTCCGGGGTTGGGGCGGCGGCAGCGAATGGGGCAGAGAAATATTTCGCTAAATGAGAATACCGCGCGGACCCGACCCTGGCAACACCCGCGACATATTTGCGTGTATCGGCACGTATTGACGCTATTTCTGGCCGGTGGCAAAAAATCTCAAATTAGCGAACCGTTTCGCTTGACTCGGGCGATTGGGTTGATTATGCTTGGGTCATGCCGCATATGTCACCGTCGTCGCGGCCGCGTCACCTGTGCCCGGAATCACCCTATTTGGGAGGACTCAACATGCGATTGAATCACACGACCACACTCGCCGCCCTCGTAGCCGTTGCGCTGCTGACTATCCCCGCCTCGGCGTCCACCGTGCTGCTCAGTGAGGATTTCGATACCGATCCGGGCCTAGTCTCAAACACCACGGTGGTTAACGTGAACACGTGGTATGCCAGCAGCACAAGCCGGTACTCATGGAATGACCCGACCGATGCCGTGCGACGCTCGGCCGCGTCACCCAGTGGATACACCGGTTTGACCTACGGCCTCACGCCGACCGGCGGGGTGACCGACGACCTCAAACTCGACATCACCTACAACACGGACTTCGAATCAATCACGCTGGCCATCGCGATCTACGGAGCGGAGACCACGTTCGGTGGCGGGGGCACGGCACGCATGCGGACTGACTCAATAACTCCCGGGAGCAACTGGGTGATCCTCGCGCAGAGCACGCCCACCGTGTCGGGCACCGGCACCATCACGCTGGAATGGTCGCACGTTGACACCAACTACGCCCACGTCGGGTTCCAGATCGCAACCACCGCGCTGACCAGCGGCGGCGGCACATTCTTCGATATCACCAGCGTAACGCTCACGCAGGTCCCCGAGCCCGCCAGCCTCGCGCTCATGGCACTGGGCGGGCTGTGCATCCTCGGTCGCCGTCGTCGCTAAAACGTTGGAACCGCCCTCCGTAAGCATCCCGCACGCATCTGCTCCATCGACACGCGAGGCAACATGGCGAGCCACGATCATTCACGCCACACAAAGCCGAGGGATTGCTTTCCCTCGGCCTTTACCCTCATCGAACTCCTGGTCGTCATCAGCATCATCGCGTTACTGATCGCCGTCCTTCTGCCTGCCCTCCAATCCGCGCGGGAGGCGGCGCGGGCCACAGCCTGCGGGTCGAACCTGCGGCAGGTCGGCATCGCAATCAACACCTATGCTGCGGACCACCGCCAGTGGGCGTTCCACTACACCGCCAGCCGGGGCTGGGACGAAGTGATCTCGCCGGGCGGCTACTGGACCGATCGATCCAACGCGGCCCTGTGCCCGTCTGAGTTGCCCGCGAGTTGGGCGGCCAACCGCGTGTATGGCAGCCAGACCGACACGCACACCGGGTTCACCGGGACCGATGTCAACGGCGTCCCGCAGGTGGGTACGGGGCCGATCGCAGCCAACAACCCATACGGCGCCTACCCCAAGAAACGGATGCAGCGCTACCAGGACGCCAACCCGGCCGCGACCGAGTGGTACGAGTACCGCATCCTCGAAGCCATCGCCAAGCCCACACATTGGGTGAGCCACGGCGACAGCTTCGGCCACGCCAACGGCGGCGCGAATCTCGGGCAGTGGTACTCCCTCAATCGCACACCCAATGCCTTCGGCGGCGCGGGCCTGCGCCACGGCCAGGCGGGCAACATGGTCCATTGGGATGGCCACGTCGAGCGCCACCAAGGCCCAACCCTCAAAGACCGGGGCTTTGTCCGAGGGTGGGTGCGGACCGGCGGCGGAACGCACGCGGGGTACGAAGACATCACCTTCTAACCATCCGCGGCCGGGAACCCGCTCACCGTTCCCAAGCACCCCCCCCCCACCCCGCGCGGTACGCTGGCAACGCGCGCCCGCACCCGCGACCCACCCCGACGCGACTTGAGATGAGAACACATCACTTCATCCTGCTGGCACTGCTTGCGTGCGTCGCGCTATCCAGCGGTGCGAAGGACACCAGCCGCGTTGTGGATGGTGAGAAACCTCCGCCCACATTGCTGGACCACGCGAAGCCGGGCTTCAAGTATGGCTCCTGGGAGAAGGCGGTGACCACGGAGCACGGCCGACACCGCGTCACGGCTCCGAACGCCAAGGGTGGGCTGGGATTCAACGGCACATTCGACCTAAGCGCCCGGGCCAACGACACGCCCTCGGTGCTGCTCACACTGCACCCCAATAGCGAGTTGCGCCGGCTGCGGCTGGTGTTGACCGATGCGGATGGCACGCAGTCGGACTTCAGCATCGACCTGCGGCGGGTGCCTGTGGGCGAGCGCCGCGTCGTGCCCGTGAACGGGTCGGTGCCGCTGTCACAGCCGCACAACCAGCCGCGGCCGGGGCAGGTCGCGGGGCTGGACCTCGCCAACCTCACGCAATGGCAACTCCAGGGCGACTGGCGC